>JBAZCE010000006.1:12091-38423 GCA_041671105.1 Gallionella sp.
CGTCCAAATCTGCGTAATAGCTCATCGCCAGGGTGCGCGGAATCGGCGTCGCGCTCATCATCAGCTGGTGCGGTTCGGCGTTTTTTTTACCCGGATGTGCGGGTTGCTTGCCCTTGGCATGCAGCGCCAGCCGTTGCTGCACGCCGAATTTGTGCTGTTCATCCACTATCGCAAGCCCCAGCTTATAAAAACTGATCTGCTCCTGAAACAGCGCGTGCGTGCCGATGGCAAGGAGTGTTTCACCCGATGCGATTTTTTCGACGGCAATGCGCTTGTCTTTTTTCTTCAGGCTGCCTGACAGCCAGACCGGTTCGATGCCAAGCGGAGCAAGCCAGTCGGTGAGCTTTAAATAATGCTGTTCCGCCAAAATTTCGGTGGGCGCCATCAGGGCGACCTGATAGCCGTTCTCGATGGCCTGGAGCGCTGCGAGGGCTGCGACGATGGTCTTGCCGCTGCCGACATCGCCCAGCAGCAAACGTTGCATCGGATGCGGCTTTGCCAGATCGCGACTAATCTCCTTGAATACCTTCTGCTGTGCGTTTGTGAGTTTGAACGGCAGGTTTTTCAGCAATGCGGCGGTAAAATGGCCTTTTGCTTTGAGCGCGGAGGCGACTCGCCGGCTGCGTTCCCGATGGTGCACCCGCATCGAGAGTTGCTGAGCCAGCAATTCATCGAATTTGATGCGTCGCCAGGCCGGTGTGTTGCGATCTTCCGGATCGATTTCAGCCGGGGCGTGCAAAATCCTGATGCTCTCCAAGAAACCGGGAAGACCTGCGCGGTTGCGGATAATTTCCGGCAGATGATCTGGCGCCGGCAATACTTCGAGGGCGTTGGCGACCAGTTTTTTGAGCGTAGCCTGCGACAGCCCTGCCGTAGTCGGGTAAATCGGCGTGAGGCTGGTTTGTAGTGGTGTCGCATCGCCAACTGCGCGGCATTTCGGATGCACCATCTCCAGGCCGTAATAACCCATGCGCACTTCGCCTATCGCGCGTATCTGGCGATCCACCGTGAGCAGCTTGGTCTGGCTGGGATAGAAGTTCAGGAAGCGCAGATACAATTCTCCGCTCTCGTCCTGCAAGCGGCAGATCAGGGTGCGGCGCGGTTTAAAAACGATCTCCGCATGCGTGATGATGCCCTGCACCTGCGCTGTTTCACCCGGTTCTATGGTGGCTATCGGTGCAAGTTGTGTCTCATCCTCGTAGCGTAGCGGCAGATGCAGCAACAGATCGGCGCGATGGTGGATGCCCAGCTTGGCAAGCCTGGCCAGGGTGGCAGGAGAAATTTTGGCAGGAACGGTCAATTTAATGCGGACGAATACGTTTGATGCTGACCAAGGCCACTTTTTAAGGCCACAGTTCGTGCCTTTAAATCTGGCAAGATGGCAATCAAGCTGCCAGTTTATGCAGAGCGAGGGATACCGATTCGGATACTTCCAGCGGCATGAAAAATTTTTCCGGATAAACGTAATCCTCGCCATCCTCATCCACAATTCGGATGCAGTGCATGGCCTCGGCTTTTTTGTCTGGCAGCAGTTCGTAAAGTTTGCGCACTTCCAGCGATGCTGCATATCCTTCGTTGTTCAGGCAGATGACGTATTTTTCCATGATGCACCTCAAATAAACTCTTTGATTTTCATTTCCATTTTACCAATGCCATGTGCCTCATACCAATGTACTTCGGCCTGTGCAGAAGCTCCGTCCTCAAATATAACAGCGGCAAAGCCTTTTTCTTCTTCCAGCTACCAATGCCATAAGCTCTTTGCAACCTGCCAAGGCAACGAATGCCAGAACCTTGCGCGATGGTCTCGATACCTGATATTTCGCCGTTTATCTTAAAGAACATAGCTCAGTGTAAGCGAATTGTATTAAATATCGAATTTAAAGGGATTAGCCCTGGACGACCAGCACTCCATCCATTTCCACAAGCGCATTGCGCGGCAGTGCGGCGACACCCACTGCGGCACGCGCAGGATAAGGTTGCTGGAAATACTCAGCCATAATTTCGTTCACCTTGGCGAAGTGCTTCAGATCGGTCAGATACACGTTGAGCTTGACGATCCCGTCAAGGTTGCTGTCGGCAGCGGTCGTCACGGCGCGCAGATTCTGGAATACGCGATGGATTTGCTCATCGATGCCATCCACCATCTGCATGGTGGCAGGATCGAGTCCGATTTGCCCGGACAGATATACGGTGTCATTTACACGTATTGCCTGTGAATAGGTGCCGATAGCGGCGGGTGCGTCCGGGGTCTGGATGAATTGTTTGTTTGCCATGTCGAATGTCCTGTGTTGATTTTGGCTGTGATTATAACCGACAGTACTGCTTCGGCGGCTACACGGCAATCTTGAATATCACCTTGCGTATCTGCCCTGCACTTACCAGCGGTGCATGCGCATCTTCGGGGAAGAAGATGCAGAAATGATCCGGCGGCGTGGCGATCCACGTGGCGGGCGCATCATGGAAGAAGCGGATGTCTTTTTCCATGCTGTGATCGCTTACCGGGTTGTAACAGTCCGCCAGCGGCTTCCAGCCCATCTCATCTGTGCCGTCGAGCACCAGTTGAATGTCGATGTAGCGACGATGCGCCTCCAGTCTTGCCATCTCGCGGGTGCGCCCCGGTACATGTTCGACAATCGCAATCAGATCGTCGCCTGAGATGTTGTAGCGCCCCGGTGCGAGCGCATCTAAGTCGGTGTTGCGCATGTATTCAAATGCCAGCGGAAACAGCGGGTGCAGACCCGCGTAGCGGTCGGATTGGGAGAGGGATGAGAGGATCATGGTCGGGGTGTAAGGGGCGTATTATTTTCGCTCGGGGAGCATCCGGGTCAGGGTGTTATCGTGTTTGATGTAGTGATGATGCAAGGCCGCTGCCGCATGCAGGCCGATCAGGTAGTAGCCTGCGGTGCCGATGGTTTCGTGTATCTCTTTAAGCAGATTTGCGGTGTCCTTGTTCTTGTCGATCAGCGCAGGCAGCTCCAGGCCGAAAAACGGAATCGGTTTGCCGGATGCGGAAAGCAGCAGCCAGCCGATCAGCGGCATCGCGATCATGAATGCATAGAGCGCCAGATGCAGCAGCTTTGCGGATAACTGTTGCCAGGGTGCGATGGCGGGTTCAATGGCGGGCGCGGGGCCGGACAGGCGTGCTGCAATCCGCGGCCAGACCAGCACGAAAACCAGCATGCCGAGCATGAAGTGCCAGGTCTTCAATGCTTCCCGGGGATCGCTCCCTTTGGGATAGAAGCTGCGCAGTTCAATGCTGGCATACACCGCGATGAACAACAGCAACATCAGCCAGTGGATGCCGATGGTCAATGATCCGTAGCGAATTTCGGTGTTTTTCCAGTTCATGGTTCATCTCCTGTCAAAGGGCGTGCTCACGATTGGCTACGGCAATTGCACTGTACACCGACCTCGGGTCGTGCGTATCCTGATCTGGCTGAAACTTGATACGGGCCTACAAAAAACGCGCGATCATGCCGCCGGACAGATCGCCCTGCAACGGGATCTGCACTATATGTCCGCTGCCGGGTGCAACAGTGATTGTTCCGCCATTTTTGTCCTGCATCGCGGCAAGTTCGATGATGTGGTTGCCCTTCGGGTGGACGATTTCGAGCTTGTCGCCGACCTGAAACTTATTTTTCACATCGATCAGTGCTATGCCGTTTTCGCAGGATACGATGTCGCCGACATATTGCTGACGTGAACTTTCCGAATGACCTCGCATGTAGTTCTGCTGCTCGTGGGTGTGATGGCGTTCATAAAAACCATCGGTATAGCCGCGATTGGCCAGCGCATCGAGCGCACCCAACAGGTTAAGATTGAACGGACGGTTGGCGACGGCATCGTCTATCGCCTGACGGTACACCTGGGCTGTGCGCGCCACGTAATAAATGGACTTGGTGCGCCCTTCGACTTTCAGCGAGTCGATGCCGATCTTTGCCAGTCGTTCGACGTGTTCGACGGCGCGCAGATCCTTGGAGTTCATGATATAGGTGCCGTGCTCGTCTTCCATCACAGGCATCAGTTCGCCCGGATGATCCTGACGCGAGATCACATACGCCCGGTCTGCCATCGGATGGCGCGATTGTCCGCCGCAATCGGACAGCGCGCTTTCGCTCAAGGCCTTGTCGAAATTGAAGTCGATTTTCTGGATATCGCCTGTGCCGTTTTCCTCGGCGTTGTCTATGTTGTAATCCCAGCGGCAGGAGTTGGTGCAGGTTCCCTGATTGGCGTCGCGGTGGTTGAAATAGCCGGACAGCAGGCAGCGCCCCGAATAGGCGATGCACAGCGCGCCGTGGATGAAGACTTCAAGTTCCATGTCAGGGCATTGCTGGCGAATTTCCTCGATCTCGTCCAGCGACAGTTCGCGAGAAAGAATGACGCGGGTGAGCCCCAGCGATTTCCAGAATTTCACGGCGGCGTAATTGACGGTGTTGGCCTGCACCGACAGGTGTACCGGCACTTCAGGCCAGCGTTCGCGCACCATAGCTATCAGGCCGGGATCGGCCATGATCAGCGCATCCGGCTTCATGGAGATGACGGGTTCCATGTCCGCCATATAGGTCTTGACCTTGGCGTTATGCGGCATCAGGTTGCTTGCGACGAACAGCTTCTTACCCAGCGCATGAGCCTCCTGGATGCCAATCTGCAACTCTTCGAGCTTGAATTCATTGTTGCGTGCACGCAACGAATAGCGAGGCTGGCCGGCATAGACCGCATCCGCGCCGAAGGCGTAGGCAGCACGCATCTTGTCCAGTGAGCCTGCGGGTAATAACAGTTCAGGTGCGCGTAATTGACTCATAAGGTTGAAGTTCGCGTAGCGATTCGTTCGTTTCCTCGCACGCTTGCGGGAGAGGGTTGGGGAGAGGGTAACGTGCTATGCGCGATGGATAATCCAAGTCTTTCATAGATTGCCATGCAGGGAGCTGCCTGGTTAAGCGTGTAAAAATGCAGCCCCGGTACGCCACCCGCCAGCAGTTTTTCGCACATGGCAGTCACCACATCAAGGCCGAAGGCTTGTACTGATTCGTTGTCATCGCCAAAACCTTCCATGGTCTTGCGCATCCAGCGCGGAATTTCCGCACCGCAAGCGTCGGAAAAACGCGCCAGCTGCGAGAAGCGCACGATGGGCATGATTCCGGGGACGATGGGGGCCGTAATTCCAAGCCTCTGGCATTCATCAACGAAATGGAAATAGCTGTCGGCGTTGTAAAAATATTGAGTGATCGCAGAATTGGCACCCGCATCGATTTTACGCTTAAAGTTAACAATATCGTCCCGCGCCGATTTGGCCTGCGGATGAAACTCAGGGTACGCTGCGACTTCCAGATGAAAATGATCGCCGCTCTCGGTGCGGATGAATTCAACCAGTTCGTTGGCATACTGGAATTCGCCGGCGGTCGCCATGCCTGACGGCAGGTCGCCGCGTAAGGCGACGATGCGCCTGATACCGGCATCCCGGTAAGTCTTGAGAATGGCGCGGATGTTCTCGCGGGTTGAGCCGACGCAGGACAGATGCGGCGCGGCGTCATATCCTTCGGCCTTGATTTGTGTGACGGTTTCCAGCGTGCGATCACGGGTGGAGCCGCCCGCACCGAAGGTCACCGAAAAAAATTCGGGATTAAGCGTTGCCAGCAGCTTGCGCGCTGCGGCTAATTTTTCCACGCCTTCATTTGTCTGGGGTGGGAAGAATTCAAAACTAATATGTGAGTTGCTCATTTATGAAACCTTTAAAATGCAGAATTTCGGGATGAAACGCAAGGAGCCGCGCAGCGAACGACGAGACATATCGCTAAGATAGGCGCACCCGCAAGGGGTGGGCCGTGCGGTTCCCGTAGCTGAAGCTACGACCGCTACGCTCAGTAATGCGTGAGTGTACAGCATTCGCCCGAAGTGTTTTTGGCAGGCAATCCGTATAACGGATGCTCGCAAAAATGGATTTTCATTATTTTCTCATCAATTGTGCGGCCGCCGCCGAAAGAGCCCACGAAAACAGGCTATACAGCAATGCGCCCAGTATGCCATGCCAGAAACTATCCACGATGAAATCGCGCAGCACCGAGCCTACCAGCCAGAACAGCAGGCCGTTGATCACAAAGATAAACAGGCCCAGCGTGAGCATCGTGACCGGTAAGGTGAGGAGTACCAGCAAGGGGCGGATCAGTGTATTGACCAACCCCAGCAGGAACGCTGCAACCAGCGCGGCAAAGAAACCGCCGACCTGTATGCCAGGCACGAAATTCGTCACGGCGATCAATGCCAGCGCATTCAGTATCCAGATCAAGATGAGTTTCATGCGAATCCCCTTAATCAGGATTGAAGGGCGAGGAGCGAGGATTGGGGAGTGAGGATTGAGATAAAAGCAGGACAGCGGGTTTTCCCTCTATCCTGAATTCTCAATCCTCGATCCTGTTTTTAGTAGCGGTAGTGGTCAGCCTTGTATGGGCCGTTCTTTGGCACCCCGATGTAAGCCGCTTGCTGGTCGGTCAATTCGCTAAGCTCAGCATTGAGCGTGGTCAGTTGCAAACGTGCAACCTTCTCATCCAGATGCTTAGGCAGCGTGTATACACCGATCGGATATTCGCTGGTGCGGGTGAACAGTTCGATCTGAGCGATGGTCTGGTTCGCGAAAGAAGAAGACATCACGTAGGACGGATGGCCCGTGCCGCAACCCAGGTTGACCAGACGACCTTCGGCCAGCAACAGGATACGCTTGCCGTCAGGGAAAATCACGTGATCGACTTGTGGCTTGATGTTTTCCCAGGTGTATTGCTTCAGAGACGCGACATCGATTTCGTTGTCGAAGTGGCCGATGTTGCATACGATAGCCTGATTCTTCATGCGCTTCATGTGATCATGCGTGATCACATGGTAGTTGCCGGTGGTCGTGACAAAAATGTCGCCGTGTTCACAGGCATATTCCATCGTGACCACGCGGTAGCCTTCCATTGCGGCTTGCAGTGCGCAGATCGGATCGATTTCCGTAACCCATACTTGCGCTGACAGCGCGCGCATGGCTTGTGCACAGCCTTTGCCCACGTCGCCGTAACCGATGATGACTGCGACCTTGCCGGCGATCATTACATCGGTAGCGCGTTTGATGCCGTCTACCAGAGATTCACGGCAACCGTACAGATTGTCAAACTTGGACTTGGTGACCGAATCGTTCACGTTGATGGCCGGGAATTTCAATTCGCCGCGCTCATGCATCTGGTACAGGCGATGTACGCCGGTGGTGGTTTCTTCGGTCACGCCCAGGATTGCGGCAAGACGTGTGGAATACCAGGTGCCGTCAGTTGCTAGCTTGGCCTTGATCGAGTTAAACAGGCAGATTTCTTCTTCCGAGCCGGGGTTGTTCAGCAGGGAGGCGTCCTTTTCAGCGCGCGCGCCCAGATGCAGCAAAAGGGTAGCATCGCCGCCGTCGTCCAGAATCATATTGGACAAGCCGCCATCTTTCCATTCAAAGATGCGGTGGGTGTAATCCCAGTATTCGGTCAGCGATTCGCCTTTGACTGCGAATACCGGCGTGCCGGTTGCGACGATTGCAGCGGCGGCGTGATCCTGTGTGGAATAGATATTGCAGGATGCCCAGCGCACTTCAGCGCCCAGTGCCGTCAGTGTCTCGATCAGCACGCCGGTCTGGATGGTCATGTGCAGTGAGCCTGTGATGCGTGCGCCCTTGAGGGGCTGGCTGGCTGCATATTCATTGCGGATGGCCATCAAGCCTGGCATTTCGATTTCGGCGATTGCCAGTTCCTTGCGTCCCCAGCTAGCCAGGGACATGTCGGCGACGATGTAGTCGGTGAATCCGTTTGTAGCAGCGTTCATAGGTACTCCATTCATTGTATTGGTTAATGAACAGGTGCCGTTGAAACGAAATTCCGAGCCTGACGGGGGTTTAAAACCGCTGCAGCACCTCTCGGAGGGTGCGGATTATAAACGTAAATAAATATTTTTGCTAAGTCGGTTTGTTATTTTTGCGCTGAGTCGGCACGCAGCAATATAATTCGCAGATGCCTCACAAATTAAAAACCGCACCCTGGTCGTAGCCCGGGTGCGGTTTTTTATGCTGCATTGTCAGGGTGTTGAGCCGGTAACAATCTTCTTGAAACCCTGCGCCGCAGGCGTGGACTTACAGTCCTGCGTCTGCACGCAGCGCTGCCGCCTTGTCGGTTCGTTCCCATGTGAATTCCGGTTCTTCGCGGCCGAAGTGGCCGTAAGCAGCGGTCTTCTCGTAGATCGGACGCAACAGGTCGAGCATTTGCACGATGCCTTTTGGACGCAGATCGAAATGGCGCAGCACCAGTTCAGTCAGTTTGTCATCGGAAATTTTGCCGGTGCCATACGTGTCAACCATCACGCTGGTGGGCTTGGCAACGCCGATCGCGTAGGAAACCTGCACCAGGCATTTGCTGGCCAGACCCGCTGCGACGATGTTCTTTGCCACATAACGGCCTGCGTAAGCGGCAGAGCGATCCACTTTTGACGGATCCTTGCCGGAGAAAGCGCCGCCGCCGTGAGGTGCCGCACCGCCGTAGGTGTCCACGATGATCTTGCGGCCAGTCAGACCGCAATCGCCCTGTGGTCCGCCGACGACGAAACGACCGGTCGGATTGACCAGGAAGTTGATGTTGCCCTTGATCAGCTCCTTAGGCAGCATCGGTTTGATAATGTCTTCAATCGCAGCTTCGCGGATCGTTTCCAGTGTGGTCTCCGGCGCATGTTGTGTGGACAATACGACGGTGTCGATGGAATGTGGCTTGCCGTCAACATAGCGGATGGTGACTTGTGACTTGGCATCAGGACGCAACCAGGGTAAGCGGCCATCGTGGCGCAATTGCGCCTGGCGCTGTACCACTTGATGCGCGAGATAAATTGCCAGCGGCATCAGGGTGGGGGTTTCATCGCAAGCGTAACCGAACATCAGGCCTTGATCGCCCGCGCCTTGATTCAGAAAGTCGTCGGAAGCGCGATCCACGCCTTGCGCGATGTCGGGGCTCTGCTTGTCGTATGCGACCAGTACTGCGCAGCCTTTGTAGTCGATGCCGTATTCCGTGTTGTCATAGCCGATGCGCTTGATGGTATTGCGCGCAACCTGAATGTAATCGACATTCGCTGTGGTGGTGATTTCGCCTGCCAGAACCACCAGCCCGGTGTTGGTCAGTGTTTCGGCTGCTACACGCGCATACGGGTCTTGCGCTAAAATCGCATCCAAAATGGCATCGGATATTTGGTCGGAAACCTTGTCCGGATGGCCTTCGGATACAGATTCGGATGTAAACAGAAATTCGCTCATGATTCCCCGCTAGATTGACATTAAAAAAAGCATTCTATCAAAATTCCTAAAAGTTGGTAGCATTGCCACCCATGACTACATTTATTTTCAAAATTACGTTTCGCTTGTTGTCGTCTTTACCGTTGAGTCTCCTGCATCGTCTGGGAGCATTGCTCGGTCGGCTGACCTATGCGTTTTCCGGAGGGTATGCCGCGCGCATGCGGGAAAATCTGCGGCAGGCGGGTTATTCGCTGGATGACGAACAAGGGCGGCAGCTGCTGTCCGGTGCGATAGATGAAGCCGGTAAAGCGCTTGTCGAATTGCCCTGGGTGTGGGGGCGGCCTTACGAAGAAGTGCTGAGCCGTGTGCTGGACTGTCAGGGCGCCGAGCATGTCGAAGCCGCCCGGGCAAGTGGTCGCGGCATCATTTATTTAACGCCACACCTGGGCTGTTTTGAAATGTGTGCGCTCTATCTGGCGCAACACGCGCCGATTACTGCGCTGTATCGTCCGCCACGCTTGCGCTGGCTGGAGGGTGAGATGCGCAGCGGTCGCGAGCGCGGTCAGGCTAAACTTGCCAAAGCGGATTTAAGCGGTGTGCGCCTGCTCTATAAAGCGCTCAAGCGCGGTGAGGCAATCGGTTTGTTGCCCGACCAGGCGCCAAGCGAAGGCGAAGGTGAGTGGGCCGATTTCTTTGGTCGTCCTGCCTACACCATGACGCTGGTGGGAAGGCTGGCAGAAGCCAGCGGCGCTGTTGTTCTGCTGGTCAGTGCCGAGCGGGAGGCGGGGGGGCGCGGCTATATCATTCGCTTTGAACCCTTGCAGGTGGATTTCTCACTGTCAGTCCCGCAGCAAATAAATGCGGCACTGGAGCGGCTGATACATGCTTTCCCTGAACAATATCTGTGGAGCTATAACCGCTACAAAGTACCGGGCGGTGTTCTGCCTCCCGACGCAGTCAAGGGGTTGTGATGCTGATTCGGCTTGGCGTTTTTATTTTGTGGCTGATCCATTTTCTGCCGTTCCGTGTCATCGTTGCGATAGGCAACGGGGCGGGTTCGCTGCTCTATCTGTTGGCGGCGGAAAGACGTCGCGTGGGGAATATCAATATCAAGCTGTGTTTTCCCGGGATGAGCGAGCAGGCGCGCAGCATTCTTCTTAGAAATCACTTCAAAATGTTCACGCGCAGTCTGATCGAGCGCAGTATTCTGTGGTGGGCCAGTGCCGTACGCATCAATAGTCTGATTCGCGTAGAAGGGATTGAACACTTCAACGCGATCCAGGGGCAGCCGGCCATTTTGCTCACGCCGCATTTTGTCGGCATGGATGCCGGCGGGCAGTGGGTCGCACAGCAGACCGACACGGTGTGTATGTATGCGAATCAGAAAAACGTTTACCTGACTGAACTGCTCCTGAAAAAACGCGCCCGGTTTCGCAATCAGTATCTCTATTCGCGCCAGCAGGGGCTGCGTCCCATCATCAAGGGGATGCGCCGCGCCATGCCTTTTATCTATCCGCCGGATCAGGATCAGGGCGTCAAGGATGGTGTGTTTGTCCCGTTCTTTGGCGTACAGGCTGCGACGATGACTTCGGTGTCGCGCATTGCGCAAATGACCGGGGCTAAAGTTGTGCCCGGCATCACCCGTGTATTGCCGGGTGGAGGGGGGTATGTGTTGACCTTTTATCCTGCGTGGGAGAATTATCCGAGCGGCGATGATGTAGCGGACGCGCGGCGTATGAATGAATTCATCGAGCATCGCGTGTGTGAAATGCCTGAGCAATATTTCTGGCTGCATAAGCGCTTCAAGACCAGGCCGGAAGGCGAAGAGAAATATTATTGATGCATGAGGGCGTATTGCCATACGCCCCTACATTTATGGGTGAACAAATGAAATACCGCGACTTGCGAGATTTTATCGCGCAGCTGGAAAAAATCGGTGAACTCAAACGGGTAAGTTTGCCTGTTTCGACGCATCTTGAAATGACCGAAATCTGTGACCGTGTGCTGCGCGCACAGGGGCCCGCGATATTGTTTGAGAATCCGGCAGGGCACAACATGCCGGTGCTCGCAAATCTGTTCGGCACGCCGCGCCGTGTCGCATTAGGGATGGGCGAAGAGTCGGTTGCGGCGCTGCGCGAAGTGGGTAAGTTGCTGGCCTATCTCAAAGAGCCCGAGCCGCCGCGCGGTTTGAAAGATGCCTGGGACAAGTGGCCGGTGTTAAAGCAGGTACTGAACATGTCGCCTAAAATTTTGTCCAGTGCGCCCTGCCAGGAGGTGGTGTGGGAAGGCACGGATGTGGATTTGAGTCGTTTGCCGATCCAGCATTGCTGGCCTGGCGATGTCGCGCCGCTGATCACCTGGGGGTTGGTGGTGACAAGAGGGCCTGAAAAAACGCGTCAGAATCTGGGCGTCTATCGTCAGCAGGTGATAGCACCGAATAAGGTCATCATGCGCTGGCTGGCACATCGCGGCGGCGCCTTGGATTTTCGCGATCACTGCGTGAAAAATCCGGGGCAACCGTTCTCCGTCGCGGTAGTGATTGGCGCCGATCCTGCCACGATATTGGGTGCGGTCACTCCGGTGCCTGATAGTCTGTCGGAATATCAGTTTGCCGGATTGTTGCGCGGCAGCAGGACCGAACTGGTGAAGTGTCTGGGGAGCGATTTGCAAGTGCCGGCTTTTGCCGAAATTGTGCTCGAAGGCGTGATTCATCCGGGGGAGGTTGCACTGGAGGGGCCTTACGGCGACCATACCGGCTATTACAACGAGCAGGATAAATTTCCTGTGTTCACGATAGAGCGGATCACGATGCGTCGCGATGCGATCTACCATTCCACCTATACCGGCAAGCCGCCCGATGAGCCGGCGATGCTGGGGATGGCGCTCAACGAAGTATTCGTGCCGCTGTTACAAAAGCAGTTTCCGGAAATCGTGGACTTTTATTTGCCGCCGGAAGGCTGTAGCTATCGCATGGCGATTGTGAGCATCAAAAAGCAATATGCCGGTCACGCCAAGCGCGTGATGTTCGGTATCTGGTCTTATCTGCGTCAGTTTATGTACACAAAATACATCATCGTCGTGGACGACGATGTCGATGTGCGCAGCTGGCAGGAGGTGATCTGGGCGCTGACTACGCGTGCCGATCCGGTTCGGGACACGCTGCTGGTTGAAAACACGCCGATCGATTATCTGGATTTTGCGAGTCCTGTATCGGGTCTCGGTGGCAAGATGGGGCTGGATGCGACCAATAAGTGGCCCGGCGAGACGCAGCGGGAGTGGGGTACGCCTATCGTGATGGATGCTGCGGTAAAAAAACGAGTGGATGAGATGTGGAGCGAACTGGGTTTGTAATAACAAAAAAGCCGGAACAAGTCCGGCTTTTTTGACGTCAGTTTGGCTTAGAACTTGACTACAGCGCCCAGCGAGTAAACGTTGGTGTTGAAGTTGTCCTTAGCGCCAAGTACTAAACCGCTCTGAGTTGCGGCGGCGTAGCGATCCCAGCCGAAACGGATGCCGACAGACGGGTTGACGTTGTAGGTGGCGCCCAGACCATAGGTGGCCGCAGCGCGAGTTGCGCCAGTGACTGCAAGCCCTGCACCAGATGCGCTGGTCTTGGCGCTGGCATAGCCCAGCTTGCCGTACAGCGAGAAAGCGTCAGACAGAGGCAGTGTGCCTGTGCCAACGATGCCCCAGACGTCAGTTTTGCCGCTGGCGGTGCTGTTAACACGATCGACAGCAGAGAACTTGCCGCCGCCGGTGTAAAAAGCCTCTGCACCCCAGTTTTTGGTGAACTGATAGCCGCCCAGAATGCCCGCTACGGTGTCTTTTGACTTGGTCATGGCGGTGCCGGGATATGGATTGCTGGTGCTGGTGCGACCCAGTGTCACTCCGGCGTAAAAGCCTTCATCGGCAGCGAAAGCAGATGTAGCTGTGACGGCGGACAATAATGCAGCAATAACGATTTTTTTCATGATGGATTCTCCCGTTGGATGATTAATGACGGCTTCAAATGCAGCAAGCAGCGGTGAAGATCGTATAGCGCTGTGACATGTTGTGCAAGGCAATGCCGATAACGCTGTTGCAAAAAAACCACATCAATGCGCTTTTTGCAGCCATTCGATCAGCGCGTCCTGTGCCGGTTGTCCCAGCGCTGCATTCGGGTGGTTAATGATGAATACCATGATCCACCGCTTGCCGCTACCGGCGTGTACATAGCCTGCAATGGATTTTACGCCTTCCAGTGACCCTGTCTTAAGGTGGGCGTGCCCTGCGATTTCGTCCTCTTTAAAGCGGCTTTTGACCGTGCCGTCCATACCCAGTATCGGCAGTGATGCTTCCAGTTCGGCAGAGAGCGGGTTGTTTGACGCATTTTGCAGGATATCGGCCAGATGGCGTGCGCTGATACGTTCTGTTCGCGACAGGCCGGCGCCGTTTTCCAATGCCAGTTCGGGGAATTGTAATTGCTGTTTCTTGAGCCATTGAGCAACGGCCCCGGTGCTGCGTGCAATGCTGGCAACTGGCGAATCATTTGTTCCCAGGGTCAGGAACAACTGGCGTGCCATGGTGTTGTTGCTGAATTTGTTGATGTCGCGGATTACCTCGGACAGCGGCGGCGAAAGGTGTGTGGAAAAGGCGCTCAGTGATTCCGGTACTCGCCCTGTCCGTACCTGGCCTTGCACCTGTCCGCCAAGTTCCTGCCACAAGGCGCTGAACACGGCGAAGAAATACGCGTTGTGCGGCAACAGTGAAAAATAGTCCTGAGCCTCGCCGCACAGCGCTGGAATCTGTCCTTCCAGCACGATGGTATGCCCTGCCAGACGAGATTGGTAGGCGTCTTCCCTGTGGCACGGCAAGGTATTCGAGGTTGTAATACGATTGTCCAGCTGGTATCCCTGCAGTTCCGGTTCCAGCAGCGCGGTGGTTTTTTCCCCGTTCGGCAGCAGGCGCAGGTGTAAGGCATTGAAGTTGAGCAAAAGCCCGTTCGGCGCCACGTTGTAGGCGCGAGCAGGTTTGTTGTCGATGGTCGTGTAATTCTCGTTTGCAAAAAAGCTGCTATCCAGCACAACATCGCCTCTGATTTCGCGCAAACCGCGCTGACGGAGTTCGTGCAGCCAGAGCCAGAAGGTTTCGATGGTCAGCTTAGGGTCGCCATAGCCTTTGAAAATAACATTGCCGTATAAAACACCATTTTCCAGTTTTCCGTCCAGATAGACTTCTGTCTTCCAGCGGTAGGCGGGGCCGAGTATTTGCAGTCCCGCATAGGTGGTTAGCAGCTTCATGGTCGAGGCCGGGTTCATTGCCAGATGGGCGTTATGGCTGATGAGCGGCGACGATTTTCCCAGTTCGCGCACTTCGATGGCGATGGCATCCGTCGGGATGCTCGCCTTCTGCAACTCTCGCACAACGGACTCAGGCAGCGGGGTGGCCTGTGTGTTAAAACCCAATACAAGCAGCAGAACTGTCAATATCGCTTTCATGTCAGCGTCTCGATGATGGTTTTTGTGCTTGTGACCAGCTGCTGCATTTCATCCTCGGAGATTGTGTAAGGCGGCATGAAGTAGACGGTTCGACCCATCGGGCGCAGCAGCAATTCGTGTTGCAAGCCAAGCTGGAAGCAGCGTTGCGCAAAATCCGCATGCGCTGTGTTTACCTCGAAAGCCCAGATCATGCCGGTGTTGCGCCAGTTTTGCACCGCAGGCAATTCCTGCAACGGTTGCGCAATTTGGTTAAGGTAAGCCGCCTTGAGGCGGTTGGCGGCCAAGACATCGTCCTGTGCAAAAATATCCAGCGTGGCCAGCGCGGCACGGCAGGCCAGCGGATTTCCGGTGTAGGAATGCGAATGCAGGAAGCCGCGCGCGATCTGGTCGCCATAGAAAGCCTGGTATATCTTGTCTGTGGTCATCACGACAGACAGGGGCAGGTAACCGCCGGTGATGCCTTTGGAGATCAGCAGGAAGTCGGGGGTTATCGCACCCTGTTCGCAGCCGAACATCGTTCCCGTTCTGCCCATACCGACCGCAATTTCATCGGCGATCAGATGCACGTCATATTTTGCGCAAAGTTCCCGTGCCCGTCGTAAGTATGCGGGATGGTACATCGCCATGCCTGCAGCTCCCTGCACCAGCGGCTCGATGATGAAGGCGGCAAGCTGAGAGTGATGCTGTTGCAAGTGAGCGTCCAGCATCTCTGCGCAGCGCAACGCGTATGATTCGTTCGACTCGCCAGGTGCTGCATCGCGCCCGTCCGGGCTTGCTACCGTTGCCTGTTGCCGGATCAACGCGCCATAAGCATCGCGGAACAAGGCGACATCCGTGACTGACAATGCGCCCAGCGTCTCGCCGTGATAGCTGTTTTTCAGGCTGATGAACTTTGATTTGTCGGGGAGGCCGGAATTTCGCCAATAGTGTGCGCTCATCTTGAGCGCGATTTCGGTGGCTGAGGCACCGTCCGAACCATAGAAGCAATGCCCGAGGCCGGGTGGCGCAATTTCGCGCAGTCGTTCGGAGAGTTCAATCACCGGCTCATGGGTAAACCCCGCCAGCATGACGTGTTCCAGCTTTTCAAGCTGATCGCGCAGCGCCGCGTTGATGCGCGGATTGCTGTGGCCAAAAAGGTTTACCCACCATGAGCTGACGGCGTCCAAATATTTTTTCCCGTCGTAATCATACAGCCATGAGCCTTGCCCCCGCTTGATGGGTATCAGCGGAAACGTTTCATAGTGTTTCATCTGCGAGCAGGGATGCCAGACGGCAGAGAGCGAGCGGTCGATCAGGTCGGTATTGGTTTGCATCGGTGAATCATAACGAATTTTGTGACTTTAAAGTTTACCTGACTATCGATGAGATTTTCAGGGTGGTGGAAAACTGAAATACTGCGTCTTTAACGGGCGGGTGATTCGGTGAGCAGAACGGAGTTTTTGCAAAATTGTCACTGACAATGTTCGCTTCGCTTTGAGTATTGCGCCATCTGTGGCATTCTTCGCACCTTAAAGTGCGTCAGATATAACTATTTATAACACCCTGATTTTTAGATTTAAGGGCGACAGTTGGAGGATGGTAGCAATGAAATGTGTAGATGATTTCCGCCTGCGCTTGGGTAAGCGTGAATTAGTGCCGATCATGATAGGCGGTATGGGGGTGGATATTTCCACCGCCGAGTTGGCTTTGGAGGCGGCGCGTTTAGGTGGAGTGGGGCATATTTCCGATGCGATGCTGCCGACGGTGACTGACCGTCGCTATAAGACCAAGTTTGTCAGCGACAAGCAGAAGCTCTATAAGCTGAACATTCAAAAGGCCGACAAGTCCATCGTGCAATTCGATCTGGCGCAAGTTGCCGAGGCGACCCGCCTGCATGTTCGCAGCACGATGGAGGCGAAGCGTGGCGACGGCATGATCTTTGTCAATTGCATGGAAAAATTGACCATGAATGCGCCGCGCGAAACGTTGCGCACGCGCCTTTTGACTGCGTTGGACGAAGGCATCGACGGCATCACGCTTGCTGCTGGGCTGCATCTGGGTTCATTTACCATGATGCAGGATCATCCGCGTTTTCGCGATGCGCAGCTGGGTATCATCGTATCTTCGGTGCGTGCGCTGCAATTGTTTTTGCGCAAAAATGCCAGGGTAAACCGGTTGCCCGACTTCGTCGTGGTGGAAGGCCCTTTGGCCGGAGGCCATCTGGGATTTGGTATGGATTGGGCGAAGTACGACCTGCGCACCATCGTCGCCGAGATTCAGCAGTTCATGAAAACGGAGCACCTGGATATTCCGGTCATTCCTGCAGGCGGTATTTTTACCGGCAGCGATGCGGTGAGTTATCTGGAGACGGGGTCCGCTGCGGTGCAGGTGGCGACACGTTTTACCGTCGCCGATGAGTGCGGTATTCCGAAAAAGGTGCAGCAGGAGTATTTCAAGGCCAGCGAAGAAGATATCGAAGTGAATATGATATCGCCCACAGGTTATCCGATGCGTATGTTGAAAGGCTGTCCTGCAATCGGCTCGGGGATACGTCCGAACTGCGAAGCGTACGGCTATCTGCTCGACGGCAACGGTGGTTGCGCCTACATCGATGCCTATAACCGTGTGGTTGCAGAAAATCCTGATGCCAAGAAGTATTCCGTCCTGGACAAGACCTGTCTTTGCACTCACATGCGCAATTACGATCTCTGGACTTGCGGGCACTACACCTACCGTCTGAAGGATACGACGCTGCGCAATGAAGATGGCTCGTATCAGGTTTTGTCTGCCGAACACATCTTTCACGATTATCAGCATAGTAAAGACAACAAGATTGCACTCCCCGCGGCAAAATAAATTTCACCTCCGCCCTTGAAATTGCGAGCAGCGATCCCCATTGTTAGCGCTTGCGGGCGGGGTTTATCTAAATCAGGCCGCTGCATTTAATTTAATTCATTGATTCAGGAGATATAAGTATGAAAATTCGTCCTTTGAACGATCGCGTTATCGTCAAGCGTATGGAAGAAGAGCGTAAAACCGCTTCTGGTATCGTGATTCCCGATGCGGCTACCGAAAAGCCGGATCAAGGCGAAATTATCGCCGTGGGCAATGGCAAGGTCGGAGACGACGGACGTCTGCAAGCCATGACAGTTAAAGTGGGCGATCGCGTGCTGTTCGGTAAATATGCAGGACAGGCATTCAAGATGGACGGTCAGGAATACATGACCATGCGCGAAGATGACATCATCGGCGTAGTCGAAGCCTAATCCAAGCTCAAATCGTCGGTGATGCTGCGTTAGCTTCCTAACTCGTTCCTAGCCGTGCTTGATGCACTGTCTTCGTCACGAGTTCGTTGCCGCCTTGCCTCACCTTAGCTTTGAACTTGGCTCAAGATTACTGAATTTCTAGGAGAAATAAACATGGCAGCTAAAGACGTAAAATTCCACGACGCAGCACGCAGCAAGATGGTGGTCGGTGTCAATATTCTGGCTGATGCAGTCAAAGTTACGCTGGGACCTAAAGGTCGTAACGTAGTGCTGGATCGCTCGTATGGATCGCCTACTATCACCAAGGATGGTGTATCCGTCGCCAAGGAAATCGAACTGAAAGACAAGTTCGAAAACATGGGCGCGCAAATGGTTAAGGAAGTCGCTTCCAAGACTTCCGATGTTGCAGGTGACGGCACTACAACTGCGACCGTATTGGCACAATCCATCGTGATGGAAGGCATGAAGTTCGTTGCCGCCGGCATGAACCCGATGGATTTGAAGCGCGGTATCGATCAGGCTGTTATCGCAGCTGTTGCAGAATTGAAGAAGATTTCAAAACCTTGTACCACCAGCAAGGAAATTGCTCAGGTTGGCAGCATTTCCGCCAACTCTGACACCGTGATCGGCGAAAAAATCGCTGCTGCGATGGAAAAAGTCGGCAAAGAAGGTGTGATCACCATTGAAGACGGCACGGGTCTGGAAGATGAGTTGGATATCGTTGAAGGTATGCAGTTTGATCGCGGCTATCTGTCACCTTACTTCATCAACAACCAGGATCGTCAGCTGGCGTTGATGGAAAATCCGTACATCCTGTTGCATGACAAGAAGGTCTCCAATATCCGCGATCTGCTGCCTATCCTGGAGCAAGTTGCCAAGGCGGGACGTCCATTGCTGATTATCGCTGAAGATGTAGACGGCGAAGCGCTGGCAACTCTGGTTGTGAACAACATCCGTGGCATCCTGAAGACAGTTGCCGTCAAGGCGCCTGGTTTCGGCGATCGTCGCAAGGCGATGCTGGAAGACATCGCGATCCTGACCGGCGGTACGGTCATCGCTGAAGAAGTTGGTTTGACACTGGAAAAGGCTACTCTGGCTGAATTGGGTCAGGCTAAGCGCATCGAAGTGGGCAAGGATAACAGCATCATCATCGACGGCGCAGGCAAGGAAGATGCAATCAAGGCGCGTATCGGTCAGATCAACAAGCAAGCCGAAGAATCGACCAGCGACTACGACAAGGAAAAGTTGCAGGAACGTAAGGCCAAACTGGCTGGCGGCGTTGCCGTGATCAAGGTGGGTGCTGCGACTGAAGTTGAGATGAAGGAAAAGAAGGCGCGCGTGGAAGATGCATTGCACGCAACCCGTGCTGCTGTTGAAGAAGGCATTGTCCCTGGCGGCGGCGTAGCACTGCTGCGCGCCAAGGTGGCTGTGTCCGGCTTGAAGGGTGACAATCACGATCAGGACGCAGGTATCACGATCGTGTTGCGTGCCATGGAAGCGCCGTTGCGCGCCATCGTGTCCAATGCCGGTGACGAGCCATCCGTTGTGGTAAACAAGGTGTCAGAAGGTTCAGGCAGCTTCGGTTACAACGCGGCTACCAGTGAATATGGCGACATGTTGGCGATGGGCGTGGTTGATCCTACCAAGGTGACTCGCGTTGCGTTGCAAAATGCAGCCTCTATCGCCGGTCTGATGCTGACAACCGCTTGCATGGTTGCCGAGTTGCCGGAAGACAAGCCTTCTGCCGGCGGCATGGGCGGCGGTATGGGCGGTATGGAAGGCATGATGTAATTTTTGGAGTGCGGCGACATGTCGCCGCTTTTTAAAAGATGCCAGCAATACAAACAACAAACCCCGCCTCGGCGGGGTTTGTTGTTTTATACAGTTTGTTTTATACAGTTTGTATTGCTGTTCTCGAAAAAGTAGGTATAATGCGCCGCTCTCAAGGCAGGTGGCGTTACACAAAACTTGTTCAAGAGTGCAGTAAAAGGCCTGGTAGCTCAGTCGGTAGAGCAGAGGATTGAAAATCCTTGTGTCGGTGGTTCGATTCCGCCCCGGGCCACCAATTAAAAAACCAGAACTTCACCGTTCTGGTTTTTTCTTTTGATGCGGCAAAAATACGCCGCATTTTTTTGATGATGAAATGGTTTGCAATTTTACGCAGGCGGTGTATTCTTTTTCGCGTGAGTCAGTATTTGTGTGAATTTAAAAGTTGCGATTAGGAGGCGGAGATGGCTGTTACATTGATGTCCGGTTATTCGATGCTTAATATGAGTGCGCTTTTATCGGCGACCTATCAAAATTCGTCATCTGCAAACCAGAGCAGTCTGGCAACGAATCCTTTGTCAGCTGCTAATGCACGGGTGGCGAGTGAGATCGCATCGACAAATGTCAAGTTGTCCGCTTACTCCAAAATTCAGTCTGATCTCGTTTCGATGCAGCCTGCAGCAGCGACTTTGTCCGGTATTACAAGCGCCTCCACGGCTGCGTCAGTTGTCGGTGCGGTGCAGGCGTTTGCGACCAGCTATAATAATGCAACCACATTGGCATACGCCTCTGTTAATGGCACAGGCTCGCTGGTAAACGATGTTCGCGCTCAGGCTGTCGGACGGGATTTAAAGTCGGTGATGGGAAGTACCAGCACGACTAATCTGAGTGCGATGGGTATCAGCGTTAATGCATCAACGGGTGCGCTAACCGTCGATACGGTTGCGTTGCAAAAGGCTCTGACCGCAAATCCTGCCGGCGTGACGGCGGTGTTGTCAAAGATTGGCGCTCAGGCTGCTCAGGTGGCAAGCCGTGAATTGTCGGCGACGGGTAATGTGGGTGTATCGGTTGCGTCGCTTGGCAATCAGGCGACAAGTTTGTCTGCTCGATTGGCTATCCAGCAGAACTATGTGACAACCTCGCAATCAATGAATGGAAATATTGTTTCGGCTTATCAGCGAATCGGGCTGATGTAGTTCAGATGCTGTGATGTGTGTGCTATAGTGCGAAAAGTATTTCGCGTAATGAATATAAGGCTTGCTAATTCTTAGCGAGCCTTTTTTTGTGGTGTAAAAAAATGAATCAAGCAGAAAGCAGTTATATCGAATTAACAGCAAGTCCAGAGGGTATTGTGCGCGAGGTAAAACGTCGCCGCACCTTTGCGATCATCTCTCATCCTGATGCAGGTAAAACCACGCTGACCGAAAAACTGTTGCTGTTCGGTGGCGCGATCCAGATGGCAGGAACGGTGAAGGCGAGAAAGAGCGGACGCCATGCAACTTCCGACTGGCTGGAGATCGAGAAGCAGCGCGGTATTTCTGTGGCAAGCTCGGTGATGCAGTTTACCTTCGATGATTGCGTGATCAACCTGCTCGATACGCCGGGTCACCAGGATTTTTCAGAAGATACCTATCGCGTGCTGACGGCGGTAGATGCCGCTGTGATGGTGGTGGATGCTGCCAAGGGCGTGGAAGAGCAGACCATAAAATTGCTGGAAGTGTG
Organism: Gallionella sp.; assembly: GCA_041671105.1. Taxonomy (GTDB): domain Bacteria; phylum Pseudomonadota; class Gammaproteobacteria; order Burkholderiales; family Gallionellaceae; genus Gallionella. The sequence continues at coordinate 33,577 of JBAZCE010000006.1, forward strand.
CCGGTTGCGCAACACCCCTATCATCACTTTCATCAACAAGATGGATCGTGAAGTGCGCGAACCGCTGGAAGTGCTGGACGAGATTGAATCGGTGCTGAAGATCAAGTGCGCACCGGTTACCTGGCCTATCGGTATGGGAAAACGCTTTCAGGGGGTGTATCACCTGCTGAACGATCAGGTGCTGCGTTTTTTGCCGGGGGAGGCGAAAGCCGGGCAGGAAGTCGAAATCTTGCAAGGTGCGCAGATCGATCAGCTGGCTAAACAATGTCCGAGCGAGATGCAGACCATGCGCGACGAGACTGAGCTTGTCATGGGGGCGGGAGCATCATTCGATTTGCAGGAGTTTTTACGCGGACAGCAATCGCCGGTGTTCTTCGGTTCTGGCGTGAATAACTTCGGCGTGCGCGAAATTTTGCGGGCGCTGGTGGACTGGGCTCCGTTCCCGTTGCCCCGCGCCACGGATGTTCGGATGGTTTTACCGACCGAGCCTGCTTTTACCGGCTTCGTCTTCAAGATTCAGGCCAACATGGATCCGAATCACCGCGACCGCATCGCTTTTTTGCGTGTATGTTCAGGCCGTTACACATCGGGTATGAAGGTTCGTCATCGCCGCACCGGAAAGGACATGAAGCTTGCCAATGCGGTGACGTTTATGGCCAACGAGCGCATGCGCATGGATGAGGCTTATGCGGGTGATATCATCGGTATTCACAATCACGGTCAGCTACAGATCGGCGATGTGCTGACTGAAGGCGAGGCGCTGACCTTCAAGGGAATTCCCTACTTTGCGCCTGAGCTGTTTAGCCGTGCAAGGCTGCGTGACCCGATGAAAGCCAAACAATTGCAAAAGGGGCTGCGTCAGTTGGGCGAGGAGGGGGCTGTGCAGGTTTTCGAGCCTCTGCTGGACAGCAATCCGCTGATCGGTGCGGTCGGGCAGTTACAGTTTGAAGTCGTGGAGCATCGCCTGAAATCGGAATACGGCGTGGATGCCGTGTTTGAGCGCGCAGGCATTCATACGGCGCGTTGGGTGACTTGTGCCGATAAGGCTCATCTGGGAGAATTCGTCAAGGCTAACCAGAGCCGCCTGGCTCGCGACGTGGATGGCAATTACGCCTATCTGGCCGATACCGGGGTCAATCTGAGACTGGCGCAGGAACGTTGGCCGAAGGTGCAGTTCCACGCAACCCGCGAGCATGGGCAGCAACTGAATTGAGATGTCAGTCCGCAATCAGGTTTTGCGGCGGCGAGATAAACTGGGAAATACATGCAGCGTTTTCTTGAAATAAAATTACGAAATGTGGCGCTTTGGGCGACCCTGTTATTGGCGCTGTGGGCGATGCTTGCCTGGTTTATGGTCTGGCAAAGCACTCAGCAAGAGGTCGATGCACTGGTCAAGAAAGAGCAGCTTCATGCACAGGAGACTGCAGCCGATATGACCGATAGCGTGCTGCGTAATTTTCACTCGATTGCCGGCGTGGCAACGGTGCTTGGGCAATCGATCCAGGTGCAGCAAGTGGCCAGTGATTACAGGGGAAAAAATTCATCCTTGTCGAAGGAGGCTATTTTAAAGCGTAGCCTGACTGATCCTGCCATCAGCAATCTGAACAAGTTTTTGGATCTGAACCGGAGCGCCCTGAACATCGATATGATTTTTGTAGTCGATACCGATGGCGTCTGCATATCAGCCAGCAGTTGGGATGCGGCTGCGACCCCGATCGGGACAAACTACACAGATCGCGACTGGTTCAAGGAGGCTTACGGCGGTCGTGAAGGCATGCAATATGCGATGGGGAAGGCGACCCATATTCCGGGGTTGTATTTTTCAACACCTATCATGGTAAACGGCGCTTTTGCGGGGGCGGTCGTTGCCAAGGTGGATATCCCCAAGCTCTCTTTCCTGACCAGTCAGGCGGATGCGTACGTGGCGGATTCCAATGGCGTCATCATCATGGCGCATGAGCACGACATGGAAATGATGGTTATTCCCGATGCCTCAGTCGTCAAGTTGACCGCGAAAAAGCGTTTCGATCTTTACCGGAAGTTCAGTTTTGACGAGCTCAAAATTGAGCCATGGCAGGGAAGCGCTTACGGGGATCTGAAGCAAATCCGCAGTGAAAAAAATCCGCATGTGCTCGTGTCGGGTGATCTGCATGAGTATGGTTTGAAGGTGTTTGCCGAGGCCGAATTGACGGAATGGCCCGCCATACTGCTGGAGCGCAAGAGCAATTTAATTCTGCTGGTCTCAATGGGCGGATTTGTCATTCTGCTGGCGGCTTTTTTGCTTCTTTATTTTCATTCCTTGCGCGAAGCTAAGAAAAGGGTGGAGGAGAGCGAGGAGCAATTCCGGCTGATGGTGTCCGGCGTCAAGGATTATGCGATCGTTATGTTGAACGCGGATGGTCAGATTCAGGACTGGAACGTCGGAGCCGAACAAATTCACGGCTATGAGACGGATGAAATCGTCGGAAAGTCTTTTTCGCAGTTTTATTCAAGGGAAGATATAGAGCTGGGAATCCCCGAGCATGAATTAGGCGTGGCGGCAACCGAAGGAAGTTATAAGGTTGAAGGTCGTCGTGTACGCAAAGACGGCACACGATTTATTGCCGATGTCGTCATCACGGCCAGTCGTGATGGCGAGGGTATTTTGCGCGGTTTTTCTCATGTTGCGCAAGATATTACCAAGCGTAAAAAGGCCGAGGCATCGCTTATCAAATATCGCGATAATCTGGAAAAAGTGGTCGCTGAACAAACGGATAGTCTGCGCAGGGCAAAAGATGTCGCAGAAAATGCCAACAGGGCCAAGAGTGAATTTCTGGCCAATATGAGTCATGAAATCCGTACGCCGATGAATGCAATTATCGGCATGTCCCATTTGGTGCTGGGCACTACGTTGACGCCCAGACAGCGCGATTACATTTCAAAAATACAAGGCTCCGGACAGCACTTGCTCAGCATCATTAACGATATTCTCGATTTGTCCAAGATAGAAGCCGGCAAGCTCACGATAGAGCAGGCAGATTTTGAAATGGAAAAAGTACTGGGCAACGTTGCCAGTCTGATTTCCGATAAAACATCGAACAAGGAACTAGAACTGGTCTTCGATATCGACCGCAATGTGCCCAGATATCTCAACGGCGACTCGTTAAGGCTGGGACAGATTCTGATCAACTTCGCGAATAACGCGGTTAAGTTCACCGAGCAGGGTGAAATCGTCATAGCAGCACATGTGGTGGAGGAAACCGAGCACGATGTGCTGTTGCGTTTCGAAGTGCGCGATACCGGCATTGGTATCACCGGGGAGCAACAAGCTAAATTGTTCCAAACCTTCCAGCAGGCGGATAATTCAACCAGCCGCAAGTATGGCGGTACCGGACTCGGATTGGCGATTTCAAAACAGCTTGCAGCACTGATGCAGGGCGAGGTCGGGGTAGAAAGCGTCGTCGGCAAGGGGAGTACCTTCTGGTTTACGGTGAGGTTGGGTAAGGCTGCCGGCAAGGCGGTAAACTTTTTGCCGATGCCGGATGTGCGCGGACGTCGCGTGTTGGTTGTGGACGATAATGATGTGGCGCGCAAGGTGCTTGATGAAATGTTATCGAGCATGTCCTTCAGGGTTGATGAAGTATCAGGGGGCGTTGATGCTGTCGCCGCCGTACAAAAAGCCGCAGCAGCAGGTAATCCGTATGAAATCGTCTTTCTCGATTGGCGCATGCCCGGTATGGACGGGATTGAAACTGCCAGTGCCATTCACGAATTGTCTCTGGATCCTATGCCGCACCTTATGATGGTGACGGCTTACGGGCGTGAAGAAGTGATGAAGGAAGCAAAAGCTGCCGGGCTGGAATATACCCTGATCAAGCCGGTTACGGCGTCGATTTTGTTTGATACGACGATGCGGGTGTTGGGCGGGCGATGTGAAGAGGTGTCGGCGCCGGGTATCGATGTGCCGAATCTCATCGAGGCAATGTCGGTAATCCGGGGGGCGTCTATTCTGCTGGTCGAAGATAACGAATTTAACCAGGAAGTGGCGATCGGCTTGCTTTCGGACGCTGGTTTTGATGTTGATGTCGCCAATAACGGCCAGATTGCCGTGGATATGGTGCGTGGTCGTAGCTACGATATCGTATTGATGGATATGCATATGCCGGTCATGGATGGCGTGAAGGCGACGATGGAAATCCGCAAGGATCCGTTATTCAGGGATTTGCCTATTGTTGCAATGACCGCGAATGCGATGCAACAAGACAAGGACAAATGCGCACAGGCCGGTATGAACGACTATCTGACCAAGCCCATCGATCCTGATGAGTTGTTCCGTACCCTGCTCAGGTGGGTTAAGCCGAGACAAACGCTGATGGCGAATTTCAGCGAAAAACTTGCGGCCGACAGGACTGAGGGTGAGTTGCCTGTTATCCACGGGCTGGATGTCGAACTGGGGTTGCAGCGTGTCGTCGGTAAGAAGCAGGTTTATCTCAGTATGCTGCGCAAATACGTAAGCAATCAGGCAAATACACCTTCTGAATTGCGTGCAGCGCTGGATGGCGGTGATATTGTCACTGCAGAACGTATCGCTCACTCTGCAAAGGCGGTAAACGGCAATATCGGTGCGACGGGATTGCAGGAGATGGCGGATGAACTGGAGGCCGCGCTCAGAACGGGTGCAGCCAATATCGATGCACAGGTTGCATTGTTTACAGATGCGCAATCAACGCTGGTCGCTGCACTTAACGCGTTTCTGCCCGCTGAGGAGCATGTGACAACCGTGCCGAATCATGCCGAGGCGGTTCAGGTATTGGGGCTTCTTCAGGCGTTGCTGGCCAGCGATGACAGCGAGGCTTGCGACATGTTGG
>JBAZCE010000006.1:38433-38842 GCA_041671105.1 Gallionella sp.
TAGCGCTGGGTTCGGAACTTTTTGCAAAAGTGGATAAGGCTGTCAAGCAGTTCGATTTCGAGAAGGCGTTGCTGCTGCTTGAACAGGCAGGCCCGCTTAACAAGATTTGAGTCTCTGCATGTTTTTAAACTAATTAGGGCGAAAATGCCATGACCTATTCGCTGAACTCCACCCAAAAGCCGACTATTTTAGTGGTGGATGATACCCCGGATAATCTGACGCTGATGAGCGGGCTGCTCAAGGATAAATACCACGTCAAGGTGTCAAGCAGCGGCGAATAGGAGGTAAGAATTGCCCAGTCCGGCAATCCGCCTGATTTGATCCTGCTGGATATCATGATGCCGGAAATCGATGGATACGAAGTGTGCCGTCGTCTGCAACAGGATCCGAAAACGCAGCATATCCCGAT
>JBAZCE010000007.1:0-38449 GCA_041671105.1 Gallionella sp.
GGTAATCTACCTGCTGTTTAAATCGTATCGCGCGCCGAAACAGGCTGAGGATACGCCCGTGAAAAATCCCGAGGACATGGTGCGTTGCGTGCACTGCGGCGTGCATTTACCGGTCGGTGAAAGCATCCGGGCAGGCGATCAGGTGTTTTGCAGTGCGGAGCATCGGGATGCGCATCAGTCGTAGGTGAACCTTCCTTGAATGAGCAGCCTGATAACGACGATACCACGCCCGCCGACTTCTGGCGTTCGCTGAACTATTTCAATCTTTATCGCCTGGCGCTCGTCAGTTTTATCGTATTTATCGCCCTGGTGTTTAACACCGAGCGGCTGCTCGGTGAGGAAAAGGGGCATCTGTTTCAGATGACCGCCTTGTTCTATGCTGTTATCGTGCTGTTGTCATTCGTGCCGTTGCGTCTGCGCTGGCTGCAGTTTCCCACGCAACTGGCGGTGCAGGTTTGCAGCGATATCGTTGCGCTGACCGTGCTGGCTCATGCCAGCGGTGGCGTTCAGAGCAGCGTGGGCTTGTTGCTGATGGTTTCAATGGCGGTGGCCGGGATTATCAGTCGCGGTAAAATTACGTTGTTTTTTGCGGCGTTGGCCAGTATCGCCGCATTGCTGGAGCACACTTTCTCGGTGCTGTATAACGAAGCGCCCTTTACCCAGTATATTCAGGCAGGTTTGCTGTGCGTGTCCTATTTTGCGGTTGCAGGTCTGGCGCACAAGCTGGCTCAGTATGCGCTGGACAGCAAGAATCTGGCGCAGCGTAGAGGTCGGGATTTGATCGGGATGGCAGAGGCGAATCGTCTGGTGATGCGCGATATGCAGGACGGTGTGCTGGTCGTCGATGAGCATGGTCGTGTCGTACAGATGAACCCGAGTGCGGCGCGTTTGCTGCACAACGATGAGGCCTCCGGCAGCTGGCTGGCAGACAGTTTCCCGCTTTTATACGAGCAATATGCACAGTGGAAAAATAGCGCGATCAGCGGTCGCGAAACGCTGCAGCTCGACGGCGGCCTGCAGGCCAGGTTGCGCTTCGTCGGGGTGGAGCGGGATGCAGCGCAGGGTGCGGTGATATTTCTGGAAGATATGCAGCATGTACAGGCCGAGGCGCAGCAAATCAAACTGGCGGCGCTGGGGCGGCTGACGGCGAATCTGGCGCATGAAGTGCGCAACCCGCTGTCGGCGATCAGCTACGCGACTGAACTGTTGCAGGAAGAGCCGGGTGACGCGAAGCAGGCGCGGTTGTTGCAGTTGATCCGGGATAATACCGGGCGCATCAACCGGATTGTAGAAGACGTGATGCAGCTGAACAGGCGTGATCGCGCTCAGCCTGAGACTTTTGATCTGTCTTTGCAGTTGCCCGTGTTTGTCGATGAGTTCAATCAGGCCGAACGCGTTGCACCCGGTGTGCTGGTGTTGCAGTCTCAGAAAGGTCGTCTGGTGAGTTTCGACCGTGGACATTTTCGTCAGGTGCTGTGGAATTTATGCCGCAACGGCTTGCATTACGGGCACCGAATGCCCGGCAGCTTAGCTTTGGTGACGGGGATTGAGGGCGGGCGCGTGACGCTGGAGGTGCGTGACGACGGGCCGGGTATTTCAGTCGAGCATCGGGCCCGTCTGTTCGAGCCGTTTTTTACGACCGCAGAACAAGGGACTGGGCTGGGATTGTACATCGCACGGGAATTATGTGAGGCGAATGGCGCCTGGCTTGAATATCACGATGGACTAGCCGGTAACCCCGAGTCGGGGGCCCGCTTCAGGATCACGTTTGGGGAGAGGCGACTTGAAAAAAGACCGGGACGTAACCATGGCGGATAAAGCATTGCATTCAGGCGGAAGCGGTGCCGCCACCGTTTTGCTGGTGGACGATGAACCGGATATCCTGGAATTGCTGGAAATGACCCTGCTAAAAATGGGGCTGGTCGTGGATAAGGCGACTTGTGTGCGTGAAGCGCTGAGCAAGCTCTCCGCAAATCGCTATGACTTGTGTCTGACCGACATGCGCATGCCGGACGGCGACGGGCTGGAGGTGGTGAAGTACATCACGCAGAAAAGCCTCGACGTGCCTGTCGCTGTGATTACAGCACACGGAAACATGGAAAATGCGATCACGGTGCTCAAGGCGGGTGCATTCGATTATCTGGCAAAACCGCTCTCGCTGGAACAATTGCGCACGCTGGTTAAATCGGCACTGAGCCTGCCGCTGCCGGGTCCCTCGGGCGACAAGATGTTGCTGGGTCACGCGCCTGCGATGCAGAAGGTGCGCGAATTGATTGAAAAGGTAGCTCGCAGTCAGGCACCCGTGCATATCAGCGGTGAATCGGGCAGCGGCAAGGAGCTTGCGGCAAGGCTCATCGTGCAAAGCGGTGCACGCTGCGATCAGCCGGTGATTGCCGTGAACTGCGGTGCAATTCCGGAAAACCTGATGGAGAGTGAATTTTTCGGTTATAAAAAAGGCGCATTCACCGGTGCTGACAAGGATCGCGACGGGTTTTTTCAGGCGGCGAGCGGCGGGACGCTGTTTCTCGATGAAGTGGCCGATTTGCCGCTGGCGATGCAGGTAAAGCTGTTGCGTGTGATACAGGAGAAGCGGGTGCGCAAAGTGGGCGCGACTGCCGAGGATGCGGTGGATGTGCGCATCATCAGCGCGACGCATAAGGATCTGGCTGAACGCGTAAAGTCGGGGCTGTTTCGTCAGGATCTTTACTATCGCCTGAATGTGATCCCGATCCAGATGCCGGCGTTGCGTGAACTGCGCGAGGATATTGCGGACATTGCGAGGATGACGCTGGAACGATTGCGCGCGGGGACTGCGGCAAGGTTTTCTGAAGAAGCTATATGTGCTTTGCAAGTTTATGATTTTCCCGGAAATGTTCGTGAACTTGAGAACATCATCGAGCGTGCACTGGCTTTATGCTCGGACGGGCTGATTACGGTGGCGGATCTGTATCTGGCACCCGCCGAGCGCAGTTCATGCGATCCGGTCGATGAGAGCTGCAAGTGTCCGTTGCCGGAATATCTGGACCGTATCGAAAAAGAGGCTTTGCTCGAAGCATTGCAGCAGACCGGTTTTAACCGCACCGCTGCAGCAAAACGGCTGGGGCTGACATTCCGTACCATGCGTTATCGCATGGAGCGGCTGGGTATCAAGAGCCCGGCGGGTAGCGACGATGGAGATTGATGCAAACGAATCGCTGCGCGCGTTTGACGATGAAGGTTTTTTTGCAGACGCCTTGCCGGTGCCGTCAGCCAATTTTGATGCGCGCGCAACGGGCGATATCTGCCTGCTGGTGATACACAATATCAGCCTGCCGCCGGATGAATTCGGCGGGGACGGTGTCGCGCGTCTGTTCACCAACACCCTGGATCGGGATGCTCATCCGTATTACAAGACGATTCCTGCAGGCCGGGTGTCATCTCATTTTTTTATCCGTCGCGACGGGCAGCTGATTCAGTTTGTATCCTGTTTGCAGCGGGCGTGGCACGCCGGTGTATCCACCTGGCAGGGCCGCGAGCGGTGCAACGATTTCTCGATCGGCATCGAGCTTGAGGGCAGCGACAATGTGCCTTTCACCGATGCTCAGTACGCTATGCTGCATACACTTAGCATCGCCTTGCGCAAAGCTTTTCCGATACGCGGCATCGCAGGTCACAGCCATATTGCGCCTGGGCGAAAGACCGATCCCGGTCCGTATTTCGACTGGCAGCGCTACCTCAGCCGTTTGGCAGGCTAGCGAGCCTTCCTTGTTTGCATGAGCGTGATTGAATCAAAAAATGCAAAATCAGCAAAACCGGCGCCCGATGCAACGACAGGGTTTTACAATGAGCGAAGAGGAGCAGCAATGAGAGACGTCATCAGCCAGTACAGGGTCGACAAGGAGCCCTATTACAGAACCGTATCGGACGAGGTGGAAGTGTACGAGGCGGCTTATTCCGCACGCATGCCGATGATGCTGAAGGGCCCGACAGGCTGCGGCAAGTCGCGGTTTATTGAATATATGGCATGGAAACTCAAGCGGCCGTTGATCACCGTCGCATGCAACGAAGATATGACGGCTTCCGATCTGGTCGGCCGTTTTCTGCTCGACGCCAACGGTACGCGCTGGCAGGACGGGCCGCTTGCCATCGCGGCCCGTCACGGTGCAATCTGCTACCTCGATGAAGTCGTCGAGGCGCGCCAGGATACGACCGTGGTCATCCATCCGCTCACGGACAATCGCAGAGTGCTTCCCTTGGAAAAGACGAGCGAGCTGGTGCATGCTCATCCCGATTTTCAGCTGGTGATTTCCTATAATCCCGGCTACCAGAGCGTGATGAAAGACCTGAAGCAGTCTACCAAGCAGCGTTTCGGTGCGCTTGATTTCACCTATCCTGAACATGCCGTTGAAGAGGAGATCGTCTCTCATGAAACCGGCGTTTCCAGGGAGATTGCGGGGAAGCTGGTTTCGATTGCGAAAATGGCGCGCAATCTCAAAGGGCACGGCCTGGATGAAGGCTTATCCACCCGGATGATCATTTACGCAGCGACGCTGATTGCGAAGAATGTCGAGGCGAAGAAGGCTTGTCACGTTGCGCTCGTGGCGCCGATTACCGACGATTTGGACATGCGCGATGCACTCGAAGCGGCAGTCGCAACGTTTTTTGCCTGACGTACAGCATGAAGTCTGTTTTCGACCGGTTATGGCAAAAGTATTTCGGTAAATCCCGCGGGAAGCACGCAGCCATTTTGCAAAAAGAAGACCACGCGACCCGTCTGGCCGATGTGCAACGTCGCATCGGAATCTATCTGCATGCCTTGTGGGGCTGCGATTTTGCAATTAAATCGTTCGAGGGCAAAAAAAGCGAGGGGAATCGGCCTTACGTCAAGAAGCGCATCATCCATTTGCCTGTCTTTTGTTGTGATTTCACGCTGGGTGGCGTCACGCACATCACGGGGCTGGAAAATTATCGCGCAGCCTTTGCCCATGCGGCAGCTCACATCATGTACACAAAGCATCCTTTTCCCGCAGAGGCTATAGATCAGTGGCAAAAGGCGATGATTGCCACGGTCGAAGACGCGCGAGTGGAAACGTTGTCGATACGCAGATTTCCAGGCTTAAAGCAGCTCTGGCAACGGCAGCACACGGCCACGCCATTGCAAAAGGATAGCGCCGGCGATTATCTCAATCGCCTCGCGCGCGCTTTGCTCGATGAGACTTACCGGGATGACGATCCCTGGATATGTCTGGGGCGGGAACTGTTCAGCTCAGTGGATAATCTGGAGAGCAATAAAATTTCCCTGGACATCGGTTTGGCGCTTGCGCATGCGTTTTCGGACAAGAAAATCAAGTTCAATCCCCGTTCGGACACGCTAAGTGCGCCCTATCGAGACGATAATCGCTGTTTATGGGAGTTGGCGGATACGGATGCAATCAAGGCGCAGGATTTGCCCACGGCTTTTTTCCATTCGAAATTGCTTCTGGGAAACAATGAGTTCTCCGGCAAGGATGAAAACCGCAAGCCGGGCACGGATAAAAAGCCGCTGAATCAAGGGTCGCTTCCGAAAACCTATATTTACCCCGAATGGGATTTCCGAAGTCAGACGGAGACGCCATCCTGGGTGACATTGCGTGAAACGGCTGCCAGGTCAGGTGATTTGCGCGTCGTCGACAACATCGTTGCGCAGAACGGCCATCTGATATCGCGCATGAAGAATCTGCTCCACGCGATCCAGTACAGCGGCGTGCGTCGCATCAGAAAATTAGAGGAAGGCGACGAAATCGACATCAATGCCGCCATTCGCTCCTTTATCGATATCAGGCAGGGCGTGCAGCCTGATCCCAGAATCATGATGCGCTCGGTGCGAAAGACCCGGGATATTTCGGTGCTTGTGCTGCTGGATCTTTCCAATTCGACGAACCAGAGGATCAACGGACAAGAGCAGACTGTGCTGGAGCTGGCCCGGCAAATTTGCGTGCTGTTTGCGGAGGTGATCGAAACAGTCGGAGATCCGTTTGCGATTCACGGCTTCTGTTCCAAGAGCCGGCATAATGTCGAATATTTCCGCTTCAAGGATTTCGGTCAGCCCTATGACGACGTGCCGAAAGCCAAAATTGCCGGTATGACCGGACAGCGAGCCACCCGCATGGGGGCGGCGGTACGTCACGCCACTTATTATCTCAATCAGCAGCCGTCTGGCAAGAAACTCCTGATGTTCATTACCGACGGAGAACCTGACGATGTCGACGTGCAAGGCCGGCAATACCTGCGCCAGGACGCGAAGATGGCGGTGAAAGATGCCGGGCGTCGTGGCATACATACTTATTGTATTGGCCTCGACCCCGATGCGGATCAGTACGTCAGTCAAATATTCGGCGCCAGGAACTACATTGTGCTCGATCACGTTAAATGCCTGCCTGAAAAAATGCTGCGGATCTATGCGGCACTTAGCCATTGAATTCGCTGTAAAGGCTTTGTAACGCATTGGTTCAGTGTGTCGCGTTGTCTGAACTGAGCATCGCCTTGCGAAAAGCCTTCCCGATACGCGGTATCGCAGGTCACAGCCATAACGCACCCGGTCGAGAAACAGATCCCAGCCTGTATTTAGACTGGCAGCGCTAACTCGCCCGGTTGCTCGGTCAGAATATTTCATGTACCACCCCCGATAAAAGGTCAGTTTGGCCGGGTGGTAGATAGCCTGGCGTTTGCCCCAGGTCAGACTATTTATCGGATTGTAACTAGCAGAACAGACAGGTACAAAAGAAGTGCTTTTTTTGCTATAAATAGCCACGTGATGAAAGTCGTCGCAGAGTCGGCTGCCGGTGCCGCAGGGGATGCGTCATTAAAATAAAACCTGCCTTGAATGTGTTGGATGGGAGACGTGGGATGAATACCGCAACGATGCAAGTTATTATCATCCGCCACGGCGAAAAGCCCGGCGACCCCGCAACGGATAACGAAGCGGATGGCACTGATCTCTCGACGCGAGGCTATGAGCGGGCGGGTGCACTTGCGCCGTATATCCCGGACACTTTCGGTAAGCCGGATTTTTTGTTCGCGACGCAGGCGTCAAAACACAGCAACCGGCCGGTCGAGACTATTACGCCGCTCGCGCAGGCGCTCAATCTTAAGATCGATTCAAAGCATGCAGACGATGATTTTCAGAAGGTTGCCGACGATATTCTGGGTAATTCAAAATACGCAGGCAAGTTCATACTGATTTGCTGGCATCACGGCAAGATTCCTGAACTGACGACTGCATTGGGCGGTACTCCTCCCTATGCAACCTGGCCCGGAACAGTTTTCGACCGCGTGTGGAAAATCGACTATTCCAAGGGGGGTGGTGCGCCAAAGAACCTTCCGGTGGCAAATTATCCTCAGATGCTGCTGTACGGCGATTCGAGTATCTGAACCGATGCATTTTCCAAGTATCCCCGCGACAGGTCAAACAGTGTAAAAGCACCCCCTGCTGTCCGGGCCTTATCTGAATCCGTCGTTTCAATCAATATGGGTGCGGGATTGAGGTTACGTCGGGCTTTATGGCGACATGAAGCGCGGCGACGTGTTGTTCGCGCAAAACACAAATGCCGGGTAACTTCGGTTCTGGGATAGAATTCGCGGCTGCGCGAATCGGCAGGTGTCGCCAATTCAAATTCTGTCGGGCTGCTCTTTGCAAAGTAAGGGGCATACCTCTGATCTCCCATACCTATTTTAAACGGAGCCTTCATGGCCTTCAAAGAAGCACACACTCAATTTCAGATGCTGGATGTGACGTCGATAGCGCCTGATCCTGCAAGCCCGCGCAAGAAGATCGACGAAGCTGCCCTTAACAGCCTGGCAAATTCCATTGCGAAGGTGGGTGTGATTCACCCGCTTGTGGTGCAGGCGGCAGATCCTGCCGGGCAGTACACACTCATTGTGGGCGAGCGCCGCTGGCGTGCCGCCGTCCTGGCCGGTGAAAAAACGGTACCCGTCCTGATTCGTTCATGTGAAGCCGCGGAAGTGCTGGATGTGCAGGTCGCTGAAAATATGGGTTTGGGCGTACGCTCGGCCCTGGAGCCGCGAGACATGGCCCGCGCCCTGCAAACCATTGCCGAACGCTTCGACAATCGCGAGGCTGCGGCGGAACACTTGGGCGGAACAAAAGCTTGGCTTAATGTCGCCACAGCAGCGGCTAATCTTTCACCAAAAATTACAGCGCTGCTGGATTCGGGCAAGATTGCCAGTGCCGGCACTGCCATTCAGCTGGAAAAACTGTCCCGTAAACATGAAGCGAAGGCCGAATCCCTGATCGATAGTGTGGAACAACTGCCTGAAGGTGAGAAGCTGACCAGGAAAGCCGTGGACAGGGCTCTCTCTGAAGCCGGCGGCAGGCGCAAACCTGAGCAAGTGCAGCCGGACTATGCAGCTGCGTACGGCGAAGAGGTTTCGGCCGATTCATCCATCAATCGAAGCTGGATCAGCCCCGGTAAAGTAAAGCGGGTGGCTCAACTTCTCGGTCTGCCCGACGGCGACGAGGCTGAAGTATTGACCCGGCTGGTCGATGAATTTTTAGCCTTGAGGGAAGAAGTGAATCCGTCGTTTTAACAATGACAGACAAAGCACGAACCGATTGCGGCACTTAAGGAATTATTGATGGGAAAAGTTGTAAATTCTGCGGAATATCTTTTAAATCAACTGGGCGAATTGAGTTGTCACCTGACCAATGTTCCCCATCAGGATCAAAGCTATTTTGAGAAACCGCTGCAAATAATCAATAAGGCCCTGGGCTTTCACATCGGCGTCTTATATAAAGTTGCCAACGTGATTGAAAACGATTTGATTCTGGAAGTCATGTCCGTCTGTAATCCTGACCATATCAGGCCGGATTTGGCAGAAGGCGCGAAAATATGCCTCGATCTTAATAATCCCCGCACCGAATTTACCAACGAAGTCATGGCTTTCAAGAATCGCAATGTCTCGGCCATCAACATCCCGGGATGGGGCTGCGATATTGTCGGGTCGATCTATCTGCCCGAGAATTTAGGCCATGGCTACCTGTTGGCGGGTGATTTTTTCGGGGACGAATCCGACATTCAGGAACATGAAGTGCGGGTCTGCGAAATCATGTGCAACATGCTCAGTTCCACTTTGATGAAAACGCAATTCGAAAAGCTGGCGAGTTATGACGGCTTGACCGGTTTGTTGAACAGCCGCGCAATTCGGGAAGAGCTGGAAAAAACCTTCCAGCGCCAGAAGCGGAAAAAAACCGGTTCGGGGGCCGTGGTGCTGACGGATATCGATTATTTCAAGAAAATCAACGACCAGTTTGGCCATATTCAGGGCGACTCGGTGCTGCAGGAAGTTGGCGGCATCTTTGACGGTGTGATCCGTAAGCATCTCGATGTCGCCGGTCGCTATGGCGGTGAGGAATTTTTGCTGATTTACGAAGACACTGAAACAGATCAGGTCTTGAATATCGTCGAACGGCTGCGGCTAGCCATCGAACAGCATGAATTTATCAAGATCGGACCGGGCGGCAGTCCTCTGGCCGGTGAATGTTTGCATGTCACCATGTCGTTCGGCATCGCGCTGCTTGATGATCCGTCTCTGGAAAGCAGCAAGGAGATTTTGTCGATGGCCGATAGTGCCTTGTACCGGTCGAAGGCAGGCGGCCGTAACCGGGTGACGCTAGGTTCGCGCTGAGTAAAAAATTTTCAGCGGGCGCAGCCTCTGATGATGAAACTTGCCATACCCGTGTTTCCCTCTCTCCTGCTCTCTCCCGCAAGCGGGAGAGAGGGGCAGGGTCTCGCTACGCGAGTTTCACGTTTATATTGTCTACTGTATCAGTCCCTGATACAGAAAGAGTGCATATCCGCCGATCAGGCCCGCGCCCACCAATCGGGGGACTCTTCCAATGATTGCAACAGACAGGAAATGCACCAGGCCTGCGCCCAGAATTACATAGGCGCCAGTCTGAAAAAAGTCGGGGACCCGGATCGGATTAAACAGCGCAAACAGACCGATACACATTGGAATGCAGATATGGCCGTCGCCGATTTGGGAACTCAGGACAATATCCTGACGACCGATGCGCGCGTAATACAACGCGATGAACGCATTGGGCAAAACCATCAGTATGCCGCTGAACCAGCCAAGTTTTGAAAAGCTGATGATCGGGTTATCCGTCTTCGATACCCACGCCACCAGATGATCGACCGCAAAATAAATACAATAGGCGCTTGTCGCGAGCATCACCAGGTCGATCGCGATCGTCCAGTGAAAGGCCTTGCTCTTCCGGATATTGTCTTTCAACACTTCGAATACATGCAGGATCTGCCAAAACAGGAACAGGCCCGCTAACACCAGACCATCGTAAAAATCGAGTGTCCCGTCCTTTGCCAGAGCCCACAGCGTTCCGGTAAACAGGAATAACGCGATCAAGGTGAACAGCAGATTAAGCCGGTTGATACGGTGAAATTCCGCATGCTTTTTTTGCCTGGCGTTTTTGACGATCGCTGATGAGCCGAACGCGGCGGAAAGCCCGAGAATCAAGGTCAGGTTGGTCGCGTTATTGACCAGGCAGTTCTCGATCACCAGGGCGCCATTGCCGGCAGAGCTGCTCATCACATAGGCGAAAACGAGATTTGCGAATCCCGAGCAGTAAGGCATGATCAGCGTACCGAGAACGGTTCCCTCAAAGCCCTTGCTCTCCATCGCGTGAAGACGCCAGATCATCGTAAAAGAAGCCGCAGCGAAGATCGCTAACAGCATTAACGGATGGGCAAGATAGATTTGGATGGTGTCGATGGTGTTTTGCACCGTTGGATAAAAGGACGGTCAGTTCAGACGGGCCCGGATTATCCTTGCCCCTTGTCTGCCGGTCAATTGTTGCGGCCATGGGCCGCCTGTCGGATATCGGGAGTGCAATCCTTCACGCAACAACTTGGGGTATTGCCCCTTAGTTGTGCGGGGAAGACCCCTGCGGTCTCGCTCCTAGATCCTGTTATAGGTTTCCATCGCAGTTCATTGATTATTTGCGGATAATTTTTGTCGTGTTTTTTTGCTTGCAATATTCGTCAGGAACACTACAATCAGCGTCGGCCACTAAGAAAAATACTATATATAGTGGTTATAAGAATTCTACGGAACACTCACATAAAGGGATATATCTATGACAAACACCGCTGCCCATAGCGATTCGGGCTCTTTCCCCCCTGCCGTTCAAGATACGCAGTTTGATCAATACAAGGTGGTTCGCCGTAATGGTTCTGTGGTGGTGTTTGAACCTGCGAAGATTGCAATCGCGCTGACCAAGGCTTTTCTCGCGGTGAGCGGCGGGCAGGGTGCGGCATCTTCCCGTGTCAGAGAGAGCGTCGAACAGCTGACAAAAGGCGTGGTGAACGCGCTGCTGCGTCGTCAGCCGCATGGTGGCACGCTGCATATCGAAGATATACAGGATCAGGTTGAATTAGGCCTGATGCGCTCCGGCGAACACGATGTTGCACGTGCTTATGTGTTGTATCGAGAGGAGCACGCCCGTTCGCGCGCTCAATCCCAGGTGCAGGAGCCGGTGCATGTCATCAATGTCACCGGGATCGACGGCGTGTTGCGTCCGCTGGATCTGAAGCGCATGACCGCGCTGGTGAAGTCGGCATGCGCAGGCTTGGGGGATGTGGTCGACGCGGAGCAGGTCATTCAGGGCGCTTTGAAGGATATGTACGACGGTGTGCCGCTGCATGAGGTGCATAAGTGTCTGATCCTGTCGGCCAGATCGATGATCGAAAAAGAACCCGCTTACAATTTTGTCACCGCAAGGCTGTTGCTCAACAACATCTGCAGCGAAGTGCTGGGCGAAGATGTCGCTCCCGCCGATATGGCGACGCGTTATGCCGAATATTTCCCCGTGTTCATCAAGCGCGGTATTGCCGCAGAGCTGCTGGACGAACGCCTGGCAACCTTCGATCTGCCGCGTCTTGCTGCAGAACTCGACGCATCGCGCGATCTGCAATTCGGCTACCTCGGCCTGCAAACGCTGTATGACCGTTACTTTCTGCATATCGGCGGCACGCGTATCGAAGCGCCACAGGTGTTTTTCATGCGCGTTGCGATGGGACTTGCCTTGAGCGAGACAGACAGAGAGGCGCGGGCGATCGAGTTCTACCGTCTGTTGTCGGGTTTCGACTTTATGTGTTCCACGCCTACGCTGTTTAACTCGGGTTCGCGCCGCTCCCAGCTGTCTTCCTGTTATCTGTCGACCGTCGAAGATAATCTGGAAGGTATTTACGATGCGATCAAGGACAACGCGCTGCTCGCCAAATTTGCAGGCGGGCTGGGCAACGACTGGACCCCGGTGAGAGCGCTCGGTGCGCACATCAAGGGTACCAATGGCGAATCGCAAGGCGTGGTGCCGTTCCTGAAAGTGGTGAACGATACTGCGGTTGCAGTCAATCAGGGCGGCAAGCGCAAGGGGGCGGTGTGTGCCTACCTTGAAACCTGGCATCTGGACATCGAGGAGTTTCTGGATCTGCGCAAGAATACCGGGGACGACCGTCGCCGCACGCACGACATGAACACCTCCAACTGGATTCCTGATCTGTTCATGAAGCGCGTCATGGAAGGCGGCAACTGGACGCTGTTTTCACCATCGGACGTGAAGGATTTGCACGATTTGTACGGCATCGACTTCGAGATCGCCTATACCGCTTATGAAGCGAAGGCTGCAAACGGCGAGATCAAGTTGTACAAGACGCTTCAGGCTGCGAGCCTGTGGCGCAAGATGCTGACCATGTTGTTCGAAACAGGCCATCCGTGGATCACCTTCAAGGATCCTTGCAATATCCGTTCGCCGCAGCAGCATGTAGGCGTCGTGCACAGCTCGAATCTGTGTACCGAAATCACCTTGAACACCAGCGCGGATGAAATCGCCGTGTGCAATCTGGGTTCGGTAAATCTGCCGGCTCATCTGTACCCTGCGGGGCATGCACTTGCCGGACAGATCGATCATGAAAAGCTGCGCCGCACCATCAACACCGCGATGCGCATGCTGGATAATGTGATCGACATTAATTATTACGCTGTGGACAAGGCGCGCAATTCCAATTTCAAGCACCGTCCAGTGGGCATGGGAATCATGGGCTTCCAGGATTGTCTGCACGCATTGCGCCTGGCTTATTCGTCTGACGCTGCGGTCGAATTTGCTGACCGTTCGATGGAAGCAGTGTGTTATTACGCCTATTGGGCATCGACTGAACTTGCCCGCGAACGCGGTAATTACGCAAGCTATAAAGGCAGCCTGTGGGATAAGGGCATCCTGCCGCAGGACACGCTGGATATGTTGCGCGAAGAGCGCGGCGGCTATGTCGAAGTGGATACGTCGGTCAGCATGGATTGGGACGCGCTGCGCGCCCGGATCAAGCAATACGGCATGCGCAACTCCAACTGCGTGGCGATTGCGCCGACCGCGACCATTTCCAATATCATCGGTGTGTCGGCCTGTATCGAGCCTACTTACCAGAACATCTTCGTCAAATCCAACCTGTCCGGCGAATTCACCGTGATCAACGATCATCTGGTGGATGAACTGAAGAAGTTGGGACTGTGGGATGAGGTGATGATCTCAGATCTTAAATATTTCGACGGCAGTCTGGCGAAAATCGACCGTGTTCCGGCTGAATTGCGCACTCTGTACGCCACGGCGTTCGAAGTTGAACCCAGCTGGCTGATCGAAGCCGCCTCGCGTCGCCAGAAGTGGATAGATCAGGCGCAATCGCTGAATATCTACATGGCGGGCGTGTCGGGTCGCAAACTGGATGACACCTACAAACTGGCCTGGCTGCGCGGTCTGAAGACCACTTATTATTTGCGCACGCTGGGGGCGACATCGGCCGAGAAATCAACCGGACGCGCAGGCGCGCTGAATGCGGTGGCGATATCCCCTGAGGCGCAGGTGGAAGGCACGCAGTTCTGCTCGATTGATAATCCAGAGTGCGAAGCCTGCCAATAGGTCGTAGGTCGGGCTTTAGCCCGACTCTGGATTTCGGCGAAACCAAGAGTTTTAAGTCGGCGGAGCCACGGTGCGAGGCATGTGTAGGTCGGGCTTTAGCCCGACGGCAAGCCTGTAAAATGAGATTAACGAGGAAACAATATGCTGATATTTGAGGACGAAATTATGCCCGCGGTGAAATCGCCGGGTGCGCTTGCCGCGGCTGTTAAGCCTGAGACGGTCGAGGCGAGTTCTGCACGTGTTCGCGTGGAAGACAAGCGCATTATCAATTGCAAGGCTGACGTGAATCAGCTGGTGCCGTTCAAGTACAAATGGGCTTGGGAGAAATATCTGGCCGCCTGTGCCAACCACTGGATGCCGCAGGAAGTGAACATGACGGCGGATATCGCGCTGTGGAAGAGCGACAAGTTAAGCGACGACGAACGCCGCCTGATCAAGCGTAATCTGGGATTCTTTACGACCGCAGACAGTCTTGCCGCGAACAATATCGTGCTGGGTTCGTATCGACATATCACCAATCCGGAATGCCGTCAGTTCCTGCTGCGTCAGGCTTTCGAGGAGGCGATCCACACCCATGCCTACCAGTACATCGTGGAGAGCCTGGGGCTGGATGAGGGCGAGATTTTCAACATGTATCACGAAGTGCCCAGCATCCGTAACAAGGATGAGTTCCTGCTGCCGTTCATCGATGTGCTGACCAATCCGGAATTCAAGACCGGCACACCGGAAACGGATCAGGCCTTGTTGCGCAGCCTGATCGTGTTTGCGTGCATCATGGAAGGCTTGTTCTTCTATGTTGGCTTCGTGCAAATATTGGCGCTGGGCCGTCAGAACAAGATGACCGGAGCTGCCGAACAATATCAGTACATTTTGCGCGACGAATCCATGCATCTTAATTTCGGTGTGGATCTGATCAACCAGATCAAGATGGAAAATCCGCATCTGTGGACGGCCGAATTCCGCGAAGAAATACGCGGCCTGATGCAAAAAGGGGTGGAGCTGGAATACGCCTATGCCGAGGACACCATGCCGCGCGGCATTCTCGGGCTGAACTCAACCATGTTCAAGGAGTATCTGCGTTTCATTGCCAATCGTCGCTGCCAGCAACTCGGCGTGGACGTGCTGTATCCGGGCGCATCCAACCCGTTTCCGTGGATGTCGGAGATGATCGATCTGAAGAAGGAAAAGAACTTCTTCGAATCGCGCGTGACGGAATATCAGACTGGCGGCACGTTAAGCTGGGACTAATCTAGAAAAGCTGTTGTCCACGAACCACACGAAAAAACACGAACAGATTCAAATGCATATCGTTATTGATACTATCACCCGATAGGTGATTAGGTGATTAGGTGATTAGTTGGTTTCATGTAACTTATTGATTTATTTCGTGACTTTCGTGCTTTTCGTGGATGAAAAAAGGTTTTTAGGATTAAGAGTTGCCGGTGTTGCAAGTTAAAACGCTCCCTCGGGAGCGTTTTTTATCGGGCTAGTGTTGCGTCAGGCAATCGATATAGGTCGCCGCATCCGGCTGGGTTTTGTTGCGCTGCGCCTGCCAGATCATCTCGCTCAGACACTCCATCATCCGGTGTTGCGCGTCGTGTTCGGATTCGAACTTGTGAGTCAGGCGCACGAAATGTGCGCGTATTCCGGGCGGCTGATCGATCGAGATTTGCTCCTCTATCGTCAGGTGCATCATCAGGTGCAGGAACGGATTCGGCTCGCCCTGTTCCGGCAGATATTCCTTGTCGCGATACCGTTCAGGATCTTCGAACATCGCAAAATATTCGGGATGTTTTTCGATCAGTTGCGCGACCAGGTCTTCCAGCGGCGTGAGCAATTCCTTTGCGCGGCGTTTGCGCCAGGATTCGAACAGGAAGTTTCGCGCTTCGTCGCGGGAGGGATTGAAGAACATGTTATAGTTCCTTGTCTTTGTATTCGCACAGGTCGTAGATCAGGCATATGCCGCATTTAGGCTTGCGAGCCTGGCAGATATAGCGGCCGTGCAGGATCAGCCAGTGATGTGCATCGTGCATGAATTCGGCCGGGATCACCTTGAGCAGTTTCTTCTCGACATCCAGCACGGTCTTGCCGGGGGCCAGACCGATGCGGTTAGCGATGCGGAAGATGTGTGTATCCACCGCGATGGTGGGTTGTCCGAAGGCGGTGTTGAGTATCACGTTGGCGGTCTTGCGTCCCACGCCCGGCAGGGCTTCCAGCGCCTCGCGCGTTTGCGGCACTGCACCCTGATGTTGCTCGACCAGAATCTTGCAGGTCTGTATCACATGGCGCGCCTTGGTTTTGTACAGGCCGATGCGCTGAATGTATTCGATCAGCTTTGCGTCCCCCAGGGCCAGCATCGCTTCGGGCGTGTTGGCGACAGGATACAGGTGACGGGTCGCCGCATTGACGCTGATGTCGGTCGCCTGCGCCGAGAGCATCACCGCGATCAGCAGCTCGAACGGCGTCTTGTATTCAAGCTCGGTTGTCGGGTGCGGGTTGGCTTTTTGCAGGCGTTCAAAAATTTGTCGGCGTTTAGCGGCGTTCATAGGATTTTGTAGGTCGGGTTTTCATTCAGGAATAAAGCATCTTTATCGCTTATATTTCATGGGAATACCCTTGCGGTATTAACCCGACTTCAGGGGCTGTATATGAAAGTTTAACCGACATCTCAAACTATGCGCGATGCTCGTGCCTTCCCAATCCTTCGGCAAGCAGCATGGTTACCAGCGTATTCAACGAGGTGCCTTCTGCCTTGGCGCGCGCTACCAGATTGGCGTGCAGGCTGCGTGGAAGTCGCTGCATCAGGCGCACAGGCTCAGGGCTTTCACCGTGACAGGCGGGCTTCGGAATGGGTTTTCCTATATGTGCTCGCGCGGACATCCAGGTGGAAAATGCATCTCGCGCATTGGCAATGGCCTCCATTTCGGTTTCGCCGTCTGACATGCAGCCTGGAAGATCAGGGAAGGTAATTAAATAACCACCGCCATCATCGATGCTCAGTGGTTCAACTAAATGTGTATATGCCTCAAATGGATAGGGCGCTTCCACGTGTGGAACCGTAATTTCGCTCATGATTGCAACTCCTTTACTTTGACGACTAATGCCACGAACCGACGTACATATATCGGCTTGACAGGCCGGTGTGCCGGAACGCACACATCTTCCTCCACACCGGAAAACGAAAACACATGATGGCTTCCGCCCTCATTGCGCCAGTCGATGCCTAAACGGTCGGCAACCGATTTAAGGTCGTCAATCCGCCAGTCTCGCGGGTTGTTTTTCATTCTGGCAAGGAGTTTTTCGTGCGTGCTCATGGTTGCTATGGTGCCACATGCGACACTATGTTTCAATCCCCGGTCGTCAAAAAATTTAATTTTTTCACTGCTTTTTCGATTGTGCAGGGTGTGCTGAGGGGGCTTCCCATCAGCTTTGGTGCGTCGCGACTCTGGCGTGCAATTGCAGTCCTAGCGCCCTTGTCACCTTGAGAATAGTGGCAAAGCTCGGATTGCCTTCACCTGAGAGCACCTTGTACAGGCTTTCGCGTTCCAGTCCGGCATCCTTTGCCAGTTGCATCATGCCGCGGGCGCGTGCAATGTCGCCCAGCACTTTGGCGATATAGTTCGCGTCATCCCCCGCTTCTTCCATCGCAGCTTCAAAGTACAGTGCCATGTCCTCCCCGGTTTTCAGGTGATCCACAACATCCCATTTGTGTAGCTTGATTGTTCCCATGATTTATCCCTTCAACTCATGCGCTAGCTTCAGCGCTAATTTTATGTCAGTCTGAAGTGCGGGGTGCAACCGGAACCCCAATAAACTGAGGTGGACGTCCGTCTAGGTAATTTTCGCTAGCCCACAGGCCGGTCTTTTGAATGTGAGCTTCAACATCTTTCTTAGTTGCGCTACCAGCGATGAACTGATTACGAAGCTCAATGAACGCTGCATCTCGGAGAAGAGGCCATCCAAGGCTATTGACATGTTGCGAAAGAGAGTTGGATATTTCTGTCAGTTTGGTAAAAGCCTGTTTTCGAAGCTCAGGGACGGCGCATCCCAGAGGCCATCCAATGTGGCAAAGCTCACTACAGTCGCTCCAGTAGTTTGAGAGCTTAACAATTTGTGGAGTATGCAGGGGTCGCTCGATTTTCAGGGCGCACAATACAATACCCATGAATTCAAAGTGCCCGTCAATATTCTTTTGATACCCAGCAAGCTCATAGATGCGACGCTCGATTCGTTTAAACGACCTGATATCGTAAAGATCTTGGGCTTCTAATTCCCGGTTTAGTAAAGTCGCCCAGTAATGGACAGCAATACGCTCAATCGCGAAACGCAATTCAAAGGCTGCGTAGGAGAGCGCAGCAGTGTTTTCACCTTCAGCGCTTGCCAACAGCCACGCAAGACCCTGCTTAACGTGGTGTTCCAAGTCTCCTTGGTGTTGAGTCTTTATATCGTCCATGGGATTTAGGTTAGCATTGAACCATTGTTGGATGTGATGCTACGCGAGCTTCCATGTTGGTTCTCGGTCGATGATAGTCTTGTAGACGGAGTCACTTATCTCTGGGAAAAACATCATAGTCTTTGGCTTCCCTTTGTTCTTCTCTGTGAACTCGTAGGCATAGCGTAGATCAACAAATACGTTTGCCCATTGGACGAGATTCGTCTTCAAGTCTTTTGGCACAATCATGTTTAACGAGCTTTTACACATGAGGATATCATTGTTGTCCCTTGACGAAAGAGCCGAGTTAAACTGGTCAAGTAGTTGCTGCTTTGTGGAGACTTTTAGCTCTTCAAAGAGAAGAGCGAAATGGTGAGAATGCTTCCCATTTACCTTGAAATCGGCTCCATGATCCAGAATATATAGTGACTTGAAGTAAAGTTCCAATGACAAGGCTGCGTTCACAATGCTTGGTAACAACATGGCGGGGTCGCTTGTTACTGCACTGTTCAATAGACGCGCTGCTCATGCATAGACTTGGGCGTGGCCGAATATTGACTGTGCGCGAGATTTCATCTTTGTAGCGTAAGAGGGTTCAGACTCCATTATTTTCTTGGTTTATCAATCACGCCGCTATAGCTGGATGCAAACAATTCAACCTTATGCAAAATCGCCAACAGCTCACTCGCCAGCAGGTAGGCTTTGTTAAGTATCGCTGCTTGCAGCGCGGGATCATCGGGGTAATCATGCGAAAACTCGTTGCGCATTTCGCGCAATGTCAGCCACTGATCAGCGGATTCGATTGCCCCGATTTTTTCCAACCGGTTTAACTTGTCCAGAAATGCCGGGTAGTTCCCCGGTTCTTTGGTTAATTCCAGGACAGCGGGGAAAAGCTTAGCGCCCATTGCATCCTGCAGCTTGGCAAAGCGTGTCGAGAACTGATCCAATACCGCCAGTTCAGTATCGCTCAAGCCGGTGATTGCCTCGGACGAGAGCGGAAATTTACCGCCCAATTGCGACATTGCCCATGTCAGTCTATCCGCGTGACGAAGACACACATCCAATGATGCAGCGTAAGTCATATTCATCAGAGCTTCACTCCCGTCTGCTTCGCTATGTTGTAAATAGCTAGGTCTTCCTTGAATCCCGGGCGACGGATCACCACGTCGATTTTTTGCTCGCCCAGCTTTTTGTACAGGGACACTAAAAAGCGTAACTTGGAATCGACGATCGCATCGGCATTATCGGTGGCGGGCTCTATATACAGATCGATATCGCCGCCTCTCGCCGCATCATCCACCCTCGATCCAAACAGCCACACGTTCGCCTCAACACCAAAGTTTTCGGTAACGGCGGCGCGTATGATGGAACACTGTTTATCGCTCAGGCGCATGTTTATGCATGCGAGGCAGGGCTGCAGCCGCCTTCAACCGGAGCTGCGACAGCATTTGCGCCGCGCAGCTTGCGTTCTGCGCGCAAATTCATCCAGTTCTTGCCGGCAATCAACAGCCCCAGCGTGATGAAGGCGCCGGGCGGCAGAATCGCCAGCAAAAAGCCGTGATAATCAGGCACCACCGTGATCACCAGCGACTTGGCCGATTCGCCCAGCGCCATGTCGATGCCGGAGAGCAGCGTGCCATGCCCGAATATCTCGCGCACTGCCCCCAGCACCGCCAGCACGGCAGTCAATCCCAGACCCATCGCGAAGCCATCGACGGCAGATTGCAGCGGCGGATTCTTGGCGGCAAAGGCTTCGATGCGTGCCAGCACGATGCAGTTGGTGACGATCAGCGGAATGAAGATGCCCAGCACGATATACAGCGAATACATGTAGGCGTTCATCAGGTACTGGATCACGGTAACCAGCACCGCGATGATCAGGATGAACACCGGGATGCGCGCTTCATTGGGGACGACCTGGCGGATCGGCGCGATCGCGGCGCCTGACAGCGCCATCACCACCGAAGTGGCAAGTCCCAGGCTCACCCCGTTGACCACAGATGAGCTCACCGCCAGGATCGGGCACATGCCGAGCAGTTGCACCACACCGGTGTTCTGCTTCCACACGCCGTTATAAAGAATATCCTTGAATTCCTGATAGGTCACTTTGCATTCTCCTTCTCGGCGAACAGCGCGTCGTGGTGCTGATCATAATACTGCAATGCCTTGTGTACTGCTTTGACCACCGCGCGCGGCGTGATGGTCGCGCCCGCCATGTAGTCAAACTGACCGCCGTCTTTTTTGACCTTCCAGTCGGCATCCTTAAAGTGAAAGTCGCGTAGCGATGCGTTTGCCCCTTCCCCCGCTTGCGCAGGGGGAAGGTTGGAAAGAGGGAGGCGGGCATGACCTGTTCCACCATCAGGGACGGTTACTACTTCATGCCCGTCGGATTTGGCAAGCGATGTACCGTCAAAACCCTTGATCCAGTCGCTGCGGCCGATCTCGATGTAGTCGCCAAGCCCCGGTGTTTCCTTGTGTGCCACGACGCGTACGCCGGCAAGTGTGCCGTTGTCCTTTACTGCGATCAACATGAAGATCTTGCCGCTGTAGCCGTCGGGTGCGACCGCCTCCATCACCAGCACGGACGGCTTATTTTGCAGGCGCGCGCGGTAGGCGGTGGTGACGCCGTCATTGCCGAGCAGCGCGTCGGGTTCGATCTGCAGCGTGTCCTTGATGATGTCGTTGTCGAACAGCGCTTGCGGTACGATCTGCGAAATCAGTCTGAACTTTTCGTCTTCGACGCTTTTCGCGATCCGGTCGAAGGTCTGGCTGTAGGTGAAGGCCAGAATGGCCGTACCGATCAGCGCGAATACGGTCAGGTTGAGCGCGGTGTGTATCGATGCTTTTGCCAGGGTGCGTCTCATGGTTGCCCCTTCTTGCCGAATACCTTGGGCTGGGTGTAGGCGTCGATCAGCGGAACGCAGATGTTCATCAGCAAGGTGGCGAACGCGACGCCGTCCGGAAAGCCGCCGAAGGTACGGATCAGGTAGGTAAGCAGCCCCGCACCGAACGCGAAGATCAGTCGGCCTTTCGCTGTGGTGGGCGAGGTAACCGGATCGGTCAGTATGAAGAACGCGCCCAGCATCGCAGCGCCCGAGAACAGATGGAAGGCCGGCGCGACGTAGTGGGCCGGATCAAGCAGGTGGAAGATGCCTGCCGTTGCAAACAAGGTGGCTAAGAAGGCTGCCGGGATATGCCAGCTGATGATGCGTTTTACCATTAAATAGACGCCGCCCAACAGGAACGCTGCAGCTACCCATTCGCTGCCCACTCCGCCCAGATGCCCAAATATAGGCATATCCAGAATGCCTTCGATCTGTGCGTTCATGTGCAGTTGCGTCTTGAGCGTGTCCAGCGGGGTTGCCATGCTGACGGCGTCCAGCTTTAGCCCGTCGGGCAACACGCCCTGAAAGATGTAGCTCAGCTGCTCGGTGAAGCTCAGCGAGACGGCGCCTGCGCCTGCCGGAGAGAGCCAGTGCGTCATGTGTACCGGAAACGAGATGATCAATACCGCATAGCCTACCATCGCCGGATTGAACGGATTGCTGCCGAGTCCGCCGTACAAATGCTTGGATACGCTGATCGCAAAAGCCGTGCCGACTACCACCAGCCACCACGGGGCGAGCGGCGGAATCGACAGGGCGAGCAGCCAGGCGGTGAGCAGCGCGGTGTTGTCCTTCAGGTACGGTGCTACCGGCCGGTCTCGCAATTTGAGCATCAGCGCCTCGATGCTCAGTGCGGTGACGCTTGCCAGTGCAATGGACACCAGGATCGCCGGGCCGTAAAACCACACATACAAGGCGATGCCGGGAATCAGCGCCGTCAACACGTTGAGCATGATCTGCGACACGCTGACCGGACGGGTGATAAAGGGTGAGAAGAATCCGGACATGTTAGCCTTCGACGAGAGACTCGCGGAGCGAGACTGCAGAACTCTTCCCCATACGGCACGGGGGAGAGTTAAGAGATATAACCAGGCACTTGGCAACTGTCTTGGGGGTGCCAAGTGGGATGGCTAGTTGTTTTATCAGGGAGACGGGCAGAATATGCTTCATTTTCATGGTTGCCCGTCGGTATTAGCCGAGGCTTTTGTCAGTTCGCGGATCCTTGCGCGCTGCGCTTCGATCTCTGCGATCTGTGCCAACTGCTGCGGCGTCAGTTGTTCGGTGTTTTTCGGCTTGACGGCTGCGGCCTGCTGTTTTGCATGGTCGATCGCCGCCTGTATTTTCGCCTGAACAGGATCTTGCGGTTCGGCATCCGCTTTTATCGCAGGAGCGGGTTGAGCAGCGCGGGCTTCGATCGCGGCCTTTTCCTTTGCGGCAAGCTTTTCGGCCTTCTCGCGTTTTTCGCGTTCGATGCGACTCTCGCGAAATTCATGTCGTTCGCGTGCGGCATCAGCCGCCTTTTTGGCCGTCTGCTGCGCCCAGATCTCGCTCTTGGCGAAACGGTAATACTGCACCAGCGGGATGTTGCTCGGGCACACATAGCTGCATGCACCGCACTCGATGCAGTCGAACAGATGGTAGTCCTCCGCCTTGACCAGGTTTTTCGCCTTCGAGAACCAGTATAGCTCCTGCGGTTGCAGCTCTGCCGGGCACACATCGGCGCAGCGCGTGCAGCGGATGCAGGGCAGGGCAGGGGCGGGCGGCGGAAAAAGTGTGTCTGAGGCGGCGATGAGGCAGTTGGTCGCCTTGATGATGCCGACCCGGTTTGACGGCAACAGCACGCCCATCATCGGGCCGCCCATAATATAGCCCGTCGTACCCGGCAGCTGTTCTGCCTGGGCTGCCAGTTCATCGGCAGGTGTGCCGATCAGCGCCTCGAAATTTTGCGCATGTCCTACATTGCCGGTCACGGTGACGATGCGCGAGATCAGCGGTTCGCCGTGAGCAATTGCGCGCCAGGCGCTGTAGGCCGTGCCGACATTGAAGCACTGTACGCCCAGATTGGTCGAGCGCACGCCCGCTGCGACTTCGATGCCGGTGAGCACGCGTATCAGCTGTTTCGCGCCTCCGCCCGGATAGATCGTTGGCACTGCGATCACTTCCATGTGCAGGTGCCCGCCTGCCGTCACTGCGGCACGCATCGCTGCGATCGCCTCGGGCTTGTTGTCCTCGATGCCGATCAGCACTTCTTCGGAGTACAGCAGCTCGCGCATCATCTCGGCGCCCGACAGGATTTGATCTGCGCGTTCGCGCATCAGCAGATCGTCGCAGGTGATATAGGGTTCGCATTCCGCGCCGTTGAGCACCAGCGTCTTGATCTTGTGTTTGTGCGCATACAGCTTCATGTCGCTCGGGAATACAGCGCCGCCCAAACCGACCACGCCGGCTTTCCTCAGCCGGTGACGAAGCTCGGTGTGGGAAAGGGATCGCCAGTTATCGCAGGGTTCAAGTGCTATCCATTCGTCCAGCCCGTCCGGAATCAGGGTGATGCAAAGATCCGGGATGCCGGAAGGATGCGCGACCTGCTGCATATCGATGGTCGCGATCGTGCCGGAAGTCGAGGCGTGAACGGTGCTGGATAAATGTCCATCGGCGCGGCCTATGATCTGCCCCTTGAGCACGCGCGACCCGACTTCGACCACGGGGACTGCGCTGCTGCCGACATGCTGGTGCAGTGGAATCACCAGTTTTGAAGGAAGGGCTGTCTGCGCTATCGGCGTCCGGTTGGACTGCGTCTTGTTGGTAGGGGGGTGTATCCCGCCGTGGAATTGGTAAAGTGTTCTCATTGGCTCAAGGCTTAATATAACGTGAAGCTCGCACAGTGATTCGTTCGTCTCCTCGCCCGCATGCGGGAGAGGATTGAGGAGAGGGAACGGGCATGGCAAGTCTCATTTTCATGGATGGCTACTTGCTATGCTCGTTCGACGCAGTCAGTGCGTACACGGGATATTTCCACTTCCAGCTGGAGACCGTAGCTTCGATGGCGACCATGCTGATGCAATCCACCGGGCAGGGGGCCAGGCACAATTCGCAGCCTGTGCACTCTTGAGCGATGATGGTGTGCATCTGTTTTGCCGCACCCGCGATGGCGTCCACCGGGCAGGCCTGAATGCAAAGCGTGCAGCCGATGCAGGTGGATTCGTCAATCAGCGCGACCGATTTGGGTTTCGGTACGGTAGCGCCGCCGAACGGTTTGAAGTCCATGCCAAGCAGGTCGGCTAGTTTATGGATGCCTTCCTCGCCGCCGGGCGGGCACAGATTGATGTCGGCTGTGCCTTCCGCTATCGCGGTCGCATAGGGTTTGCAGCCCGGATAGCCGCACTGGCCGCACTGCGTCTGCGGCAATACGGCATCGATCTTGTCGACCAGCGGATTGCCTTCGACGCGGAATTTGATCGCGGCATATCCCAGCACCGCGCCCAGCACGATGGCAATCGCCGCCATAGCCAGCAATGCGTTCAGCATTATTTGATCAATCCCGAGAATCCCATGAAGGATAAGCTCATCAGGCCTGCGGTGACCATTGCGATGGCCGACCCCTTGAAGATGCCCGGGACATCCGCGCCTTCCATGCGTTCACGCAGGCCCGCGAACAGCACCATCACCATCGTGAAGCCGACT
This sequence comes from Gallionella sp., assembly GCA_041671105.1. Classification (GTDB taxonomy): domain Bacteria; phylum Pseudomonadota; class Gammaproteobacteria; order Burkholderiales; family Gallionellaceae; genus Gallionella. The sequence continues at coordinate 24,962 of JBAZCE010000007.1, forward strand.
GATCCGCCGAAGCCGAACAGCAGGGACTCGATGAAGTTGTGTTTTGCCTGCACGTTGAGCAGCGGGATGCCCAGCACCGCGCAGTTGGTGGTGATCAGGGGCAGGTAGATACCCAGCGTCTGGTACAGGGCCGGACTGGTTTTTTCGACCGCCATTTCGGTGAATTGCACGATGCCTGCGATCACCACGATGAATGACAGCGTGGTGAGATAGGCCAGGTCAGGCCCAAGCAGGTAGTGGCTGATCAGGTAGCTGCTGCCCGAGCCCAAGGTCAGCACAAACGTGGTGGCAGCGCCCATGCCGACGGCCGCCTCCAGTTTTTTGGAGACGCCCATGAACGGGCATAGCCCGAGAATCTTGACCATCACGATGTTGTTTACAAACACCGCACCCAGCAAGATCAGCAGATATTCAGTCATTATTGTGCCTTTTGAATCAGGCGCGGATTATCCGATGATTCGCAGGTGGCTTCAACCGCTTTGTTGGCATATCTATATGACGCAAGGTTATTTAGTGCCGGTTGCATACCAGGTCGCCAGCGGATTCGAGCGACTTCCGTGAACAATATTGAAACGGCCATTACCGGCTAGATCGGTTCGCCGTCTGCGTCGAGGTAAAACTCATTCAGCGCGCGTTCCACTTCTGCCATGTGGGTCAGCACGGGGCCGCCGCCCATCATGATGCCGATCGAGCAGACCTCCATGATCTCTTCGAGGGTTACACCTGCGCTTTTGCAGGAGCGAACATGCAGGGCGATGCAGTAGTGACATTGCTGGGTCAGCGCCATGCCCAGCGCAATGAGTTCCTTTTGTTTCTTGTCCAGTATCCCGGGACGCATGGCTTCGGCCATAAAAGCCTGCACCTTGCCCATCAGTTTCGGGCGATATTCGGCGATCAGTTGCAGGCCGCGGTGGGCGTGTTCCAGAATCTTGCGTTCGCTGTCTGATCCTTTTGCTTTGTTGGGCATGCCGGCTCCTTTAGTTTGAGTGAGTTGTGTTGCGGATGCTGGCTGCGCATTCGCCGATCAGCGCAGGGCCGCGATAGATCAGGCCGCTGTAAACTTGCACCAGCGAGGCGCCAGCCGCGATTTTTTCGGCGGCATCGCTGCCGTTCAGAATTCCGCCGGCGCCTATGATGGGCAGCTCGCTACCTCGACCTTGCTCGGCACAGGATTTGAATTCTGCTGCAAGCTTGCGGATCACGCGGGTTGATTTATCCTTCACCGGCGCGCCGGACAGTCCGCCGGTTTCATCGCCATGCGGCAGATTTTCGACAGCTTCGCGCGACAGCGTGGTGTTGGTCGCGATCACGCCGTCGATGCGGTGCTGTATCAGCAGTCTTGCGATCTGTACGATCTGCTCGCCTTCCATGTCCGGTGCGATCTTCAACGCAACGGGAACATATTTGCCATGCGTATCGGCAAGTCTTTGCTGTTCGGCCTTCAGTTTGGAGAGCAGGTCGTCCAGTGCGGCTTCGTCCTGCAGCTGGCGCAGATTTTTGGTGTTGGGGGATGAGATGTTGACCGTGATATAGCTTGCATGTTGATATACGCGGCGCAGACAGATCAGGTAATCATCGGCGGCTTTTTCGATCGGCGTTGCGGCATTCTTGCCGATGTTGATGCCCAATATGCCGCGATAGTTCGCGCGCTCAACGTTCGCGATCAGCGCATCCACGCCCTCGTTGTTAAAGCCCATGCGGTTGATAATGGCGGATGCCCCGGGCAGGCGGAACAGACGCGGTTTCGGGTTGCCCGGTTGCGCCAGCGGCGTGATGGTGCCGATTTCGATGAAACCGAATCCCAGTGCGGCCAGGCCGTCGATGCAGTCGCCGTTCTTGTCCAGGCCAGCGGCAAGACCTACCGGATTCGGGAAAGTCAGGCCCATCACAGTGCGCGGATCGGTTGGGATAGACGGCGCGATCAGGCCGCTCAGGCCCAATGAATAGGCAGTTTGCAGGCCGCTTAAGGTGAGATTGTGCGCCGTTTCAGGGTCGAACTGAAACAAGGCGGGGCGGAGCAGAGAATATAGGCTCATGGTTTATCCTGAATAAGGGATTTGTCAGGCTGGTCGAGTACATCGCCCAGTTGCAGGCAGAGCAGGCCGAATAGCGCCAGACCTGATTGTGCGATCAGCATATTGGGAAGATTGATATCCAGACTGGCGTTCGATTGATAGCTGATGACGGCAAGGTTGCCGACGGCGATGCCGGACAGCGCCGCGCAGATTACCCGACCCCGGTCGCCCGGCTGGGCGAGTATTGCGCGCTCATGCGACAGCAATTGCAGGGATGTCAGCAGCAGGAGCGGGGATATCCACAGCAACCAGAATAATTGCGCAGGCCATGCCGCGCCGCTCATCAGGCCGAGCAGCGCCAGCGGCAAAAGGATGCGTGCCATTATTGTAGAGGCGGTCGCGGGGAGAGGCGGGCGGCAATCGAAGGGTTTGATCCGTCCGGGGAAAGCGCCAAACAGGGCGCTGGTGACAAGCACGGCGGGCGCGAGCAGTGCGAATAACGGGGTGTAGAGCAGCACTTGAACCAGCCAGGGATGATCCTGCGGCGCCGTCCAGCTTGCCGCGAAGATATTCAGGTAGCTGAGCAACCAGCCTGTCAGGGCGCTGGCGATGCTCAATTCGATAAAAAATCTGCGCTGAGTGTCGAGCGGGTCATTTTTGGTCAGGCGTTTGACGGTGTGGTTGATAATCAGCACATAGATCAGCAGCATGATGCTGGTGCGCAGCGTGGCCCCCGCGCTTTGATCCTCGGCAGGGAAAGTCGCCATCAGATTGCTCCATTCCGCACCGCTCAGATAAAGGCCGGCCAGCGGCAACAGTAGCAGCGCAAATGTAAAAATGGTCAGGCGTCCCTTCATATATGTTTCCAGTTTACAGTTTAAGTTATTGTTTAGTATAAATATTTTGTAGTAAGATGTTGGCCGTAAACCGTAAACCGTAAACCGTAAACCGTAAACCGTAAACCGTAAACCGTAAACCGTAAACCGTAAACCGTAAACCGTCATTCGTCGATGAGCGGATGCCAGACGCCATCCTGTAAGCCTTCTGCCGGCTGGTATTGAGTCTTGTAGGCCATCTTGCGGCAGTCCTCGATCCAGTAACCCAGATAGACGTAATCCAGATTGAGTTTGCGGCACAGTTCGATTTGCCAGAGCACGTTGTATACCCCGAAGCTTGAACCGGGGATGTCCGGATCGTAGAAGGTGTACACCGACGACAGGCCGTCGCTGAGCAGATCGATCACGCTGACCATGCGCAATTCGCCGCCATCCCTGAATTCTACCAGCAGTGTGTCGATCTGGCTTTGCAGTAAAAAGGTCCGGTAGGCATCGCGATCGTCATCGACCATGCCGCCGTCCGGGTGGCGTGCGCGTTGATAGCGTTGATACAGTTCATAATATTCGGGTTCGTCTTGCAACGGGTGCAGCGTGGCCTCCAGTTGTGCATGCTGCGAGAAGGCGCGACGTTGGGAGCGGCTGGCTTTGAATTTTTTTGCCGATACACGCATCTGCACGCAGGCGCTGCAGTTGTCACAACGCGGACGGTAGATATAGGCGCCGCTGCGACGGAAGCCGTGTTGCATCAGTTGAGAATACAACGTTGTGTTGATCAGAAAAGCGGGCGTGGCGACCTGCGAGCGTGCCTGCCTGTCGGGCAGGTAGCTGCAAGGATAGGCGGCGGTCAGATAAAAATTCAGCGCCGAGATGGGAATGTCGTTGAGTGAGCTCATGCCAAGAAAATTGAGAATGGATAATTGATAAATGATAATTGGCGCGCGCAGTCATTTTTAATTATCCATTATCCATTGTCCATTCATATCTACCAACTCTTTGAGTCGTGCGAGAAATTCATCGCGCGGAATTTCCCGTGCACCCAATGAGGCCAGGTGCGGTGTATACATCTGACAATCTATCATCGAAGAACCGGATTGTTGCAGATGCCTGCACAGATACGCCAATGCGACTTTTGAGGCATTGTTAACCTGACTGAACATGGATTCGCCGTAAAACATCCGGCCGATCGCAACGCCATACAAGCCGCCTGCCAGTTTGCCATCGATCCAGGTTTCAACGGAATGGGCATAGCCCAGATTATGTAGTTCGCAATAGGCCGCAATCATCTGTTCGTCTATCCATGTGCCGCGTACGCCGTTGCGTGGTGCAGCACAGGCGCGCATCACTTTTTCGAAGGCGGTATCACTGCGAACCTCAAAGGTGTTTTTTCGCAACAGACGGGCAAGCGAGTCGGATAATTTGAATTCATCCGGAATCAACACCATGCGCGGATCGGGACTCCACCACAGGATGGGATCGCCGGGGCTGAACCACGGAAAAATGCCGTTGCGGTAAGCTTCCAGCAGCCTGGCAGGCGTCAATTCTCCGCCCGCCGCCAGCAAACCATTCGGTTCGCGCAGTGCCTGCGTTACGGCCGGGAAGGGATTTTTTTCGGTGAGCCAAGGGATCATAGGCGGTCAGGTATGTACATAAAGGGCGAATTTGTGGTTATATTGCCACGGGTTGCCAGGCAGGCTGTATAGATAAATCAGTAAAGGCCAAAGAATGTTAGCAAAATTGTTCGGCAAAAAAAGCGATCATCCCATGGCGGATGTCAAACGGGCACGGGCTCTGCTCAATGATTTGCCGAAAAATGATGCCTTCAGATCGGTGACCGAGTTGACTGACTGGATCGAGTCGGTGACCCTGTGTGAAGAATTCAGGTTGGGCGATCAGCTGCAGGTGTTGAGTCTGCTGGATGAAACGGCCAGACCCTTTGCGCGGAAATTGGCGTACGAATATTTTACGCTGCCGGATATGAATACCTATCAGGGAAATCGCCTGAGCCAGGCCCTGGGTAATCTGTCCAGCTATACCGTCACTGCCTATTGCACGATGATCACCCGCTATTGCAGCGGTAACGGTGAGTTTGCGGCCATTAAGGCGCAATTGCCTTTGCTGGTGGCACGCGCGGTGCGGGCGATGCGTGAACAGGTGAAATATGCCGCCGTCCACTATGGCCCTTACGATGAAACGCTTTGGCGTCATCTCGCGCAGCTCTATTGGCATGCCGAGCAGCGTGGTTATCTGGATACGCCGGTCAATCTTTATTCCGCCTTGTCTGCACCCACTACGGTGAAACGTGAAGCAGGGCAACTGGTGGCGTGGTATGCCTGCGGGATAAATTCCCTGAGTCCCAGAAGCATGCATCTGGCCGAGCGTATCATCGCCCAATACGGCAATGCGGTCGAGACGAGTGCGGCGCTGACCGGGCAGGTTTTGTTCGGCTTTGATCTGGCGCATCCTTCGGCGCCGATGCGACTCAATGCGGAGGCGACCCTGCATCCGTCGATGCGCTACATCAGCCTGGCAGACATGCAGGCGAAGTTGGAAGACTTGATTAATATACTGAAAAAAAAGGTTGTTCCTCATGAGCTTAATCTGGGGGGGGCTTTTCCTGCGGAATGGGTGCTTGAGGCGGCGCAGCATGTTCTGACGCGTCTGGTTGCTTCGCCGCTAAGGCTAAGCGCGCGGCGGGAACTTAGCACCGTTATCAATGTGGTAACAGGGTTTGAAAATGTGCTCGGATCCTGTGTCGGGCAACCTGGCCGCGAATATCCGTTCATGCAATGGGTGCTTGAAAATATCAGTCCCAGCGGTTTTTGCGCCGTATTGTCGCAGCGTGGAACGGAGGGGTTGTGCATAGGTCATCTGTTAGGCATACAAATGGCGGGTGTTCCCAAGCCGGGCGTGGCAATCGTGCGGCGTATGCTGCGCGACGCCAACGGGCGCTTACATGTGGGGGTGGAGATGCTGGCGCACAATGTTTTTGAGGTGACGCTAGTTTCGAGCGAGGCCGACGGATTCGAAAATGGCCAGTCTGCACTCAGGTTGCAGATGGATGTGGAAGACGGTACGGCAAGGCTGCTGATGCGAACAGGTACCTTTTCCATGCAGCGCAGCCTGAAAACCGGCTTCGAGGGCAGGAATTACCTGATGATTCCTGGTCAATTGCTGGAAAAAGGACTGGATTACGATCTGGCCAGTTTCCGCGTCATCGAACAGGAGGCAGCAGAAGGATAGAATTTAGCTGGATTGCTGGATTATTTTAAATATTGTTAATAATCAAGTAATTGTCCATTGTCAATTATCCATTATTGCTTATCTCCTCGATCCTGTTTGTCATCCATGCTTCGATATCGCGCAGTTCCCTGTCGATAACCGAGTGTTGCATCGGGTACTCGTGCCATGCGACGGTGTAATCCAGGGACCGTAACAGATCCTTTGATGCGGCTCCCAATGCACAGGGGACGATCGGGTCGCTGCGTCCGTGTGCCATGAAAACAGGCGTTTGCCGGGAACCTGCCGTCGCCTCAAGGCTCGCCGTTTCAGACAGTGGTAAATAGGTCGAGAGTGCCAGTACCCCGGCCAGGGGTGTGGGCTGGCGTAATGCGGTGTGAAGGGCGATCGCGCCGCCCTGGGAAAAGCCGGCCAGAAAAATATGCTGCGGGGCGATGCCGCGAGCGATTTCCCTTGCGATGAGCGACTCAATCGCGGTTTGCGAATCGCGTATGCCAGCCTCATCCTGTTGCGTGTTGAGCGCTGTTTTGAGTTCGGTCGAAAGATCGGCGTCGGCAATGTCATACAGGGCGCGCATGATAAACCCGCCGTTAATCGTGACCGGGCGCAGAGGCGCATGCGGGAAAATGTAGCGCATCGCGACGGGCAAGCTCAGGTCATCAACGACGGGTACAAAATCCTGCCCGTCTGCGCCCAGTCCATGCAGCCAGATTGTGCTGTATTGCGGATTTTTCCCCGATTCAAGAGTAATATGTTCAAGAATTGCGGTCATATTCAGTTCCTATTCAATGTATTGGTTGGACGGGTTAAGAATTAAGATATGCATCTGATGTGTCGAAAATTTATTATGCGCAATGCATATTAAAGACTTATATAATTCTTCCGATAATAAAAGATAAAAATCCGGTCGGCGGAAAATACAGAGGGCGAAATGAAAAGGTCAATAACACCAACTTCGGTTGAACGAGTGATGCGCGAGGAAGATTTTATCGTTTCCATGACGGATCTCAAAGGTCGGATCACCTACGGGAACAGAATCTTCATCGAGTTTTCAGGTTACAGCTCGGAAGAATTGATCGGGACACAACATAATATCATCCGTCACCCGGATATGCCTCGCGCTGTATTTCAGCTGCTTTGGGACAAGATTCAGGCGGGTAACGAATGTTTTGCCTATGTAAAAAATATGTCCAAAGACGGCGGGTTTTATTGGGTGTTTACCAATGTGACGCCGACCTTCGATCCGAGCGGAAATATCACAGGTTACTTGTCGGTACGCCGCAAGCCCAAGATGAGCGGGGTTCAAACCGTAACGGGGCTTTATGCTGCGATGCTTGCGGAAGAAAAAAGAGTCGGGGCGGCGAATGCCATTGCCGCATCGACTAAAATGTTAGTCGATTTATTGACCGAAAAGGGGCTCAGCTATGATGAACTTGTCCTTGCAATCTAGATTTTCAATATTGCTCTGGTCATTTTCCCTGGGAATATTGACTATTGTTCTGACCAGTTTCGCGCTGCACGGCATTGATGTTGTGATGTTGGTGTTTCTGGGGGCGGGTATTGCGATTTCTGCCCTGGGGCAGTGGCTGGTAAAACGCTGGCTGGCACCGCTGGCTCAGCTCTCCGATCTGGTGTCTGAGGTTGCCAAGGGGCGCTTCAATAAGCGCATTGTCGGCGTATCCGATAAGGATGAAATTGGCCAGTTGTGTTGGAATGTGAATGACATGCTCGACCAGCTCGGCGCGTTTTTTCGTGAGCAGGAGACCAGTTTTCGCGCCAATCTGAGCGGCAATTTCGGCCGTGTCGCGATGAACGGCGGGATGCACGGCGGCTTCAGGACCGGGCTTGCCAACCAGAATATTTTGCTCGAAGGGATGGCGAATCAGAAGAAAGGTGCGATGCGCGACAATCTGCTGTCCAAGGCTCATCATCTTAATACCCAGAATTTGCTGGATAATCTGGCTTTCAATCAGGAAGATCTCAAGATTATCACCGACAGCATGGAGACGCTCGCCCGTCTTGCTCAGCGCAACAGTGAAGATGCCGAAGCCAGTCAGGCATCGGTCAAGGATGTGGTGGAACGCCTTTCCGGCATTACCGATCGCGTCAAGCAGGCCAACGAGTCCATTACCAGACTCAATGAACGCAGCACTGAAATCAACAAGGCGGTAGGCCTGATCACATCGATTGCCGATCAGACCAATCTGCTGGCTTTGAATGCTGCGATCGAAGCGGCTCGTGCCGGTGAGGCGGGACGAGGTTTCGCGGTGGTGGCAGATGAGGTGCGCAAGCTTGCCGAGAACACCAAGAATGCTTCCGAATCCATCGGGCGCGTGATGCAGATGCTGCAGGGCGAGGCCGTCAAGATGCTGACCGACTCGGAGGAGATGCATGAGATTGCCAACTCGTCGCAGAGCGTGATTTCACGTCTGGAGGAAAAATTCGGACGCTTTAATGAGTCGGCGAAAATTACGCTGAAAAATGCAAACTATGCACAGGATCTGAGCTATTCGTCACTGGTTAAGGTGGATCATGTGATCTACAAGCAGCGCGCTTATGCGATGATCAACAGCCCCGATGATAATGAGTTGCGCAAGGCTGTCAGCGTGAATCATCAGAATTGCCGTTTGGGCAAGTGGTATGAAGGTCTTGGCAAGGAAGTGTTCGGCGACCTTGTTTCCTATCGTGCGTTGCTGGATCCCCATAGCAAGGTGCACGGCAGTGTGCATAAGGCAGTGGCCTTGCTGGATAGCAACTGGGCGAATGATGAGAATGTGCAGACGCAAATTATCGCCGCAATGCAAGGGGCTGAGGTCAGCAGTGCTGAAGTGATGCAGATACTCAATCGTATGGTCGTCGAGAAACACCCGGAGATGGTCCACAACCATTAAAAGGAAGAGGGAAGAGGGAAGAGTAAAATCTTCTCCCTTCTCCCCTTTTACACCGGTTCAGGTATCGTCTCGCGCAGCACCTGGAATATTTCGCGGAAATTCTTGGCGGGTTTTCCTGCTTCCCGCTCTTTTAGCGTATTGCGTATCAGTGTGCGCAGGCGCTGGACGTCAGTGTCAGGGTAGGCTGCCAGCAGTTCGGTAAGTGCCTCATTTCCTTCCAGCAGGCGTTCGCGCCAGCGTTCGAGCTGATGCATATAGCCGATATGCTGTTGTGAAGTGCCTTTCCAGGTGTTCAGTTTTGCGATGATCGGAGCCGCATCCACGTCGCGCATCAGCTTGCCGATGTATTGCAACTGGCGGCGTTTTGCGCCGAATGTTTTGATGCGGTGCATCTCTTTAATCGCGTCGCGCAATATTTCCGGAATGTCGAGCTGCGCGATCTGGTCTTTTCCCAGTTCTGTCAGTTCTTCCCCCAGATCTCGCAGCTCGTGCATCTGCTTTTTTATCTTGGTTTTGCTTGGCGGGAGTTCTTCCTCTTCCTCTGCGACAGGCAAACTGCGCAGGCCGCGACCGGGTTGGCGCGAGGGTGCGGGTGCATCGTCCTGATCGCCTTCGTCCTCGTCGTCCAGGTCTTCATCCGAATCGTCCAGATTTTCATCGGAATCGTCAAAATCCTCGTCCGGATCGCTCTGCTCGTCCTGTTCATCGATGTAGTCATCCTCGTCATCGGGATGAGCATCGCTGAACTCATTGTTATTCTGTTGGTTTTTCATATCTTCTAAATCGTTGTGCGGGCTCATGGTATGCAATGTGGCAGGTTAGATACTGCTATGATAGCGCCTTTCGTCATTTTACAGCTTGAAGTTATGAACAAACCTATGTCGTCCGCCCAATATCCGCAGGCTCAGGAGCGATTCTCCAACTCGGCCGATGCGTTGAAAAGCATTGCACAAGACTTGTTGGACTATGCCAGGCGACAGGGCGCGACAGCAGCCTCTGCCGAGGTTTCCGAGGGTTTCGGGCAGGGTGTTACGGTGCGCCAGGGCGAGGTGGAGACCATAGAATACAACCGCGACAAGGGGTTGGGGATTACGGTATACATCGGGCAGCGACGCGGTAACGCCAGCACCTCGGACTTTTCTCCCCAGGCCGTACGCGACACGGTTGATGCTGCGTTATCCATCGCGCGTTATACCGCAATCGATGATTGTTCAGGGCTGCCGGATGAAGACTGTCTGGCACGCGAATTTCCCGATTTGGATTTATATCATCCTTGGGATTTGTCGGTGGAAGATGCCATCGCCAGGGCACAGGAGTGCGAGCGGGCAGCGCTCGACGCAGATGCGCGCATTCATAATTCGGAAGGCGCGACGGTCAGCGTGCATGAGGCGCAATTTGTTTTTGCCAATAGCCTGGGTTTCGTCGGGGGGTATCCTACCTCGCGCCACAGCCTGAGCTGTTCGGTTATCGCAGAACTTGATGAAGCGATGGAGCGCGATTACTGGTATAGCGTGGCGCGTAGTCCGGGGGATCTGTTGAGCGCGCAGCAGGTGGGGCGTATGGCCGCCGAGCGCACCGTGCGCCGTCTGGGTGCGCGGCAGATCGCGACGATGCAAGTGCCGGTGCTGTTCGACTCATCGGTGGCCAGCAGTCTGTTGGGGCATTTCGTAGGTGCGGTCAGTGGCGGCAGTCTGTATCGCAAATCCACCTTCCTGCTCGATCAGCTGGACAAGCCGGTTTTTTCCTCGCACATCAATATCGCCGATATTCCCGATATCCCGAAAGGCTTGGCGTCCGGCGCTTTCGATGACGAAGGGGTGAAAACGCAGCATCGCAATATCGTCGAGAATGGCGTTCTGCGCGGCTACTTTCTGGGCAGTTATTCTGCGCGCAAGCTGGGGCTTGCGACTACCGGCAATTCGGGCGGCAATCACAACCTGATCATGCAGCCTTCGGGTGGCGTCGATCTGAGTCTGGCGGGGCTCATCAAAACCATGTATCGCGGCTTGCTGGTGACCGAGTTACTGGGCCAGGGGGTCAATTCCATCACCGGCGATTATTCGCGCGGGGCTGCGGGCTTCTGGGTGGAAAACGGCGAGATCCAGTATCCGGTGCATGAAGTGACCATCGCTGGCAATCTCAAGGAGATGTACCGCAATATCGCAGCGGTAGGTTCCGACGTGCTGGTGCAAGGCTCGCGTCTGTGCGGTTCGATTCTGGTTGAGGGCATGACGGTCGCCGGGCAGTAGAACGGGCAAAGCCTTTGCAAGGCAATACCATGCAAGGCAATACCCTGTAAGAACCTGCCTGGTACATGGTAGAATCCGAGAATCTTTCGATTTTTTATTTTTTTAGGAATTGTCATGTTCTCCAGTAAAAACACCATTGCCGTCACCGACCCGGAATTGTGGGCCGCGATTCAGAATGAAAATCAGCGCCAGGAAGATCACATCGAGCTGATCGCTTCGGAAAACTACACCAGCTGTGCGGTGATGGAAGCGCAAGGTTCCAAGCTGACCAACAAATACGCAGAAGGATATCCCGGCAAGCGTTATTACGGCGGTTGCGAATTTGTGGATGTGGCGGAGCAGCTTGCCATCGATCGCGCCAAGGCGTTGTTCGGTGCAGAATATGCCAACGTGCAGCCTCATTCGGGCTCTCAGGCAAATCAGGCTGTGTATGTCTCAGTGTTGAAGCCGGGAGACACCATTTTGGGTATGTCGCTGGCACACGGCGGTCATCTGACCCACGGCGCATCGGTAAATATCAGTGGCAAACTGTACAACGCAATCCAGTACGGTTTGAACGACAAGGAAGAAATCGACTACGACCAGGTTCAGGCGCTGGCATTGGAGCACAAGCCCAAGATGATCGTGGCGGGGGCCTCGGCTTACGCGCTGGTGATCGACTGGAAGCGTTTCCGTGAAATCGCGGACAGCGTGGGTGCTTATCTGTTCGTCGATATGGCGCACTATGCGGGTTTGATCGCGGCAGGCGTGTATCCCAGCCCGGTTGGCATCGCCGATTTCGTCACGACGACGACTCACAAGACGCTGCGCGGTCCACGCGGCGGGCTGATTCTGGCCAAGGCTGAACATGAGAAGGCGCTCAATTCTGCGATCTTCCCGGCCTTGCAGGGCGGTCCCCTGATGCACGTGATTGCAGCCAAGGCGGTTGCATTCAAGGAAGCTGGCAGTCATGAATTCAAGGTATACCAGCGTCAGGTCGTTGAAAATGCACGCGTGATGACCCGCGTGTTGCAGGAACGGGGCTTGCGCATCGTCTCCGGACGCACCGACAGCCACGTATTTCTGGTCGATCTGCAGGCCAAGAATCTCACCGGCAAGGATGCGGAAGCTGCGCTGGGACGTGCTCATATCACCGTCAACAAGAATGCGATCCCGAATGATCCGCAAAAGCCGTTTGTCACCTCCGGTATTCGTATCGGCAGCCCGGCGATGACCACACGCGGTTTCCAGGAGCTGGAAGCGGAATTGCTTGCGAATCTGATCGCCGACGTGCTCGATGCGCCGAACGACGACGCGGTGATTGCGCGCGTGGTGGCTGAAGTCAAGAAGCTGACTGCCAAGTTCCCGGTCTACGGAGCCTAAAGCAGGATTGAGGATCGAGGTTGGCGGATCGGGGAAAAGCATCTGCCCTCGCTCCTCGCTCCTCGCTCCTCGCTCCTCGCTCCTTGATTTTATGAAATGTCCATTCTGTAAAGGTCACGACACCCAGGTCGTGGATACCCGCGAAAGCGAGGAGGGCGACAGCATACGTCGCCGTCGTCGTTGCGTTTCCTGCGATAAACGTTTTACCACCTATGAAACGGTGGAGTTGCGCATGCCGCAGGTGGTTAAACAGAACGGAACACGCAGCGAATTCGACGCGGAAAAGCTGCGTACCAGTTTCAAGCGCGCCCTGCATAAACGGCCGGTTTCGACCGAAATGGTGGATGCGGCGATTGACCGCGTCACTCACCGGCTGTATGCGCTGGGCGAGCGCGAAGTCGATTCGCGTTATGTGGGCGAGATGGTGATGCTGGAATTGTTGAAGTTGGACAAGGTCGCCTATATCCGTTTTGCCTCCGTTTACAAGAGTTTTCAGGATGTGGGCGACTTTGCCGATGCGGTCAAGGCCGTGCGCAGTAAGCCGGTTCGTCCCAAATCAGTCTGATGATTAAAAATTCGCGCAGCGAGACAGAATCACTCTCACCCGCAAGCGGGGGAGAGCTAGGAGAGAGGGAAACGGGCGTGGTGGATTTTATCAGATGGATAAATTTTCCATGACCGTTAGTTCTCAGGATAGCCGCTGGATGGCAGAAGCACTGCGTCTGGCGGAACGCGGGCTTTATGGTACCAGCCCGAATCCGCGCGTCGGCTGTGTGCTGGTGCAGGATGAAAAACGGGTGGGCAGCGGCTGGCACATTCGATCCGGCGAGCCGCACGCCGAGGTCTATGCGTTGCGGGAAGCAGGTAGGGCGGCAGCCGGTGCGACTGCCTATGTCAC
>JBAZCE010000008.1:0-34527 GCA_041671105.1 Gallionella sp.
GCAAATGTGTAAACCGTAAGGCCTGACCCTCCATCCTCTTCTCTTCCCCCTTCTCCCTTCTCCCTTCTCACATGCAGAGAATGCCGCCCGATACTCGCACTGACAGTATAATCCGGGCCATTACCAAATATGCTTGGCGTCATGCTGGATTTGCCACAGACCGCCGGTCGGTCGTTTTGCGGCGATGAGCCGAACGAGGGGCCGTATGGCTTCAGTTTCGGATAGAATCTCGCCGGTTGATAATTGAGAGGGTTGTACGATGAATTTAGCAGAGTTATTTCGTCACGAGACCGAGGTCAAGGCGCTGTCTGCCGGCGATGCGCTGTTCACGGAAGGCGATCAGGGCGATTTGATGTACGTTCTGATGTCAGGCGAAGTTGAAATTATCGTTCACGAACGGGTGATGGAAACGGCACAAGCCGGTGCGTTACTGGGCGAGATGGCGATGATCGAAGACTCGACGCGTTCTGCAACGGTGATCGCACGGAGCGATTGCACGTTTTTGCCCATTGAACGCAAGCGATTCAATTTTCTGATTCAGCAGACGCCCAATTTTGCGCTGCATGTGATGCGTGTGATCGCCAATCGTTTGCGCAGGGCCGATGCGTGTCTGTGACGCGCTTACATAAGTATTTTTATTGAACTTAATGCAGGTGTTCCGATATGACGCAGCAATCAAAAGCCGGCAACGGGAATTCTGATAAGCCGGTTCCGCTATCCTCCTGTCTGCTCAGGCAGCCGGACGGCGTTTTCGTCGATGTTTCTCTGGCAGGTCTCGGCTTCGACAGAACGATCGATGCGCTGTTCAGCAACGGCGCTCGATTCCGTGGCCTGGATTACCGATTGCTGACGGAGCTGATCTACGATTACGATGGTATCGTCAAGGAACACGGCGCTGCTGCCAAATTAAGGCTGGCCGAGGAAGTCGTCACGTTCCCCGAAAAACGCCGGGCGCTGTATAAAGCGGTTAAAGTCGATTCCACCAGACAGGTGGCAGAGTATTTCTTCGAACCGGTCGAGATCGAAGTTACCGTAGAAGAACCCATCTACGGCGAACCGGGTGAGGATGGCGTAGCCCCCATCACGGGCTCCAATCGCCGGGAAGTGATGCAGCCCACCAAACTCAATGTGGATGAATTCATTGCAGACATGTGGTGCAAAGACGTGCGTTTCGGAATCGATGTCCAGGGCGTTGCAGATGTGATTGCTCGCGGGACGACGACGCGCATGAATGTGGCGCATCAGCGCGACGCAACCGCAGGCTTCGATGCGGAACTGGAAGAGGCGTGCTCCGTGCTGCACCGCGACAATTCGCCCAAGCTGTTGCTGAACGGCAAGGCGGATCTGCGCAAATTTCAGAATCGCTTTCCGCAGATCGCGAAGGGAGCACGATTGTTGAGGAAAAAAGCCCGCGTGCTCGGCAACCCGGGATTTCGGGTGAACGGACAGCGGATAGAGCCGCTGTTGCCGAAGGATAACGTCGATCTGTTTGCGATGTCGGGGCCCGGAACCTATGTGGAAATGCAGGACGGCAGCGAATACATTCTGGCGGCTGCAGATGGATTCCTGTCGCTGGATACGGGGTCAAACATCGTCTCCGTTACGGAAATGATCGAAAACAAGGGCGGCATCAGCCTCAAGACGACGGGCGATCTGTCGCTTGCCGGTAACGACTTCGTCGAACACGGCGAGGTGCAGGAAGGGCGCATGGTCGAAGGCAAGAATATGACCTTCCACTCCGATGTCTATGGCGATATCGTATCTCAGGGCGGCATTATTCTGTTTGAGGGGAATTTGTCGAGCGGCAGTGCGAAAAGCTATGGCGGAGATGTCACGGCGCACGGTCGCGTATTCAATTCGACTATCGAGGCTTGCGCCGGAAAAATCTCCCTGAAATATGCCGAAAGCAGCCTGATATTGGGTGACTCCGTCGTCATCGAGCGCGCCGTCAACTGCGAAATCATCGCCACGAGCATTCAGATCGACAGCGCCGAGGGCTGCGGTATCGCAGGACGGGATGTGCAGATCAAATCCTCCAGCGCGTGCCGTTCAAAGGAGACGATGATTTCGATGCTGGTGCCGGACTCCTCTGCATCGGATGCGAAAATTACCGAATTGAGCAAACAGATAGGCGAGTGCAATAAGCTCGTTGCGAAGAAGGATGAGGAACTGGTGCAGCTCAAGTCGGAACCGGAATTTGCAAAATACCTGGCGCTGGCGTCCAGCATAAGACAGGGGAAAATCCAGTTGAATCCGGCGCAGCAGGAAGGCTGGCAAAAGATGACGGCCAAGTTTGCCAAAAACATGAGTGCCGGGAGTAAATTGACTACCGGGAAACAGGAGCAATTAAAGCAGGTGCAGGCTTTACAGCAGGAGCAGGAGCTGCTGCGCGAGGCAATGAAACAAACCAGTGCAGGTATCCGTTGCGAGATTACCAAGGTCGCCGGAGATACCGTGGTGCGCAGCATGGTCTACCCCAACGGCGTGGCTGCATTTCAGAAAAACAAGCCGACTGAGATCAGAACCAGGTTGCGCGAACAGGATGCCAGACATAAGAGGATCTTTTCGAATGACAGCGGCAGCGTTACCTGGAGTTTTAATGCGGAATCATGATGATACGCAAAACTAACGGTTGACACCATCGTGCAGATACCCCGATAATTTCCGTCATGTTGACCACCCTCCACATTCAAGTCCGTTGCCATGCGAATATTCGCATGGTGTGGGCGCATGCGCCGGGTGGTCTTAAGAGTTAGCGTTCGATACGCGTAAGTTTCTCATTAAGGCCACGTTTAGTGGCCTTTTTTATTGTCTTGTGAAACAGGAGAGCATCATGTCATTACCCGCCGCATTCGTCTCGGTTATCCTGATCTGGTCTACCACTCCGCTCGCGATCAAGTGGAGTGCGATGGGTGCCGGGTTCAGCTTCGCGGTGTTCTCGCGGATGGCGATCGGTACGCTGTTGTGCATGGCGCTGCTCGCGATATTCCGCGTGCGCATGCCCTTGCATCGTCGCGCGCTGCACAGCTATGTGGCGAGCGGTTCGAGCATGTGCGGCACGATGGTGCTGGCCTATTGGTCTTCGCAATATGTAAGCTCGGGGATGATTTCTGTGCTGTTCGGTTTGTCTCCTCTGATCACGAGTCTGGGCGCGATGGTGTGGTTGAAGGAAGAGTCCGTCACGCCTAAAAAACTGGTCGGCATCCTGCTGGGGCTGGCGGGGCTGGTTCTGGTGTTCCGCGGCGGACTCGTTTTGGGGGAGGGTGCCGCGCTGGGGCTGATCGCGCTGTTCATGGCCGTGGTGATACAGGCGTTGGGGCTGGTCTGGATCAAGAGGATAGGGGATGACAGTCCGCCGCTGGCGACGACTATGGGCAGCCTGGCCGTGGCGTTGCCGCTGTTTTTTATCGCATGGTGGACGGCTGATGGGCAGTGGCCCGTCGCAATTCCTACGCGCACAGCGGCAGCGATCGTGTATCTGGGGGTGGTGGGTTCGGTGCTGGGTTTCATGCTGTATTACTACATGATCAAGCACATGGAAACGGGACGTATTGCCCTGATCAATCTGATTACGCCTGTGATGGCGTTACTGCTGGGGCATGCGCTGAACAACGAGGCGGTTTTACAAGAGGTCTGGTTCGGTACCGCATTCATCCTGCTTGGACTGGGCCTGCACCGCAGGGGTGCGATGCCGGAGTCACTGCATGCACAGGAGGTACAAAGGTAGGTCAATTTTGACGGTGGTACCGGAAAATTCCGCATCGTCGACAATGCTGATCGAGCCCTTATGAGCCTGTACGCAAAGCCGTGTGTGATAGAGGCTGCCGGACGGGTCGTAAAACAGGCGCTCACCGCAGGCTGCGGGGATGCCGGAATCCGATACCTTGATACATATCGTGTAATCGTCCGATTTGCAGATGCGGATGGCAACCTTGCCGCCTTCCGGCGTATTGGCGATTGCATTGGAGAGAATTTTATTGAGTACCCGCACGCGCAGGCTGTGTATGTCCCAGTAGGCGACGGATATCTCTTCGTCGAAGGCCAATGACAGCGCTATCTGCCTGGCTTGCGCGTCGCTCAAAAAGGTGTCGCGCACAAACTCAAAATTCTGGCGTAAATTGTATACGGCGCAGGGATTGATCGCAGCGCTGTCCATCTTGCAATTATCCGGATCGAACAGGTTATCGATGAGTGTAGTGCCGGCGGCAGAATGCATCATGGGTTTCCTCTCCTGTAATCCCCGTTTTACCGGCCTTGCGGGTTGAGCGGTATCGCCGTCGTGGCTAGCCACGGGCAGAAAAGCTGTTCTAGTGCCGGATGTATGTGCTGTGTTCATGATGAATCCCTGCGGCCAATTTACAGTTCACATCTTAGTGCCTCATCCTTACAGCACTCTGACAAAACGCAAAATAGTTAAAATAAACAATTGTTCCGATAAAGCGGTTGCGAATTCGCTGCTTATCGTGGCGGCGCGGTCTGGCATGACTTTCAATGAGACCGGCGATGTGATGCGGGAGGAACAGCTGCGTTATACTGACGGGTGTAGCGTTTCGGACTCGTTTCTTAAGGCCGGGACGCCGCACTTTATTCAACTGCCGTATTCAGGTTAAACATTGAACACCACCTTATCTCCCAGCGCGCAACGTCGCCGCGCACGCATCGATACTCTGACCGCGATTGAATTTCCTGCCGACCTGCCCGTAGTAGCAAGGCGCGATGATCTGGCGCGAGCGATTTCTGATCATCAGGTTGTGATCGTCTGCGGCGAGACCGGTTCGGGCAAAACCACACAGCTGCCTAAAATCTGTCTGACGCTGGGGCGCGGGGTGCTGGGCGCCATCGGCCATACCCAGCCGCGTCGCGTGGCGGCACGTTCGGTAGCGACTCGTATCGCCGCTGAATTGAAGTCTGAACTGGGCGGCCTGGTCGGTTACAAGGTGCGCTTTCACGACAAGGTGCAGGCGGATACCGTGATCAAGCTGATGACGGACGGGATATTGCTTGCGGAAATTCACAGCGATCCGTTGCTCAGAAAATACGACACGATCATCATCGATGAGGCGCACGAGCGCAGCCTGAACATCGATTTTTTATTGGGCTATCTGAAGCAGATATTGCCGCGCAGGCGTGATTTAAAACTCATCATCACTTCAGCAACGCTCGATGCGGAGCGCTTCGCCAGGCATTTTGGCGCTGTGGTCATCGAGGTTTCGGGGCGCAGCTATCCGGTTGAGACACGCTACCGTCCGTTGCAAATCAGCGACGAAGGCGAAGCCCAGGACGTGCCGCAGGCGGTCAGTTCCGCGCTGGATGAACTGGCCGCAGGCGGCCTGCGCGGCGATGTGCTGGTATTTCTGCCGGGCGAGCGCGAGATACGCGACACGGCCGAAGCCTTGCGGCGGCATCACCCCAAGGGCATCGAGATACTGCCGTTGTTTTCGCGCCTGTCGGCTGCAGAGCAGGACAAGGTATTCAAGACCGGCGGCAAGCGTCGCGTGGTGCTGGCGACCAACGTGGCCGAAACCTCGCTGACGGTGCCCAATATCGGCTATGTGATCGATTGCGGGCTTGCCCGTGTGAACCGTTACAGCATCCGCCAGAAGGTCGAGCAGTTGCACGTCGAGAAGATATCCCGCGCCGCCGCGAATCAGCGTACGGGGCGTTGCGGGCGGGTGATGAGCGGCGTCTGTATTCGTTTGTACGACGAAGCCGATTTTTTGCAGCGCGATGAATTTACCGATCCGGAAATTTTCCGCGTCTCGCTGGCGACCGTCATTCTAAGGATGAGCGCGTTGGAGTTGGGCGATATCGCCGAATTCCCGTTCATCGAGCCGCCCACGCCCAGGATGATCGCGGACGGCTATCAGCTGCTCACCGAGCTTGGCGCGATATGTGATCTCCCCTCGCCCGCAAGCGGGAGAGGGGATGGGGGAGAGGGCTTGCGCAGGCTCACACCGCTCGGGCATGAGCTGGCGAAACTGCCGCTGGATCCCAAGATTGCACGCCTGCTGCTGGCCGGACGCCAGTATCAGTGCCTGACGGAAATCCTGATCATCGCCAGCGCGTTGTCTACGCAGGATCCGCGCGAACGTCCTCTGGATCGTCAGGAAGCGGCAGATGCAGCACATAAGCGCTTTTCCGATGAGCGTTCCGACTTTCTGGCGTATATCAAAATCTGGGCCTGGTTCGAACAGGCGCTGGCTCATAAGCAATCCAACCGGCTGTTAGCCGAGGAGTGCCGCAAGAACTTTTTGTCCTCGCTACGTCTGCGTGAGTGGCGCGAGTTGCATGCTCAGTTGCACACGCAGGTGGCCGAGATGGGCTTGCGCACCTCCCCTCTCCCGCTTGCGGGAGAGGGGGCGGAGGAGAGGGCGGCGAGCTACGAGAAGATACACAAGGCACTGCTGTGCGGTCTGTTGGGCAATGTCGGCATGAAGGGCGTGGAAGGCCCTGAATATCTTGGCGCGCGCGGCATCAAGTTTTACATCGCACCTAATTCCGTGCTTGCGAAAA
The DNA here is from genome assembly GCA_041671105.1 of Gallionella sp. Classification (GTDB taxonomy): domain Bacteria; phylum Pseudomonadota; class Gammaproteobacteria; order Burkholderiales; family Gallionellaceae; genus Gallionella. The sequence goes on from JBAZCE010000008.1 coordinate 6,514, forward strand.
AAGGGACCAAGTGGGTCATGGCGGGCGAGCTGATCGAGACGCATCGCCTGTATGCACGTACGGTGGCCAGAATCGAGCCGGAATGGCTGGAGGAAGTGGGCAGCCATCTGATCAAGCGGCATTATTACGACCCGCACTGGGAAAAGAAGCCTGCGCAGGTGGTGGCCTTCGAGCGCAGCACGTTGCACGGTTTGCTGCTCAATGCCAAAAAGCGGGTGCATTACGGCCCGATGAATGTACCCGAGTCGCGCGAGGTGTTCATCCGTCAGGCTTTGGTTGCAGGCGAATTCGATACGCGTGCGCCGTTTTTTGCACACAACCAAAAATTGATCGCCGAGATCGAGGCGCTGGAGCACAAGGCGCGACGCCCCGATGTGCTGGTGGACGATGAGTTGATCTATGCGTTCTACGACAGCCGGATTGCGCCTCACATACACAATGGTGCGACGTTCGAGGCTTGGCGCAAAGATGCCGAGCGTAGCGACGCGAAGCTGCTGTACCTTAAAAAAGACGACCTGATGCGTCATGAAGCGGCGGGCATCACCACCGATCAGTTCCCGCCGCAACTCAAAATAGATAACGTCAGTTTTGCGCTCAGTTACAACTTTTCGCCGGGCAAAAACGACGACGGTATCACGCTTGCCGTGCCGGTCGCGCTGATCAATCAGGTCAATGCGCTGCAGTGCGAGTGGCTGATTCCCGGCCTGTTGCCCGAAAAAATCGTGCAGCTGGTCAAAACCCTGCCGCAAAAGATACGCCGCAATCTGGTTCCGGTGCCGGACTTTGCCGCCGCCTTTTGTCGCGATGCAAAGCCGGGCCTGACCCCGCTGATATCGGCTTTGTCGCGCTACATACGCGAGAGCAGGCAGCTCGATGTGCCGCTCGACGCATTCCGTATCGAGCAGTTGCCGGCGCATCTGCTGATGAATTTTCGCGTGACGGATGAGCATGGTCGCCAGTTGGGGATGTCGCGCAATTTCTCCCAGTTGCACAGCGAACTGGCGCCGCGCGCCGCCCCCGTCATTGCAGCCGTGACCGTGGATAAGGCGAAAGTTCTCAGCGAGCAGCGCTACACGACCTGGAGTTTCGGCGAGTTTACGCCGACTCGCCAGGTGAGCCGGGCAGGGCAGAACGTCACGCTGTATAACGCACTGGTGGACGAGACCGACGCCGTGGTGCTGCGCGCCTTCGATACCCTCGATGCTGCGCAAACAGCGCATCGCGGCGGATTGCGCCGACTGTTCATGTTGCAGCTCAAGGAGCAGGTGAAGTATCTGGAAAAAAATCTGCCGGATGCGCAACGCCTGGGGATGTTGTTCATGCCGTTCGGCACGCAGCAGGAGCTGCAACAGCAGATTCTGGCGATGACCTTCGAACGCTGCTGCCTGAATGACCCGCTGCCCGCCTGCGAAGCCGCCTTTGTCGCTCGCGGCAAGGAAGCCAAGAACCGTCTGCTGTTGATTGCACAGGAACTGGCCAGGCTGATTGCGCTGGTGCTGAACGAGCATCAGGCGCTGCAAAAAAGCCTGCCGCAACTCAAAAGCCACATTCAGGCCAATCAGGACATCCGTTCGCAACTGGAATGGCTGCTGCATCCACGCTTTATTCGGGATACGCCGTATGAGCGGCTGCAACATATGCCGCGCTATCTCAAGGCGATCGCGCTGCGCATCGAAAAGCTGCGCAGCAATCCGGCGCGCGATGCGCAGTGTATGGCTCAGCTGCAGCCGTTGTTGCAGGCTTGGCAAAAGTTGCGTCAGGGCGGCAATTCAGATCCTCGCGTGGACGAGTTTGCCTGGCTGATGCAGGAATTGCGCGTATCCTTGTTCGCACAGGAGCTCAAGACGCCCGTGATCGTCTCGGTGAAGCGGCTGGAGAAGATGCTGGCGGCGATGAAATATTAACTTTGCAAGTGCATGATTGATATGCATTGTTTGTCGGTCTGGGTGTGGCGGTCGGGTGTGGCGCTATAATCGGCCAGCTATCGGAATTTAAGAGGGGATTATGGATATACGCGAAGCCGCACTGCAATATCACCGCCAGTCGCCTGCCGGCAAAATCTCCGTCAATGCAACCAAGCCGATGATGACCCAGCGCGATCTGGCGCTGGCTTATACGCCCGGGGTGGCGGCGGCCTGCGAGTTGATCGTGGAAAATCCGCTTGAGGTGCGCAACATGACGGCGCGCGGCAATCTGGTTGCGGTGATTACCAACGGCACAGCGGTGCTGGGGCTGGGGGCGATAGGCCCGTTGGCCGCCAAGCCGGTGATGGAAGGCAAGGGCGTCCTGTTCAAGAAGTTTGCCGGCATCGATGTATTCGATCTGGAAATAGACGAGACAGACCCGGACAAGCTGGTGGATATCATCGCAGCCCTGGAACCCACCTTCGGCGGCATCAATCTGGAGGACATCAAGGCGCCGGAGTGCTTTTATATCGAGCGCCGGTTGCGCGAACGGATGAAAATTCCGGTATTCCACGACGATCAGCACGGCACCTCGATTATCGTCGGCGCCGCGTTGTTAAACGGCCTGAAGGTGGCTGGCAAGGATATTGCGCAGATTAAACTCGTGGTATCAGGGGCGGGCGCGGCAGCCCTGGCCTGCCTCGATATGCTGGTAAGCCTGGGCGTGCGCATGGAAAACATCATTGTCACGGATATTGCGGGCGTGGTCTATCGGGGGCGCACTGAGGAGATGGATGACAACAAGGCGCGCTATGCTGTGGACACGACGGCGCGTACGCTGGGAGATGTGATCGCGGGTGCGGATGTGTTTCTGGGCTTGTCGGCAGGCGGCGTGCTGAAGCCGGATATGGTTGTAAAAATGGCGCATCAGCCTTTGATCTTTGCGCTGGCCAACCCGACGCCCGAGATCGACCCCGTTCTTGCCAAATCGGTTCGCCCCGATGCGATACTGGCGACCGGTCGTTCCGATTATCCGAATCAGGTCAATAACGCGCTGTGCTTCCCGTATATTTTCCGCGGTGCACTGGATGTGTGCGCCTCCACCATCAACGAGGCCATGAAGAAGGCGGCGGTGTATGCGATTGCCGCGCTTGCCGAAGCCGAACAGTCCGATGAGGTGGCGAATGTCTATGCTGATGAAGACTTGTCTTTCGGTGTGGATTATCTGATCCCCAAGCCGTTCGATCCGCGTCTGATTATGCGTATCGCGCCCGCCGTGGCACAGGCTGCGATGGATACCGGGGTCGCTTGCCGGCCGATTGCCGATATGGATGCCTATCGCGAGCAACTGCAAGGCTTTTTGTATCACTCCAACATGTTGATGAAGCCGGTATTCGAAGCGGCCCGTCGTGCGCCAAAACGCCTTGTGTATGCCGAAGGCGAAGATACGCGCGTGTTGCATGCGGTGCAGACCGTGGTGGATGAAGGCATCGCACATCCGATACTGGTGGGGCGTCCGGCGGTTATCGAGCAGCGCATCGCCAAGCTGGGCCTGCGCATCCGCGCGGGAGTGGATTTTGAGCTGGTGAATACCGAGGACGATCCCCGTTTTCGCGAGTTTTACAGCGAGTATTATCGCCTGATGCAGCGCCGTGGGGTGACGCTGGAATCGGCCAAGCGTGAGATGCGTCGCAGCAATACGTTGATCGCGGCGATGCTGGTGCGCATGAATGCGGCGGATGCGATGTTGTGCGGCACGATTTCACAGCCGCTGCAGCACTTGCCGTATATCGATCAGGTGATCGGGCATCGTGCGGGTTCCAGCGTGTATGCGGCGATGAACATCCTGATGCTGCCATGCCATACGTTGTTCATCTGCGATACTCATGTCAATCTGGACCCTGACGCCGAACAGATCGCCGAGATGACGTTGCTGGCGGCCGAAGAAGTGCGCCGTTTCGGTCTGGTGCCGAAGGTCGCGCTGTTGTCGCATTCGAGTTTCGGCAGCCATGACAACGCTTCTGCGCGTAAAATGAGCCTGGCGCGTGAATTGCTGGAGCAGCGATCGCCCGAGCTTGAAGTGGAGGGTGAGATTCACGGGGATGCGGCGCTGTCGGAAAATTTGCGCACGGAACTGTTTCCCGGCTCGCGTTTGAAAGGTGCTGCGAATCTGCTTATCATGCCGAATCTGGATGCGGCGAATATTGCTTATAATCTGCTCAAGATGACGGGAGGCGATGGCGCAACCATCGGTTCCATCCTGTTGGGCGCAAACAAGTCTGCGCATATCCTGACTTCAACCGCGACGGCGCGCCGCATCGTGAACATGAGTGCGCTGGCGGTCGCCGCCGTCAAGACGCATTAACCCAAACCTTTTTTATCCACGAAAATTACGAAAGACTCGAAATAAAAAAACGACTTACCTCTGTGCGGCAACTTGTCGGTAAGGTGGGGATAGAAATTGTGGTGTTTATTTTAATTTTTGCGAGTTATCGTCCTCTAGGCAATATTCCTACTTAAACCTTTTCGTGTTTTTTGTGTATTTCGTGGACAATAGATTTTTATGATTAAGGAGAAACAAAAATGAACAAGCAGGAAGTTGAATTGCTCGCCGAAGAAATCGAGATGCTGATGCAGGAACGGGCGACGCTGTTAAATGTTGCAGGGGCTGCGGCCGTATTGATTGCCCATGCCAATGCGCAAAATTTGCCGCCCGAGGTTGTAGATGCAGCGGAAAAACTCTCCGAGGCGATCAATGCGCTGCGCGAAGACACGCTCAAGGACGCACTGGAAGCGGTGCAGGCACGGGCGGAATAGCGACTGCCTTAAATTCAGCTTGAGTACCTGTCAGCAATTTAACTGTAACTGGCTGAGTGAGGTCGCTGGCGTACGGAGCTCAGCAAACGCTGGAATTTGACTGCGTTGTAGCATTCACAGGTTCGTGACTCCAAACCTGATCTGTCGAGTACCGTTGATTTTCGGCGATTGCCGGAAAAACCGCCATGGCGCAAGGGCTGATCTGCACGGGCGGTCACCGACATGAGTGATCTTGCGAATGTGGCAGGGACTGTATTACTCGCCTGTTTCCAGCCAGTCTAGCAGATAAGTCCATTGTTCGATTTCACGCTCGGACAGATGCGGGGGCAAGTCGAACAACGATTCTCCCTCGAAAGCGGCGTTCACATAGACCTGTGTTTCCCGCAGGTACGCCAATATGGGCAATTTCGACCTGGCAAGAAAAGTTTCCAGTGCCGAAGCCGCACGGGTACGCGCGTTCATGCGCATGCCGACCACGCCGATCTGGCATTTACCGTTGCGCACCTCTTTTTCTTCGGCCAGTGTGCGCAGGAAATCGTGGCTTGCATTCAAATCGAACAACGAGGGTGAGATGGGTACGATGATGCGGTGGGCAAGCCGAATGGCATGGGCCAGGTTTTTGCCATGCAATCCGGCCGGGCTGTCGATGACCAGCCAGTCATTGAGGCAACCCTCGCCCTTCGTCGAGTCCAGCGTCACCACCTCGGGCAAATCCTTGGATCGCGTGGCGACCCACAGCGTGGCTGATTTTTGTCTGTCCAGATCGAGCATCGCGACGCGCTGTCCCCGGTTAGCCAGATAGCCTGCGATGTTCACCGACAGTGTCGACTTGCCGCTGCCGCCCTTGGGGTTTGCAATCAGTATGGTTTTCATCTGCGTCTTTCGTGCGCCTGGAATCGATCTTTTTGCGACAGTATGCCACCGTCTGCGCAGCCCAGCTGTTTTTCGGAGAGTACGGGTGAGCCCATGGTTGCGATGGCTTGGGTTACTGGGGCGGAAATGATAACATCACCGCATAACTATTTGGAGAACAGCATGGCCGGACATAGCAAGTGGGCAAATATCCAACACCGCAAGGGCAAGCAGGATGCCAAGCGCGGTAAGGTTTTCACGCGACTGATCAAGGAAATTACCGTGGCGGCGCGCATGGGCGGAGGAGACCCGACCGGCAATCCGCGCCTGCGTCTGGCGATGGACAAGGCGTATGCGAACAACATGCCCAAGGACAACGTCGAGCGTGCGATCAAGCGCGGCAGTGGCGAACTCGAAGGTGTGGAGTATCTGGAAATACGCTACGAAGGTTACGGCATCAACGGCGCGGCGGTGATGGTGGACTGCATGACCGACAACAAGACGCGTACCGTGGCGGACGTGCGTCACGCCTTCAGCAAATTCGGCGGAAATCTGGGTACGGATGGTTCTGTGTCGTTCATGTTCGCGCATTGCGGGCAGATGATTTTCGCTCCCGGCACGGATGAGAACGGTCTGATGGAAGTAGCCCTGGATGCGGGTGCGGAAGATATCACGGCCAATGACGACGGCAGCATCGAGGTGATCACCGCGCCGAACGATTTCATGAACGTCAAACAGGCGCTGGAAGCCGCGGGTTACAAGCCCGAATTTGGTGAGGTGATTATGAAGCCTGCCAATGAAGTGATTTTCACGGGCGACGATGCGGTCAAGATGCAGAAGCTGCTCGATGCGCTGGAAGATCTGGACGATGTGCAGGAAGTGTATACGACGGCAGTGATCGAAGAATGAGGATGCAGGATTCGGGATTCAGGATGCAGCACGGGAACGGAGCAGCGGTTTTTACTGAATCCTGTATCCCGCATCCTGAGTCCTGATTTATGCGAATTTTAGGTATTGATCCGGGCCTGAGAGTGACTGGTTTTAGCTCGGGCCGCTTGGGTACAGCCCTCGCAAGAACCCGTCGATGGCCCGAAAGTTCGGTGCACGTATGACCGTTCGTATACTGGGGATAGATCCGGGGCTCCGTAGCACTGGTTTCGGGGTGATCGATGTTGAGGGGCAGCAGTTGCACTATGTCGCCAGCGGCTGTATCAAAGCGCCTGCGGGCGAGTTGCCTGATCGCCTGAAAGTGATCTTGAATTCGCTGGGGATGGTGATCGCGCAGCACAAGCCTGATCAGGCGGCGATAGAAAAAGTGTTCGTCAACGTCAATCCTCAATCCACCTTGTTGTTGGGTCAGGCGCGCGGGGCTGCGATTTGTGCTGCGGTGTTGGCCGATCTGCCTGTGGGCGAATATACCGCTTTGCAGGTCAAGCAGGCGGTGGTCGGCAACGGTCATGCCGAGAAGGAGCAGGTGCAGCTGATGGTGCAACGCTTGTTGAAATTGTCCGGTACGCCCAGTCCCGATGCGGCGGATGCGCTGGCCTGCGCAATCTGCCATGCACATGGCGGGCAGGGGCTGGGCGCGTTGGCAACCAAAGGTTTCCGGGTCAGGGGCGGGAGGCTGGTTTAGTGCCGCCCGAACCGAGTCCTGCAGCCTTTCGGAATCCGCTGGCCCGCTATTTCGCGGCGACGCGTCCGGCGTTTCTGAGTGCAAGTCTGCTGGCCTGTCTGATCGGGCTGGCAGACGTTTGGCACGACGGTGTCGGATTCGATGCTATGGCAGCCTCGCTTACCTTGTTGGCAGCGCTGCTGGCGCATGCGGGAGTGAATGTGCTGAACGATTATTACGATGCGCAAAACGGCACGGATGCGCAGAATACCGAGCGCATCTTCCCGTTTACAGGCGGCAGCCGCTTCATTCAGAACGGCGTGCTGAGCGAGATTCAAACGCGTAATTTCGGTTTCGGGTTGCTGTTGACGGTGATGCCGGCGGGGCTGTGGTTGATGGCGAATTCCGGTTTTCAGTTGCTGTATGTTGGCCTGGCCGGGTTGTTTATCGGCTGGGCCTATTCCGCGCCGCCGCTTCGTTTGAACAGTCGCGGTCTTGGCGAATTGTGTGTGGCGGCAGGCTTTCTGTTGATCACAGTCGGCGCTGATTTTGTGCTGCGCAGGGGCTTTTCCGATGCCCCGCTGATCGCAGGTTTGTCTTATGCATTGCTTGTTACTAACCTTTTGTATATAAATCAATTCCCGGACAGGGCTGCGGATACGGCAGCAGGCAAGCTGCATTGGGTCGCCAGGCTGCCGGTGCGGCAGGCTCGCCGGGGTTATGTGCTGATCGCGGTGTCAGCATATGGCTGGTTGTTCTTGAGTGTGCTGCAAGGCTGGCTGCCGGTGACGGCTGCGCTGGCTTTTCTGGCGTTGCCGCTGAGCGTGAAGGCGGCGCGCCTGTTGTTTTTACATGCTGCGCAACCGCAGCAACTGGGTGGCGCGATCAAGCTGACCATCGCGGCCATGCTGGTGCATGGGGCACTGCTGACGTTCGCGCTGATCATCGGTAAATAAATCAACTTTAAAAAGGCTTCTCATCCACGAAAAACACAAAATAATGCAATTGTTTAATATGAGTAAGTAATTCGCTCGTTGGGTGGTAACCTAAAATTTTGCATTTGTTTGGATGTTTAGTGCTTTTCGTGTCTTTCGTGGACAGTGTGTTTTAATCAGCGGTTAATAGAGGTGTGTTGAGATGATTGGTCGTTTAACCGGAATTTTGCTGGAAAAGAACCCGCCGCAGATTTTGCTGGATGTGCAGGGCGTGGGTTATGAGCTGGACGTGCCGATGAGCACGTTCTACAACCTGCCCGGCTTGCACGAAAAAGTCGTGCTGCATACGGAGTTCATCGTGCGCGAGGACGCTCATCTGCTATACGGATTTTTGAGCCATGAGGAGCGCATCGCATTTCGTCAGTTGCTCAAGATTAGCGGAGTGGGACCCAAGCTTGCCTTGTCGGTACTGTCGGGGCTGAGCCTGGCCGATCTGGCCGAGGCGGTGGCGAACAAGGAGGCGGGCCGTTTGATTAAGATTCCCGGCGTGGGCAAGAAAACTGCCGAGCGGCTGCTGCTGGAATTGCAGGGCAAGTTCACGGTGGTCGGTACGGGTGCGGCGCATGATCCGGCTGTTTCGTCTGCCGGCAGCGATATCGTCAATGCCTTGCAGGCGCTGGGTTACAGCGATAAGGAAGCGGACTGGGCGGCGAAGCAATTGCCCAAAGACGCGAACGTCTCCGACGGTATCAGGCAGGCACTCAAGTTGCTGTCCAGGGCATGATCCATAGCGATTAAGTTTTGGTTTTTATGGGCGCCTTGTATAAAGTGTGTGCGGCATGTAGTTAACAGATTGATTTTATTGATATGGTATAGTTTTTCCCGATAACTGTTGGAAGGGGTACGCAATGAAACCGACGCAAGCTTTGAGTGATGTCGAGCTCGATGAGCTGGACGAATTTTTGCTGTCTGACGATACGCCGGAAAACTGTATGGATATTTCCGCGCTGGATGGATTTTTCGCCGCGCTGGTGCTCAATCCCAGACTCATCATGCCGAGCGAGTATCTGCCCTGGATATGGGATATGGAAGAAGGTGAAGAGGTGCCTTCGTTTGCATCGGTGGAACAGGCCAATCACATCATGCAACTGGTGATGCGTTATTACAACAGCGTGCTCGATGAGATAGGGCGCGATCGTTTTGCGCCGCTGTTTTACATTTCGGAGCAAGAGGATGGCAGCTTTGATGCGGAAGGCTGGTGTGAGGGGTTTATGCGCGGTGTATTTTTATTCAGTGAATCCTGGACGCCTGTTTTCGAAAAACATCCCGAGTTTCTGTCGCCCATGGTGCTGTTGGGTACGGAGCATGGTTGGGAGATACTGGATAACAGCCGGGATGTTAAGCGGATGACGCAAGAAGCTTACGAATCAATCGCCGGGGCGGTGACATTGCTTTACGAACATTTCAGTGAGCAGCGCATGAAGTGCATGAAGTGCAACCACCCGGTGTGCGGGTTGAGGTAATCTCCGCCGCGTCTTTAACTACCGGGCGCAATGAAAAATGTCCGTGCGGTTCGGGCAAGAAATTCAAGGAGTGTTGCGGCATACCGCCGACGCTGCATTGAGTTAAAATGGCTTCAATCTCAGAAAAGCAAATATGATTCATAGCGACAATCTCACTGCCGAACCTCGCCTGACTACCCCGGCCGTTGCATCCCGTCAGGAGGAAGCGCTGGAGCGCGCATTGCGCCCCAAGCAGCTCGACGAATATGTAGGTCAGGAAAAGATACGCGAAAAACTGGAAATCTTCATTCAGGCCGCAAAACAGCGCCAGGAACCGTTCGATCATGTGCTGTTGTTCGGTCCTCCGGGTCTGGGCAAGACCACGTTAGCGCAAATTATCGCCCGCGAAATGGGCGTCAATCTGCGTCACACGTCGGGGCCGGTGCTGGAGCGTGCAGGCGATCTGGCGGCATTGCTGACCAATCTTGAGCCGAACGATGTGTTGTTCATCGACGAGATTCATCGCCTCTCGCCTGTTGTGGAGGAAATTCTCTACCCAGCCCTTGAGGACTACCAGATCGACATTATGATAGGCGAAGGGCCGGCTGCGCGATCGGTGAAGCTGGATTTGCCGCCGTTCACGCTGGTGGGTGCGACGACGCGCGCCGGAATGCTGACCAATCCGCTGCGCGACCGTTTTGGCATCGTGTCACGTCTTGAGTTCTACACGCCTGAAGAATTACAGCGCATCGTGATGCGCTCGTCAGGTTTGCTGGAGATGAATTTGTCGCACGATGGCGCATTCGAGATCGCAAAGCGTTCGCGCGGCACGCCGCGTATTGCCAATCGCCTGCTGCGCCGGGTACGCGACTATGCCGATGTGAAGGCAGGGGGAGATGCGACGCGCACCGTGGCGGATGCCGCGCTGACCATGCTGGATGTGGACTCGCAAGGGCTGGACGTGATGGACAGAAAGCTGCTTTTGACCATCATCGAGAAATTCGCTGGCGGGCCGGTCGGCGTGGATAATCTTGCCGCAGCCATCGGGGAGGAGCGCGACACCATAGAAGATGTGCTCGAACCCTATCTGATTCAGCAGGGTTATCTGCAACGCACGCCCCGCGGGCGCATGGCGACGGCGAATGCCTACCTTCATTTCGGCTTGACCGTGGCGAGTCATCTGGGCGATTTGCCGGATGAAATTGTTTAGCATGGATCATTGGTCTGCCTCCCCGCGCTGCGAATCAGCTTATCGGACTCGATCTCCTGAACGAGCCGCAATTACGCCGTTTGCTGGTGGAACATTGTGAGTTGCTGCTGAGCGGGCAAATGGAGAGCGCCATATGAGCGATTTGCAAGAAGTGCCTGGCCTGTATTGCAACATTCGCGAAGTGTTGTTGACGGCTCGTGCGACCGTGCGGCGCACGGTAAACGACGCGATGGTGCAATCCTACTGGCAGATTGGACGGCTGATTGTCGAAGATGAACAAGGCGGTGAGAAGCGTGCGGAGTATGGGAAACGTGTACTTCCCGAACTGGCAAAACGCCTCGCTGCGGAATTCGGCAAAGGCTTTTCATCCACTAATCTTAAAATGTTTCGGCAGTTTTATCTGGCTTTTCCAATAAGTCACACACTGTGTGACCAATCCGGTTTAGGGCGTTTAAGCTGGTCGCACTTTCGCAATTTAATACGGGTGGAAAATAACACTGCCCGTATCTGGTACGCCAACGAAGCCGCCACGCAAAACTGGAGCGCGCGGGCACTGGATAGGCAGATTTCCACACTGTATTACGAACGATTGTTGGGTAGTCAAAAGCAGAACGGAGTGCGTGAGGAAGCGGCACGGAAAATCGCCGGCGAAGCGCCACTTGATCCACGCGATTTTATTCGTGATCCTTATGTTCTTGAGTTTCTCGGCGTACAGCCGGACGCGGGCCTCTATGAAAAGGACGTTGAGCAAGGATTGATCGAACGTTTGCAACAATTTTTGATGGAATTGGGCAAGGGTTTTGCTTTCGTGGCGCGGCAGAAGCGCTTGCAGGTGGAGGGCGACGATTTCTTTATTGATCTGGTGTTCTACAACTATTTACTCAAATGCTTTGTGCTGATTGAACTGAAAGTGGGCAAGCTGACTCATCAGGATGTCGGGCAACTGGATATGTATGTGCGCGTATTTGACGAGCAACAGCGTGGCGAAGGCGATAACCCGACCATTGGTTTGATTCTTTGTTCTGAGCGCAATGCGGCTGTGGCGAAGTATTCCGCTCTGGTCGATAAGCCGCAATTGTTTGCCAGCAAATATCAAACTTACCTGCCCAGTGAAGAAGAGTTGCGCATCGAATTGGAACGGGATCGATCATTGTTGGAAAATGCAAATATTAACAAGGATATGTCATGAGAATCGGACGGCTTAGTGTAGTGTGTGTCGAATGACTATTCACGACATTATCGCCGCACCGTCAACGAATATCGGGTATCGGGCGTTTATGGCAGCTTTGGCTATCGGCGTGCTGATCCTGCCGGGAGTGACGGATGAGTAAACACAAGATTTTCAGCTGGCCGGTCAGGGTGTATTTTCAGGACACGGACGCGGGCGGTGTCGTCTATCACGCAAGCTATGTGAACTTTATGGAGCGCGCAAGGACTGAGTGGTTGCGCACTCATGGCTACAGTAACGCCGGCTTGATGCAGGAGTTCGGTGTGATGTTTGTGGTGCGCACGATGAAGCTTGATTATTTAAGACCGGCGTTGCTGGACGATATGCTGGAAGTCACGGCGCAGGTGCTGGCAGTCGGTCGCAGCCGTCTGGCGTTGTTGCAGACCGTGCGACGCCGCGATGAATTGCTCACAACAGGCGAACTGCATCTGGTGTGCGTCTCAAGAGAGAGTTTCAAGCCGGTCAGAGTGCCGGAAGTGCTGTGCTCACAATGGAATGTTTAGGAAAGGTTGCTAATGGAAGTTACACAGGATTTGTCGTTTATACATCTCATCAGCAGTGCCAGCGTGCTGGTGCAGTTGGTGATGGGGCTGCTGCTGCTGGTGTCGATGATGTCCTGGTGGTACATATTTCTCAAGCTGTTCGCCATTCGTCGCGAAACCCGTTTGACCAATGCGTTTGAAGAAACCTTCTGGCGTAATCCCAATCTGAATGAAGTTTACAAGCAGGTCAATAATGCTGCTCGCACCGATCAGGGGGCGCTGGAGCGCATCTTTGCCGCCGGTTTTGTCGAGTTTGTGAAGCTGAAAAAACAGCATGGTGTGGATGCCAGTGCGGTGATGGAAGGTACGCGTCGTGCGATGCGCGCCACCTATCAGCGCGAGATGGACAGGCTGGAATCGCACCTGGCGTTTTTAGCCTCGGTGGGTTCAGTCAGTCCTTATGTCGGGTTGTTCGGTACGGTATGGGGCATCATGAATGCATTTCGCGGTTTGGCCAATGTCGGTCAGGCTACCCTGGCGCATGTCGCACCCGGCATCGCAGAGGCGCTGGTTGCAACTGCGATGGGTTTGTTTGCGGCGATCCCGGCGGTCGTGGCGTATAACCGCTATGCGCACGATATCGAGCGATTGTCGACGCGCTTCGAGAGTTTCACGGAAGAGTTTTCGAACGTTCTGCAGCGCCAACCATGAAAAATGCCTCTGAAAACCAACTGCGCGGGCAGCTGACTTCGTTGCTCGCTGCTCGCTCAGTCGCCTACCCGTTCGGTATGTCTCGGTCGCTGCGCGTCTCGCGTCTCGCCAGCCCCCCCGCTCGCTACGGTTTTAAGAGGTATTTATGAGATCCGGTCGTCGTACAAAAAACCGCCTGATGAACGACATCAATGTGGTGCCGTATATCGACGTGATGCTGGTGTTGCTGGTGATCTTCATGGTGACAGCGCCGATGATGAATCCCGGTCAGGTCGATCTGCCTCAGGTCAGCCAGTCGTCGACACCTGCCACGGCGCCGCTGGAAGTCATTATCAAGAAGGATAGCTCACTGGCCCTGCGCGACCATGCCAAGGGCAATGATGAGAGTGTCGTGTCGCGCGAGGAATTGATCTCGATTCTCAAATCCAGGCAGGATCAGCATGCGGATCAGGCGGTGGTGATTTCCGCCGACAAAAGCGTGCGCTACGAGGAGGTCATCAATGTGATGGATGTGCTGCAGCAGCAGCACATTAAAAAAGTGGGTCTGTTGACGCAAGCCAGGGCAAAATGAGTTCAGCAGTCTATCAGGAACCCTATAAATTTCCGGCCGGTATTCTTGCCCTGCTGGTGCATGGCGCGTTTTTCGCACTGCTCTATTTTGGTTTTTCCTGGCAGACGCAGCCGGTAGCTTCCATGAGCGTTGAGCTGTGGCAGAGCCTGCCGGATGATGCCCCGCCTCCTGTCGCGGTGAAAGTCGAAGAAGTATCGCCGCCATTGCCACCGCCTGAGGTCATCAAGCCCGATATCGTGATCCCGGATAAAAAGCCGATAAAGAAGGTTGAAGTCAAACCGGAGGTCAAGCCGGTGGAAAAGCCGGTGGAAAAGCCGGTGGAAAAGCCCAAGGTCAAACCGGTGGAAAAGCCTGCAGTCAAGCCTGATGCAAAGACGGCGAAGCCTGTTCAGTCGGCTCATCCGGGTATTTCTGCGGCAGAGCAGCAGGCGGCGCGCGACAAGCTTGCTCAGGACGCTGCCATCGGTCGTGTGGTTGACGAATACACCGGCAAGATTCAGGGCAAGATCAGGCGCAACATCGTGATGCCCCCCGATGTGGCTAACGATGCGCGAGCAGAATATCTGGTGACGCTGTTGCCGGGCGGGCGGGTGTTGAGTGCGAGGCTGCTCAAGTCGAGTGGCAATGCGGCATACGACAATGCGGTGGAGCGGGGTATTTTAAAATCGGATCCGTTGCCTTTGCCTGCCGATGTGTCCCTGTTTAACCAATTCCGTGAATTAAAATTAGGCTTCAAGCCAGTTGAATAAGAAAGAGTGTATGTTGAAAATATTGCAAAGCGTGATGGGTTTGTTGATGTTGGCGCATGCATCCATGTCCAGTGCTGCCTTGAGTATCGAAATCATCGGTGCAGGCGAACATCAGATTCCCGTTTCCATCGTGCCGTTCGGCGGCGACCCGGCGCTGGCGCAGGCGATCAATGAGGTGGTAACCGGCGATTTACTGCGCAGCGGTCTGTTTCGTCTGGTAGATCCTGTCGGCAAGTCTCCGCACGAAGTTGCGGAGGTGAATTATCCTGACTGGCAGGTGCGCGGTGCGGAAGCGCTGGCAATCGGTTCCGTCAGCGCGCAGGCTAACGGTCGCATCGAAGCGCGTTTTCGATTGCTGGATGTGCTCAAGCATGTCGAACTGGTGGGCCAGGCTGTGTCGGGGGGGGGTGGGCAAATCCGTGCGGTAGGTCATCGCATCGCCGATCTGATCTACGAAAAATTAACCGGCGATCAGGGGGTGTTCAGCACGCGCATCGCCTATGTGAACCGGCAGGGAAAATCGTTCAGTCTGATTGTCGCGGACAGCGATGGCTATAACGAGCAAATCGTGCTGAAACAGAACGAACCCATCATGTCGCCGACCTGGTCGCCCGATGGCGGTCATCTGGCTTACGTGAGTTTTGAAACGGGACATGCGGCCGTGTTTGTGCAATCCTTGTATACCAATCAGCGCAAGGCAGTGGCTGATTTTCGCGGCAGCAACAGCGCGCCTGCATGGTCGCCGGACGGTAAGCAGTTGGCGGTGGTGCTGACCCGGGATGGCAGTTCACAGATCTACCTGATGCGCCCCGATGGGGGAGATATTCGTCGCATCAGCTTCAGCGGGGCTATCGATACCGAGCCTAATTTTTCTCCAGACGGGCAATATTTGCTGTTCACCTCGGATCGTGGCGGCAGCGCGCAGGTTTATCGCATGCCGGCTGAAGGGGGCGCTGCGCTGCGCATGACCTTTGCTGCCGGTACCAGTTATTCGCCGCGCCATAGTCCGGATGGCAAGTCATTTGTGTTTACACATCTCTCAGGCGGTCGTTTTTACATCTCTGCGCAGGATTTTCAGAGCGGGCAAATGGAGACGTTGACCGAGGGCGGATGGGAGAAAAAACCCAGTTATGCACCGAACGGAAAAATCATCCTGTTTGCCAGTGAGGCACGTGGTCGTGGTATATTGGCGACCGTGTCCAGCGATGGTCGCGTCAAGCAGCATATGTTTACACAAAGCGGCGATGCGCGCGAACCAGTGTGGGGACCACATCTTTAAGTCAATATAAAAGGGGAATGGCCATGAAGAAACTCGTTATCAGTATTGTGTTGGTGAACTTGCTCGCTGCCTGTGCCAGCCAGAAACCAAAAGAAACCACGGTTGCGCCGGCTCCAGCGCCCGCTGCCGAGGCCCCGGTAGTAACTCGCTCCGTAGCCGCGCCAACAGAGGTTGATCCGCTGAATGATCCAAAGAGCATTCTGGCCGGTCGCAGCGTGTACTACCCGTTTGATGTGGCTGCAGTTCAGGATGCAGACAAGCCGCTGGTGCAGGCTCATGCCAAGTATCTGGGCGACAATGCCAATCGCAAAGTGCGTCTGGAAGGCAATTGCGATGAACGCGGCAGCAATGAATACAACCTGGGATTGGGCCAGCGTCGTGCAGACGGCGTACAGAAAATGCTGGAGTTGGGTGGCGCTAAGGCAGCTCAGTTGAACAGCGTCAGTTACGGCGAAGAAAAG
This sequence comes from Gallionella sp., assembly GCA_041671105.1. Taxonomy (GTDB): domain Bacteria; phylum Pseudomonadota; class Gammaproteobacteria; order Burkholderiales; family Gallionellaceae; genus Gallionella. The sequence continues at coordinate 22,827 of JBAZCE010000008.1, forward strand.
CCAAAGGCAGCCGGTCACGAAGAAGCTTCCTGGTCGCAAAATCGCCGTACAGATCTGAACTACGCACAGTAATACGATGCTGAAGCTACGCGCCTTGATGTTATTGTGTTTTGCCGTTCCTGCTCATGCAGGGTTGTTTTCGGACGACGATGCGCGCAAGAATATCCAACAGGTCGAGGCGCGTGTGCTTAAGCTCGAAGAGCAGGACAAGCAACAGACTAAGTCGATATTCGATCTGCAAGGGCAGATCGATGTATTGAACGGTGAAATCCGCAAATTGCGCGGGCAGAATGAAGAAATTGCGCACGGCCTGCAGGATGCCGAAAAGCGTGAAAAAGATTTTTATGTGGATCTGGATACGCGTTTGCGTCATTACGAATCCACAGAGGCTGCAACTCCCCCCGTAGCGCCCAAGGATGTGCCCGCGCTCGATGTCGACGATCCGGCTGCCGAAAACCGCGCCATCGAATCGGCTTATGGTCTGGCTAAAGCGGGCAATAATGCGGATGCGGTCAAGGCATTCCTGGAATTTATCAAGAAATATCCGGCGTCTGTTCATCTGCCGAATGCGATGTTCTGGTTGGGCAACGCTCAGTTTGCGGCTAAGGATTACAAGGCCGCGTTGACAACTTACCGGGCGATGCTGAAGGCTGATCCAAATGCCGCCAAAGCGCCGGATATCTATTTCAATATCGCAGGGTGTCAGCAGGAATTGAAGGCGCCGACGCAGGCCGTTGCCACGCTCAAACAACTGATTGTCAAATATCCCGACAGCACTGCCGCCGCCAAGGCGAAAAAACTGATCGCCAGGTAGTCGTTTATCTAAAAACGGCTTTTTATCCACGAAAGTCACGAAAGACACAAAACTAAATTACTGATTTCAGAAGTTCGCCTGTTTAGCGGAGAAGTGTGGTATTTATCTGAATTCGTTCGTGTTTTTCGTGGAAAATTGTTTTTTGTAGGTTTATGTCTGAATTAAACGCGCAATTGCCGTCCCGACACAACAGTGCTGAACAATCTGATCCCGATGGGATGGCATCGCAGCTGCGCATCAACGAGATATTCTTCTCTCTGCAGGGTGAGACCAGTCGCATCGGTTTGCCCACGGTGTTTATCCGCCTGACAGGTTGCCCGCTGCGTTGTACTTACTGCGACACTGCCTATGCATTCACCGGCGGTAAGAGCGTAGCGCTGGCTGAAATCATGAAGCAGGTCGCGCAGTATTCGCCGCGCTACGTCACCGTGACCGGCGGCGAACCGCTGGCGCAACGGAACTGTTTGGCGCTGCTGACGATGCTCTGCGATGCAGGTTACGAGGTGTCGCTGGAAACGGGCGGTGCGCTGGACATCGCCGGCGTTGATTCACGCGTGATGCGCGTGGTGGATATCAAGACGCCCGCCTCCGGTGAAGTCGAAAAAAACCGCTGGGAGAATCTGGCCTTGTTGACGCCGCATGACGAAATTAAATTCGTGCTGTGCGATGAAAACGACTACAAATGGGCGAAACAGATGCTCGCACAACATCGGTTTTCCTGTCCGGTATTGTTCTCCCCCGCGCAGGGCACACTCAATGCGACTGATCTGGCTGACTGGATTTTGCGTGATGGTCTGCCGGTGCGCTTTCAGTTGCAGTTGCACAAAATACTCTGGAACAATGAGGCGGGTCATTGATGAAAAATGCAGTCGTACTGTTATCCGGCGGGCTTGATTCCGCAACCGTACTGGCAATTGCACGCGCCGAAGGTTATACCTGTTATGCGCTTAGCGTGGATTATGGCCAGCGTCATCATTCCGAACTGGCCGCGGCGCTGCGTGTGGCGCAGGCGTTGGGTGCGCGTGAACACCGGGTGGTCAATATCGATCTTACCGGCTTCGGCGGTTCGGCTTTAACCGATAACAACATCGCAGTGCCTGAACAGGCATCGGTCGGCATTCCGCTGACCTATGTTCCCGCCCGCAATACCATCATGCTGTCGCTGGCGCTGGCCTGGGCGGAGGTGCTGCACGCTCAGGATATTTTCATCGGGGTGAATGCGGTGGATTATTCCGGCTATCCGGATTGCCGCCCGGCCTATATTGACGCGTTTGAACGCATGGCGAACCTTGCCACCCAGGCTGCCGTAGAGGGGCATCCCCTGACTCTGCACGCGCCGTTGCTGCACCTGTCCAAGGCCGAGATCGTGCGTCAGGGGAGTCTGCTCGGTGTCGATTATGCGATGACGGTTTCTTGTTATCAGGCCGATGAACAGGGGCGTGCGTGCGGTGTATGCGATTCCTGTCGTTTGCGCCGCGCCGGATTCGAAGCCGCCGGTGTGGTCGATCCAACCCGTTATACTCATTTAAATTGAAATAAAGCGTATTCTGTCATTGACAGGGGCTGCTCAATGCGTATAATTCGCGCTCCTTTGCAGCGGGTCGGTAGCTCAGCCGGTAGAGCAGCGGACTTTTAATCCGTTGGTCGCGAGTTCGAATCTCGCCCGACCCACCAGCCTGTTTTGGAGATGTTTTCAGTAAGCCGCTTTAGCTCAGTTGGTAGAGCAACCGCCTTGTAAGCGGTAGGTCGTCAGTTCGAATCCGACAAGCGGCACCAATTTAAAAAACCGCCTCCGGGCGGTTTTTTTATTCTTACTATCTGTTTTTAGCAATTATCTGTGTCAAAATTCCCCCTCGATTTATCCTTTGCGGTGTGCGGACTCGACCCGGCTGGGCGAGCCGGTCAGTTTATCCGCGTGTGACACGAATACCCTGTTGTCTGGTGAGTCTGACTTAGCGTTAAATACGGAATGGAGAGCGTGTCATGCAGATTGGTCAAATGAGTTGGTCCGGCAAGTCAGGTTGGGCGGAGATTCCCGATTTTTCATCAGTTGCCGATCTGGTGATGGTTTTTGCCGACGCGGTGTTTTTTCAGACTGAAGCCTGTTATACCGAGCTGCGCGGTCTGTTTCCCAATGCGCATATCGTCGGATGTTCCTCTTCCGGCAGCGTGCTCGGTGTGGAAATTTTCGATGAAAATATGGTGGCGACGGTCGTCAAACTGGATCATTCGCATATCCGTCTGGCGACGGTCGATATAAATCCGGCTGAGGAGGTTCAGCAGTCGGGCGCGCGCCTGATGAAGGAACTGGCAGCTCCCGATTTGCGTCATGCGTTCATCCTCTCGGATGGATTGCATGTGAACGGCAGCGAACTCGCCAAGGGATTGAATCAGGCTGGTATTCCGGTTACCGGCGGACTCGCGGGAGATGGCACTCGTTTCGGGCACACCTGGGTGATGGCCGATGCGCAGGCAAAAACGGGTCGCATCGCTGCGCTGGGGTTTTATGGCGATGTGACCGTTCGGAGCGGATGTTTTGCCGGATGGGAGGAATTTGGCGCCGAGCGGATCGTAACCAGCTCCGTCGGGAATGTGGTGTATGAAATCGACGGCGAACCGGCGCTTGAACTTTACAAAAAATATCTGGGTGAGCAGGCCGCAGATCTGCCGGCCAGTGGTTTGCGTTTCCCATTGAGCATCCAGGCATCCAAAACAGACCAGGCGCTGACACGAACTCTGCTGGCGGTGGATGAGGTTGCAAACAGCCTGACTTTCGCAGGCGATGTACCTCAGGGATACTTGTGCAAGCTGATGCGAACCAATCTCGATAATCTGATCGACAGTGCCGGATTAGCGGCCAGTGCGGCGCAACCGGACAATCACGATGCACCCGGTTTGTGTCTTGTGGTCAGTTGTGTCGGCCGCCGTCTGGTGATGGGGCGGCTGACCGAAGAAGAACTTGAGATCGTGCGGGAAAAACTGGGCGATGCCACGGCGATCACCGGATTTTATTCCTATGGTGAACTGGCGCCGTTCAGTGACATCATGCTGTGCCAGTTGCACAATCAAACAATGACGCTGACGACACTCTACGAATAGGTAAATCTCATGCATCGCTTGCTCGAGCGCCAGTTGCGGCATCAATTAGGGAAAGACTTCCAGCCGGATGAGGCGTTGGCGTCGTTCCTGAATATTGTCGATAGTTATTATCACGAAGTTGATAAAGAACAACGCCTGTTGCAGAACGCACTGTCGATGAACACCGCTGAACTCAATGCGGTGAACGAGCGTAACCGTCTGCAGAATACCGAGATGACGCGCACCCTGCTCAACACGCTGAGCGACGGCGTTTATGCCACCGATCTTGAGGGCAGACTGACTTTCATGAACGCGGCGGCCGAGAAGAAGCTGGGCTGGCAGGAGTCTGAGCTGATCGGACAGTTGATGCACGAGAGGATGGGCTGTCTTTATTCCGACGGATTGCCGCTGCCTGCAGGCAATTGTCCGCATTTAAGGGTGATCCGGGACGGTGTGTCGGTGCAGGATAACGGTCTTTTTGCCGGTCGGGACGGCGCTTTAATACCGGTCGAGTATCGTTCCAGTCCCGTGATGCAGGATGGCAGGATCAGCGGCGCACTGGTGTCGTTCCAGGACACCAGTGTGCATATTGAAGCCGCCAACAAATTGCATCAGGCCAATGAGCGCTTGAGAGCAACGCTGAGGGAACTTGAGTTTCAGCAGAAGGCACTGGATGAACATGCCATTGTGAGCATTGCCGACAGCGTTGGCCGGATCATCTACGTCAACCGGAAGTTCAGCGAGATCAGTCAATACACCCCGGAAGAGCTGGCGGGGCATGATCATCGCATGCTCAATTCCGGCTACCATCCTCAGTCGTTTTTCCGGGAAATGTGGCGTGTCATGGAATGCGGTCAGGTGTGGCACGGCGAAATCAGAAATCGCAGAAAGGACGGATCGTTCTACTGGGTTGAATCGACCATCGTGCCGTTCATGGATGATCTGGGGCGGCCTGAGCGTTACATTTCCGTGCGCACCGACATCACGGCACGCAAATTGATGGAAGCGCAGATGTCCGAGCAACGTGCGTTCTATGAACGGATCAGCGAGACGATGGGCGAAGGGATCTACGTGCAGGACGCTGCAGGGCGTTGCACTTATCTGAACTCGGAAGCGGAGCATCTGCTGGGTTGGACGCGCGAGGAATTTATCGGCATGCCGGTGCATAACACGATCCATATGGTTACGGCACAAGGGGTGCCGTTGTCGGCAGAAAATTGCCCTATTCATTTGGCTGTGGATGCCCACGGGGAGTGGCATGGCGACGATCAGGTGTTCAGGCGTCGTGATGGTACGCCATTCCCGGTTGAAGCAACTTCGCGGGCGATCCTGCGCGACGGGGTGAGCCACGGATCTGTCGTTGCGTTTTCGGATATCACTGAGCGCAAGAGCAACGAACAGTTTGTTCTTATGGCGCAGGAGCGCCTCAATCTGGCGCTGGAAGGTTCCGGTCTTGCGCTGTGGGACTGGGATATCGCAACCGACCGCGTGTACCTTAGCGACCGCTGGTCGTTGATGATGGGCGGTGAGCAGCAGGATGTGGTGCTCAGCAGTGCGCAGTTGTTCGGCATGGTGCATCCGGATGAGCGTCAGACAATCGAGGCCAGCCTGATCGCGGTGCTCAGGGGGCAGACTGAGTTTTATTCAGTGGAATTCCGTGTGCAGCGTCGCGATGGTAAATGGGTGTGGATACATACCCACGGCAAGGTGGTGGAGCGCAGTGCTGACGGGCGGGTGGCGCGCATGACAGGTACCAATGCCGATGTCACCGAGCGACGGGAAGCTGAGGAGGCTTTGCGGCTGGCGAAGGAGGCCGCTGAAGCTGCCAGCCGGGCCAAGGGCGATTTTCTGGCCAACATGAGCCACGAAATACGCACGCCGATGAACGGCATCATCGGCATGACCGAACTGGCTCTTGATACCGAGCTGACTCAGGAACAGCGCGAGTATCTGGTGCTGGTTCAGTCTTCGGCAGATGCGCTGCTCACGATTCTTAACGATATTCTGGATTTTTCCAAGATTGAATCGGGCAAGCTGGAAATTGAAACGATCGAATTCTCGCTGGAGCACATGTTGCGGGAAACGATGAAATCGCTGGCGGTACGCGCGCATGAGAAGCAGTTGGAGTTGTTGCTGCATGTCGCGTCAGATGTGCCTGATCGTCTGTCGGGCGATCCGGGACGATTGCGTCAGGTGGTCGTGAATCTGGTGGGCAACGCGATCAAGTTCACCGCGACCGGCGAGGTTGAAATGAACGTGCGGCAAATGCCAAATGCGCCGGAGGGATGTGTGCGATTGCATTTTTCTGTGCGCGACACCGGTATCGGCATTCCGCGCGAAAAATTCCAGACTATCTTCGAGTCTTTCTCGCAAGCGGATACCTCGACGACACGCCGTTACGGCGGTACCGGCCTGGGTCTGACGATATCGGCGCAACTTGTTCATCTGATGGGCGGGCAGATCGGGTTGGACAGCATCGTCGGGCACGGCAGCAACTTTCACTTTACGCTTGATTTGCCTATGCTCTCGGGCAGTCCTTTAGCGGATTATCAGCATACAGGCAGCATCGCTGGTCTGTCGGTGCTGATTGCCGATGACAACGCGACCAATTGCCGCCTGCTGCAGGAGATGCTGAGCAATTGGAAGATGCTGCCCGTTGTTACGACCAACGGCCAGGAAGCCTTGGCGGAACTCGATCGCGCAGCATCGGCAGGCAAACCTTACGGGCTTGCGTTGTTGGATTTGCAGATGCCTGATATGGACGGCTTCGAATTGATCGAACGCATCCGCCGGCATCCGGAATATGCCGTGAAGACAATGATGATGCTCACCTCTGAAGGGCAGCGAGGTCATGCGGCGCGTTGCCGCGAACTGGGGGTGGCAGCCTACCTGATGAAGCCGGTTTCGCAGTCGGAGATGTTCGATGCGATCATGACTGCGCTGGGTGTGTCAGATTGTGCTGTGCCGTTGACGACAAGGCATTCCCTGAAGGAAATGCGCCGTCGCCTGAATCTGTTGCTGGCGGAAGACAATGCGGTGAACCAGACACTGGCAGTCCGCCTTCTGGAAAAACTGGGACATACGGTGAGCGTGGCGAACAACGGCCTTGAAGCCGTTGAGCAATGGCAGAACGGTAAGTTTGACGCGATCCTGATGGATGTGGATATGCCGCTGATGAACGGTTATCAGGCAACGCAACGCATCCGCGAACTTGAAGCCGGGACGGGCACGCATATTCGCATCGTGGCGATGACCGCGCATGCGATGCAGGGGGCGCGCGAAGAATGTCTGAGTTACGGCATGGATGGTTACCTGGCCAAGCCGATCGACACCGAAGCACTGTGGCACGAACTGGATAGTCTGGTTCAGCGCACCGAATCGGTCATCGAGCCGGTCGTGGCGGCGGCCGACTTCGATCAGGCGATGCAAATCATGGATGGCGACCGTGAACTGTTCGGCGAGATCGCCGCTTTATTTTTGACCGATGCGCCGCCGCATATGCAGCTCATCAGGGATGGGCTGGCGCATGGTGATGCCGATGTCGTGCGTCGCAATGCGCATACGCTCAAAGGCATGGCGGGTATTTTTGCCGCCGAGCGCACCCTGCAAGCTGCATTGCGGGTTGAACAGCTGGCCGGACAGTCGGACTGTCCTGATGCGGTAACCGAGCTGGACGACGCATTGTCCGAATTGATCGCGGCGATCAAAGCCTATCTGGGCTGATCGTCCGGACGATACAGCATGCGCCCGAAACCGAATTTCCTTGCAGGCTACCCTTTATCGTTGACAGGACAAGTGCAGCAGTTGATCGAGCAGGGAACGCTTGCCGGGCGCCTGCTGCAAAAATATCCGGCAGCGCACTGCGTGCGCACGGATCGTGCCCTTTACGAATACGTGGCGGACACAAAAGACCGGTATTTGCGTCGCGCCGGGAATCTGAGCCGTGTCGCTTACGACAATTCTCTGCAAGTCGAACGCCGCGCACTGGGTATGCACACCAGCACTACGCGGGCGCAAGGCACCAACCTGAAAAACCGGCGCGAGATCCTTGTGGCGGGTGTGTTTAAAGACATGCCGGTCGAGTTCTTGCGCATGATCGTCGTGCATGAACTCGCGCATTTTAAAGAGCGCGAGCACAACAAGGCCTTCTATCAGCTGTGCTTGCACATGGAGCCCGCTTACCATCAGCTGGAGTTCGATCTGCGAACTTATCTGACCTACCTCAATGTCACCGGGCAGCCGCTCTGGCAGGTTGCCGGTGTGCTGTAGCACGCCTCTAATAAACGCGTGCTTCACGCGGAGAAGTTTGCTGTTGACAGCACCTTAATGTGTTGGCATTATCTACAACATGAAAGCGCAAGTATTAGTGGATGATCGAATTAAGCAGGGCGACAACGCCTTTGCTGAGTTGCGTGTGCTGCTTGTTCCTGTGGCTGTGCGCGGCAGCGCGCATACGTTCAAATACAGCCTGTCGCTGGTGGTTGAGGGTGTATGTGTGTTGCGTTTTGATAATGAAGCCGGCAAGGGCGATCACTACCACCTGAGCGACAAGGAACTTCCCTACAACTTTTCTACGATGCCGGTACTGCTAGGAGATTTTTGGAAAATGGTGGATGAATGGAGGCAGTCATGAATACAGTCGTAATCGGGGTATCCAGCCGCGAAGAGGTCAATGCACGTTTCCTGCGTGCGATGGAAACAGGCAAACCACAAGGGGCTTATCGCAGCTTTGAGAATACGGCAGAGCTATGGCGCACGATTTCTCCGAAACGCTGGGATTTGCTCAAAGCGATGACGGGTGCTGGCGCATTGTCTTTGCGTGAAGTGGCGAGACGGGTTGAACGCGATGTCAAAGGCGTGCATACCGACGTGCACGCCTTGCTGAATGCCGGATTGCTGGATAAAACCGACGACGGCAAGATCATCTTCCCGTTCGATTCAGTGCATGTGGATTTCATGCTACAGGCAGCATAGGACATTCGGTAGTTACCCGCGAATTGAGCTCGTGGGCTAGAGTTGCTGCATAATTATGAGCGTGTATTCGTTATAAGTCTTGCAATCACGCATTGCACCCGAGTATTTGCATGGATCGTCCATATTGAAATGCCGATCAACCTGGTGTAGTCTGCCCCGATGGATAAAAATGACGACCTGCTTTAGCGTATTCGTGAAGCAGCATCAAAAAGGTATCTTTTCCTGCCCCATGCGCTTCGTTAAATGAGCAGGCCTGAACGCATGATCAGCACGGCAGAAATTCGCCGGGTAATTGGGTTCGGCGAGATCATTGAAAATTACCCGGAAGATGCCAGAGGCCACAGCTGTCTAATGCTGGGCTGCGGGGAATATAGTCGCGCGATTCACGTTGTCTGCGCCCATAAAGAGGATTATTTGGCGATCATCACAGCCTACATACCCGGCGAAAAGGAATGGGCCGATAATTTCAAGACGAGGAGAGCACCATGAAATGCCTGTATTGCCAAGGTGAAATGAAAAAGGGAGAAACTCCTTTTCATATCGACCGGAATGGTTGCCACCTGACGTTGGACAGAGTGCCGGCAGTGCTCACAGTGCGGTGAGAGCTACTTCGAAGCTGCGGAAGTTGATGCCGTACAAGACCTCATCCTGTCTATTGAGCAGCACCCGCTCGCTGCTTGAGTTGTTAAGGGAAATATGCGGTAAACACGGGAAATTATCAGTGTTTTTACTGCGAATTTCCTTCGGCGGCATACAGGCCTGCCTGTCGGCAGACAGGGGATGAGGGCGGTATAAAATTAAGTCGGGTTTGGATATGTGGATTTATGCGTTGCCAGCGACGGCTTCAGGGCCGGCGGCCAGCAAGGATGAATAACTGCTCGGTACCGGAAGTTCGCTTGACTTTCTTTATGTCTGACTTCAGGCCAATATTTAAGATTTTGATACGGGCTAACATTATCATCAGTTGATATACTATGCCGTGCATAAAGACAAGGGTGTTGATACTCTGCTTGATTTGAATGGCAATATCGTTCAGCAGGAACATGGATTTTGGGTTGAGATTCATGCGTGGCGCGTTGAATCTACGGCATTGATCCCACATGGTGTTCGCTATGCTTTAACGCTGCATGAACAAAATGGCAAGCGGGTTATGGGCTACGACAACGCGCATGGGGTCAAGCCTTTTAGTCGATTCAAGTATGCGGGGCAAGTTTTACCCTATGATCATAAGCCACATTTCCGATCAAGGTGTGCCCTACGAATTCAAGGATGCTTATCAATTACTTCAGGATTTTTTCGCTGACGTAGACAGAGTATTGAAGGAGATGGAAAAATGAAAAGCATTGTAATAGGCATTATGCCGCAAGAAAAAATTCGTGAGCGCATCTACGCGATTGCAAAAGGCGAATACAAGTCAAAACTAAGTGAACCAAAAATATGGTTCACATCAATGAAATCGTTGGCAGAAGTGCTCAGTGACGACAACAGAGCGCTGCTTCATGTGATCAAGAATTCACAACCTGAGTCTATTTCATCGTTGGCCCAAATGACAGGGCGCAAACCGAGCAATCTTTCTCGCACACTTAAAACCTTGTCCAACTATGGTATTGTTGAAATGAGGCGTGAAAAGAACTCTGTGCGCCCAATTGCCAAGGTGACTGACTTTCAAATTATGGCGGCCTGATTTGCATTAACTGATATTGCCAGGACAGTTATGCAGCAGCTTGATATTTTTGCTGACTCAGAGTCGGTTCAGCGAGCAAATGATTTGATTGCTGCATTAGCCTGCTTTGATTATATGGCTTCGCGGCAGGCTATGCGTGAATTGGTGGCAGTCGATCCCTATGGAGAGGCGTTGAACAAGTTTCAGGTGCTATGCGATTTCATTGAGCACTGGATCGAATATGTTACTAAGCCGGACTGGTCAGATATCGCGACAACAATCGTCACGGAAGAAAAACTGATTCGTGAGCAGATTATTCCAGCGGCGATTGTGATGGGAGTAAAGAGCGATGTGTTGATTCGCAAGTGCTGGGAATCTTTGGCTAAGTTATCCGAAAAGGCTAGCATCGATCCAAAACAGACGCATTGTTTCGCCGCCGAACTATATTTACGTGCTGGTCAATTTCATGATGTCGTGAGGACAGCCAAAGTGATACCCGGTGCGAATATGCGCTCAGCACTACAACGTTGGCTGGCATTGGGATACGCGGGGTGCGGTGAAATAGAACATGCCAGAAGCGCTACGCTACGATTTGCCTGGTTATCACCGCAAGAGTTTGATGGCTTTGTTGATGAAATGCACGATACAGCGCTGGTGCGCGACTGGAACAATTGTCAGGCCGATCTGGATGATCTTGATGCGACATGGTTCCCCGCCTGGTGCGCGAATGAAAAAGTAGCAGGTACGTTGATACAGGATGATTTTCCTGCCTGTGAAGGAAGCTCGGCATATAAGCTGGTAGTGAGTCTTGGTTTACGCGAGCGCAATGGTATATGTCGCACAGTCTTTGAGGAAAGGGCGCGGCTGAAACAATTGAACGAAAGCTTCTTTGCTTTTTACATGACGCGTCGAGACTATTGTGATTCTCGTATGAAATAGTCCAGCTTGAATGAATGCCTGCTATCGGGTGCTCATAATGGCAACCGGATATGCTGGTTCGTGCCATAAGGAGATGCCCGAACTATCAAATAGGCAGCCGGAAATCTGATGGCCGAGACACCATCCGCCCAGATGTTTTCTAGCCTGAACTTTGCATAAACCGTCTTCTGTGCGATTTCATTGCTCCCGTTGTATTTTTCGATTTTCAGCCGACAGTCCCCCAACCCCCGCTG
>JBAZCE010000009.1:0-34125 GCA_041671105.1 Gallionella sp.
TGCGAGACTTCTTCGGACGGCTACCGGCAGATGGAATTGGGCGTGACCTCGTATCACTTCAAACACCTGCTGGGCGGAAAACTGGTCGAGACCAGCCTGTATTTCCGTCATAAAAATTATCTGGCAAACTGGCTGCTGGGAAAACTGAAATTTTTGCTCGAACCCGAAGTAGATGAGTTAGGATAGTTGTCGTCACGGCCAAAATCGCGACGACCATCACACAAAGGATGACCCATGAATCAAGCGCAACTTTTCAAATCCTTGCCGGCGTGCTTGCTGGCATTCGCCCTCACCGAGGCATCCGCCGAGACCGTGTTCAAATGCCAGGGTGCTGATGGCCGGACGCACTACCAGAGCACCCGCTGCATGCAGACCGACGAAGTCTCGCACTGGGCACCCAGAGAATTTACCGCGGTCCCCTATAAACCCGCTTCCATCGTGATTCCGATAGACCGCTCGCTGGCATATCGCGTGAACGGGGAGATCGAAGGAACGACTGTCAGCATGCAGGTAGACACGGGGGCTTCGATGGTGTCGATTCCACAGGCGCTTGCCGACAAGCTCAAGCTGGAACACGGTCAGCCGCACCAGTTCAGCACGGCCAACGGCATAACCATGGGATATAGAACGGTGATCCATAAGCTGAAAGTAGGCGACTTCACCCTGACCGATGTCGATGCTGCGGTGATGAGCAATCTGCCCGGCGGCGTATTGCTGGGGCAGACGGCATTGGGCCGCCTGAAGGTTGAGCAGGCAAAAGGCGAGCTGCGCATCTCCGCCCTGTAATTTTCGTGGGATAATTACTGTGCTGCAGGAATAGCTGAGCGGCCTTTTTATTCACGACATCATCATGCGCGCGGCTCTGCCACATTACACAAAAACAAGTACAATCAAATAGATAGGCTTTTTATGCTGTTAATGATCGACAACTACGATTCGTTCACCTACAACCTGGTGCAGTATTTCGCCGAGTTGGGTGCGGACGTTGAAGTGCATCGCAACGATGAAATCACGGTAGATGGGATCGAACTCATGAATCCGCAACACATCGTGGTCTCGCCCGGCCCCTGCACGCCTAATGAAGCGGGTATTTCCGTTGAAACCATCAGGCATTTCGCGGGGAAAGTTCCCATTCTGGGCGTGTGTCTGGGGCATCAGAGCATAGGCCAGGCCTTCGGCGGCAGGATCGTCCACGCAAAACAACTGATGCACGGCAAGACCTCACTGATTCATCACAAGAGCAGCAGCGTGTTCACCGGCCTGCCCAATCCGTTCACCGCGACGCGCTATCACTCGCTGGTGATCGAACGCGAGAGTCTGCCGGAATGCCTTGAGATCACGGCATGGACGGACGACGGCGAGATCATGGGCGTGCGCCACAAGACGCTGGAGATCCACGGCGTGCAGTTTCACCCCGAGTCGATACTCACCGAACACGGGCACGACATGCTGAAAAATTTTCTCGAAGGTCGACCATGATTACACCACAACAGGCGCTGACACGACTGATCGAGCAGCGTGAAATCTTTTACGACGAGATGCTCTCCCTGATGCGCCAGATCATGAGCGGCGAAGTCTCCGCTGCGCAGATCGCGGGCATTCTGGTAGGACTCAGGGTCAAGAAGGAAACCGTAGGCGAAATCTCCGCCGCCGCATTTGTGATGCGCGAATTCGCCACCAAGGTACCGGTGACGAACCGCGAACATCTGGTCGATACCTGCGGCACCGGGGGCGACGGCATCAGTACGTTTAATGTGTCCACCGCCAGCGCATTCGTCGCCTCTGCAGCCGGCGCTCGCGTCGCCAAGCACGGCGGGCGTTCCGTGTCTTCCACCTGCGGCAGCGCGGATGTGCTGGAAAAGCTCGGTGTGAATATCAACCTGACGCCGGAGCAGGTCGCCCACTGCGTGGACAGCATCGGCATCGGCTTCATGTTCGCACCCAATTTCCACGGCGCGATGAAATACGCAGCGCCGGTGCGCCGCGAGCTGGGCGTACGCACCATGTTCAACGTACTGGGGCCGCTGACCAATCCTGCCGGTGCCGACAATCAGGTGCTGGGCGTATTTCATCCCGATCTGGTCGGCATCATGGCGCGCGTGTTGCAACGCCTGGGCAGCCGCCATGTGCTGGTGGTTCACGGCGCGGACGGCATGGATGAAATATCAATAAATTCAAACACATACATTGCAGAATTAAAAGACGGCGAAATCAACGAATACACAGTGACACCCGAACAGTTTGGCTTATCCCGTGCCTCCAACGAGTTGCTGCGCGTAGCCAATGCAGATGAGGCCTGCGCGATGCTCAAAGGCGTTCTGAACAACGAACCCGGCGCACCCCGCGATATCGTGACGCTTAACGCGGGTGCTGCGATTTACGTCTCGGGCAGGAGCGCTACGCTTGCCGAGGGCATCACACGCGCATCGGAAGTCATCGCCAGCGGCGCAGCGGCCCGGATGCTGGATAAACTCATCGTGACCAGCAATCAGTTTCCCAAATGATAGAGGCGTTTCGCGTACACCCTCTTGAAATTCTGAAAACAAACTCCATCTGACATTCACGGCGCGCCCGTGAAACAACCGCCCCTCTCTTCCTACTCACCCCTCCCCGAGCGGGGGAGAGGGCAACGGTCTTCGGTTTCACATTAACCGCTATTCTATCCAAACATGAAAAGGACTGGTATGACTGCAAGCACTAATCGCGAAACGATGGGATTTCAGACAGAAGTAAAGCAACTTCTGCAATTGATGATTCACTCGTTGTATTCAAATCGCGAAATTTTCCTGCGCGAACTGGTATCCAATGCCTCGGATGCATGCGACAAACTGCGCTTCGAGGCCTTGCACAACGATGCGATGTTCGAAAACGATTCCGAGCTGAAAATTTCGATCGGTTTTGACAAGGAAGCCCGCACGCTGACGATCAGCGACAACGGCATCGGCATGAACCGCGACGAAGTCATCAATAACCTGGGCACGATTGCAAAATCGGGCACGCGCGAATTTTTCTCAAGACTTTCCGGCGACCAGCAAAAGGACGCAGGACTGATCGGTCAGTTCGGCGTGGGTTTCTATTCCGCGTTTATCGTTGCCGACAAGGTGGTGGTCACAACCCGCCGCGCCGGTGAAACCACTGACCAGGGCGTTTCCTGGGAATCGGATGGCGGCGGCGAATTCTCCATCGAGATGGTTGAAAAGACGCAGCGCGGCACCAGCATCACGTTGCATCTGCGCGAAGATCAGGACGATCTGCTCTCCGGCCACAAGATCCGCTCCATCATACGCAAGTATTCCGATCACATCGTCCAGCCTATAGTGATGAAGAAGGAAGAGTGGAAAGACAACGCTCAGGTCACCACAGAAGAAGATGAAACCGTAAACCAGGCCTCAGCACTCTGGGCACGTTCCAAGAACGACATTTCAGAAGACGAGTACAAGGCGTTCTACAAGCATGTCGGTCACGACTATGAAGACCCGCTGGCATGGACGCATGCCCGCGTGGAAGGCCGTCAGGAATACACGCAATTGCTCTACATTCCAGGGCGCGCACCGTTCGACATGTGGGACCACAACGCCCAGCACGGCATCAAACTTTACGTTAAGCGCGTGTTCATCATGGACGATGCGGAACAGTTGCTGCCGTCCTATCTGCGCTTCGTGCGCGGCATCGTCGACTCCAACAATCTGCCGCTGAACGTATCCCGCGAGATTCTTCAGGAATCCAAGGACATCAAGGCGATCCGCGAAGGTTGTACCAAGAAGGTGCTGGGTCTGCTGGAAGACATGGCTGCCAACGAGACAGAGAAATTCGCCAAGTTCTGGGGCGAGTTCGGTCAGGTCATCAAGGAAGGCGCGGGTCACGATTTCGCCAACAAGGAAAAAATCGCAGGCCTGTTGCGTTTCGCCTCGACCCATTCCGACACGCCTGACGAAACCGTATCGCTCAGCGAGTATATCGGCCGGATGAAAGAAGGTCAGGACAAGATTTACTACATCACTGCCGAAACGTTTAACGCGGCCAAGAACAGCCCGCATCTGGAAGTATTCCGCAAGAAGGGCATCGAAGTGCTGCTGCTCACCGCACGCGTGGATGAATGGGTAGTCGGCTCAGTGACCGAATTCAAGGAAAAATCCCTGGTGTCGGTTGCCAAGGGCGGCCTCGATCTGGGCGCGTTAGAGGACGAAGCCGAGAAACAGGATCAGGAAAAGCAGGCGACCGAACACAAGGATCTGACAGCCAGGATTGAAGCCAGTCTGACGGGGCGTGTGAAGGAAGTGCGCGTCACGCACCGCCTGACCGATTCCCCTGCGTGTCTGGTCGCGGACGAAGACGACATGAGCGGCAACATGGCGCGCATGCTCAAGGCTGCCGGGCAGAAGATACCTGAATCGAAGCCGATTCTGGAAATCAATCCTCAGCATCCGGTCGTGATCCGTCTGAAGGCGGAAACTCAGCATTTCGATGACTGGGCGGCCGTGCTGTTCGATCAGGCTTTGCTTGCCGAAGGCGGCCAACTCGACGATCCTGCCGGATTCGTCAAGCGAATCAACCATCTGATGCTGGAAATGCAGGCAAGCTGACACGGCAGTGTCATTCCGGCACATGCCGGAATCCAGTAATGCAGCTGTCCACGAAAGTCACGAAACGGGTTAGGCAGACAAAGCAGCATAGCGGCTGCTCGCAAAAAACACGAAAACTTAATCTGCTGGCTTTTAACTAAAAAGTTGAATTGCTGTGCGAAGAAAATCTTTTGGTTTGTTTAGTGCCTTTCGTGTGTTTCGTGGATAAATGCTTTTAAATATCAACAGGGCCGGAGCAATCCGGCCTTTTTGTTTTCAACGCCGTGCAAGAAAATCTGCCACGGTCGGGTAACGCAGCTTAACTTTCAATTCGCGCTTCATGCGATTGTTGGTCAACCTTCTCGATTCGTTCATGAACGAATACATCGCCGGCGATACCGCAGCCTGCACTTCTGCGCGAGACAGGCGAGGCGGACGAGGCAAGTTGAAGGCATCGGCGACCAGATCGAAATACTCCCCCATTTTCAAATGACTCTCGCAGCTTGCGTGATAGATGCGGCAAGGCCTGGCCCTTTGCAGCGCCGCCACACAGATACGCGCCAGATCATCCGCATGGATGTGATTGGTATAGGCATCCTCATCCGCCACGATAGCGGGATCACCCGCGCGCAAACGCGCCAATGGCAGACGGTCTGCCGCGTAGATTCCCGGCACGCGCAATACGCTCGCATTCACGTCGTTTCGCCTGGCCCAGTCACGGATCTGTCGCTCTGCATCCACCCGCCGAACGGCTCTGTCGGATTGCGGATTGGGCGCCTGCGTCTCTTCTACCCGCGCCCCCTTGCAATCGCCGTACACGCCGCTGGTGCTGATATAGACCAGACGCTTCACCCTCCGCCCTAAAGCTGCGAGCAGATTGCGCGTGCGGGTATCGACATCTCCCTTGGCTGGCGGCGGTGCGAGGTGCAGTACAACATCGGCAAGCCCGCGAATGCGCGCAAGACTGCCCCTGTCATCCAGATCGCCGACGATCTGAATGACGCCGAGACTGCGCAAATCCTCGCACGGCTTGCGCACCAGCGCATACACGCGATAGCGGCGGGTGAGCAGAGGAATGGTGCAACGGGCTATTCCCCCACAGCCAACAATGAGTATTCGTTTCATAGTCGAATTATGCGTTAAAATCCGTGTTTTCGCGTAAACCTACTCTACACAGCTTTTATCATGACCCATCAAACCACAATTGAGCCCAGCGGCCACCAGTTTCCCATCCTCGACAACGAAACCATACTCGAAGCCGCTCTCAGGCACGGTTATACGCTACCTTACAGCTGCCGCGATGGCGTGTGTGGCGTGTGCAAGGGGAAAATATTGCAAGGCGAAGTGGATCACGGCAAGGCTCAGGGTCATGCGTTGACGGAAGCCGACAAGGCAAACGGCCTCGCACTGTTCTGCTGCGCAAAACCCAAATCTGATCTGGTGATCGAATGCAAGGAAGTGAGTGCGGTCAAGGATATTCAGGTCAAGACCATGCCATGCCGCGTACACAGCATGGAAAAGCTCGCAGAAGATGTGATGGTGCTCAAACTCAAGCTGCCCGCCAACGAGCGTCTGCAGTTTTTGTCCGGTCAATACATCGATATTCTGCTCAAGGATCAAAAGCCGCGCAGCTTTTCGCTGGCCAATGCGCCTCACAACGATGATTTTCTTGAACTGCATATCCGCAACATCGCCGGCGGCGCGTTCACCCATCACGTGTTCGAGGAGATGAAGGAGCGCGACATCCTGCGTTTCAAGGGTCCTCTGGGCACCTTCTTCCTGCGCGAAGATTCCGACAAGCCCATCATTTTCGTCGCCTCCGGCACCGGTTTTGCGCCGATCAAGGCCATCATCGAACACGCGCTGTACATCGGTTTCAAGCGTCCTATGCATTTCTACTGGGGCGCGCGCAAGTTATCCGATCTGTACATGCTGGATCTGGCCAAACAATGGGAAGCGCAGGGCATCGTATTCACGCCGGTGCTCTCCGACGCGGCGCCTGAAGACAACTGGCAAGGCCGCACCGGCTTCGTCCATCAGGCCGTGCTGGACGACTACAGCGACCTGTCGGCGCATGAAATCTACGCCTGCGGCGCACCCGTGGTCGTTGAAGCCGCACACACCGACTTCACCACCACGCGCGGGCTGCCGAACGATTTCTTCTATTCGGACGCATTCACCTTCGCACCCAAAACCCCGGCCTGATCGAATGTTTGCCAGGTTAAGCCCGGCAAATTTATGGAGTGCGGCGACATGTCGCCGCTTTTGTTTCCGCGCAGCAAATTCACCTATCCCCTGCCGCCCTGCACACCGAACGCAGGCGACCAACCATACCGAACTTGACTGCATCGCGAATTGCGATATGATGCGCCATGCACATCATTTCACGCAAAGTATTGGTTGATTTCTGGATCAAACACCCGCCCGCCAAAAAGCCGATGGAGGCTTGGCATAAAGCGGCCGAGCGTGGAGTACATTCGCAGATATTCGTAATACATTCAATTCCGCTGACAAAGCCGGAGAGTTTGTAGTGTTTGATATCGGCGCAGGCTTCCGGGTCATTGCTGTGATTCATTTTAACCGCAGCAAGGTGTACCTCAGGCATGTGTTTAGCCATGCGGAATATGATGACTGGAACAAGCAGCAACGAAAAAGGAGCGGCAAATGAGCCTTGCGCAAGAAGAAAAATCCGAACAGACAGTAGACAGTTCAATTGCTCAAATCTGGGGTGACCTCCAGCAGCGCCTCGGCCTGTCGGCGATTCACAACCAGACGCAATACGACCATATGGTTCGCCTGATGAATAGTCTGGCGGACGAGATCGGCGACAATGAAGAGCATCCTCTGGCTGACTTGCTGGAAATCGTGGGCGACATCATCGCAGCTTACGAAGAGCGCCACTATCCCATTAGCGACGCCGAACCACGCGAGGTACTGCGATTGCTGATGGAGCAAAACAACTTGCAGCAAAAGGATTTGGCTGGCGACTTGGGCAGCCAGTCGGTAGTCAGCGAGATTCTAAACGGCAAGCGAGGCATCAATGCCCGACAGGCCAAAGTGCTGGCAACGCGTTTCGCGATTTCTCCCGGCGCGTTTCTCTGAACAGACAGGCATTGATAAAAGGGAGGTGTCGGCTCATTTTTCAGCTTGTGTTTATAGCTGGATCATATCGGCTATCTGATAGCCCAAGTTGGTTACCTCAAATACCTCACCTTTATTCCCGCGCGCAACTAAAAGGCCTTTATTGATTAGCTCATCAAAGGCTGATTCCCATTTAGCAACCTCTCTGCGCTCGTTTGATGTAATAAAATTTTTGCCATTTGCTTGAATAATTACCCCTCCCATATGCCGCATATGCAGAATATTTCCACGCGGATCTAAGCTTGCCTCTTTCAATAAAATACGTGATTCATTGCCTAACGGTGGCAGTTCAGTTTTTGATTCAAATATTTTCTCGGTAGACACTGCCTCGATATTTTTAAATAATGGGTGTTCGTTAACTTTCAGTTGTAAATGACGATAGAATTTTTCTTTAAAGTCAGAATGACTATCGTAACTCTCATACAACCCTTTGCTTCTACAGGACTCTTTAAATTGCTTCAACTTGGCGACCTGTTCAGGATCGACTGTGTCCAAGGCCACCGGTTGGCTGGAAAAATAAAGCATAGCTGGCTTTCCAGCTTCGATGTGCTTTACTATTTCTTCGACTGTACCACTTTCATATTCGCTGGTAGGGGTTCCAATCCTGGTCCAGAAAACACCAATTAAAAGATCGCATTTTTCTAAGACTTGGCCATTGATAATCTCTTGTGGACAGCTACCCATTTCAGGTGAAGAATGAGATTCCCAGCCAATTGGAAGAAGAACTATACTTCTTAATTTTGAATGGACTGCATTCCATTCATAGATAACATCACGAACAATAGACCGCTCCGAAGCAACATCCCCGGGAGATGCGATCATCACATTAAATACTTTTGCGTTGTAACTCATCTAACGATTGCTCCCAGTAAACATAACAAAACCTCCTCAAGGTGCGTAAAGGCAGGGTCATTACTACATTAAACATCCATCGTAATCAATCTATTACAAACAGTCGTACAAGTGTGACAAGTATCCCTTCTCCCTTCTCCCTTCTCCCTTCTCCCTTCTCCCTTCTCCCTTCTCACGCCGTCAGGCCACTCTCAGCACCAATCCTTTTAGATACGCGCCTTCGGGGAAGCTCAGCAGCACCGGATGGTCGGGACTTGCGTGCAGGTGATGGATGATCTGCGCATCCACGCCCGCATCAAGCGCTGCGCCTGCGATAATTTTCTGGAACAGTTCTTCGTTGATGCCGCCCGAACAGGAATAGGTGAACAGCAGACCGCCCGGACGTAGCAGCTTGAAGCCCAGCAGGTTGATGTCCTTATAGCCGCGCGCGGCTTTCTCGGCGAAGGCTGCGGTAGGGGCGAACTTGGGCGGATCGAGGATAATCAGATCGAAAGTCTTGCCCTGATCGCGCAGTTTACGCAGTGCAACAAATACATCCGCCTCCTGCCATTCGGCGCGAGAGGCATCAAGCCCGTTGCGGGTCAGGTTAGCTTCCGCGATGCGCAGCGCATCACCCGATGCATCCATCGACAGCACCGACTTGGCACCGCCGCGCAACGCGTACAACGAGAAGCCGCCGGTATAGCAGAAACAGTTGAGCACATCGCGCCCTGAGGACAGCGTCTCCGTCAACGCACGGTTGTCGCGCTGATCAAGATAGAAGCCGGTCTTCTGCCCCTCTGCCACATCTACGCCGAAACGCAGTCCGTGTTCGACGACTTCGACAGTTTCAGGCAAGGTGCCGCGCAACACACCGTTGTGCAACTCCAGGCCTTCCAGCGTGCGCGAGTCGAAGTCGGATCGCTCGTAAATACAGGCAGGCTTGCACAGTTCAAGCAAACTGTCCGCAATCGTTTCGCGCCAGCGTTCCGCACCCGCACTGCCGATCTGCATCACGATTACATCGCCGTATTGATCGACGACAAGCCCCGGCAATCCATCCGATTCGGCGTGTATCAGGCGCATGCCGCTGCTGTCTTTTTCCAGCCCCAGTTCTTTGCGTCCGGCTATCGCGACAGCAATTTTACGGCGGAAGAAATCAGCGTCGATCGATTCATCCGGATTCCACGACCAGACGCGTGCGGTGATCTGCGATCCCGAATTATAGGCGGCCCAGGCGAGAAACTGAGCGTTCGCATCGAGTACCGGCAGCGTATCTCCGCTGGCAGGCGCACCGTCGATGCGTTCGACCGCACCCGAGAAGACCCAGGGGTGACGGCGCTGCAACGACTTCTCGCGCCCCGCCTTCAGGACAATCGCGGCTTGCGCATCGGCATTACCGACCGCGGGTACGCTGCGGCTCGCAGGCAAAGCTTGCGGACGCGCGTCGCGTTGAGTGCGTTTACGGAAATCACGATTGCCCTGGGATGCACGGTGCGGCGTGGACGGTCTTTTGTTAGCGCTACTTGGCTTTTTATCGGTCATGTTTTTCTCTTGGCGCGCGGATGAGCCGCGTCGTAAATTTTGCTCAAATATTGAAAATCGAGGTGAGTATAAACCTGTGTGGTGGAGATGCTGGCGTGACCCAGCATTTCCTGCACGGCGCGCAGATCACCCGAAGATTGCAGCACATGGGTGGCAAACGAGTGGCGCAACACATGCGGATGCACGTTGCTGGTGATGCCCTGTTTGATGCCCCACTGCTTCATGCGCAATTGCACGACCCGCGGCGAGATACGTGCGCCGCGCGCGCCGACAAACAAGGCACTCTCGTTTGCATTGGCCAGCTGGGCTCGCACGGCAAGCCAGGCTTGCAACGCTTGAATGGCAAAGCCACCGAGCGGCACGATGCGCGTCTTGCTGCCCTTGCCGGTCACGCGCACCTCACCCCCGGTTAAATCCAGCTGTTCCGGATTCAAGTCCACCAGTTCAGCCAGCCGCAGGCCGGAGGAATAAAACAATTCGAACATCGCCTTGTCGCGTATCGCCTCAGGCGTATCGACCGGCAAATCGACCATGCGCATCGCCTGATCAGGCGAGAGTACCTGCGGCAAGGCCTTGGCCGACTTGGGTGCACGCAAGCCGACACAGGGATTATCGGTGAAGCCGTGATCGCGCAGCAGATAGTTATAGAAGCCTCGCCAGGCCGACAACAACCGGGAAATCGAACGCCCGCCCAGCCCGCCGCTGTGCAGTTGCGCGATGTAGCGGCGAATCTGATACACCTTGATATCGCGAAGAGATGTCTGACCGCTCAGTTCGAACAGTTTTTCAAGATCGCGTGCGTAATTTTCGGCTGTCAGCGCTGAATAGCGCTTCTCGAAACGCAGCCACGCCAGATAACCCTGCAAATATTTCTGCTTCGTTCCGTCGACAGGCCCTTCGACTTTGCTCAGGACAGGCGTGGCTGCATCCGCCATGTTAGTGATCGAGATATGGATGCAGCGCGCTTCCCACCGTTTCGGCGATACGGTTCAAAAATAACGCGCCCATTTCCGGATAGAAGCGTTGCTTGTCTTCACTCGCCAGCACCAGCAGGCCGATGGACTCGCTCCCCGCATGCAGCGGCAGATAGGCGAATGACTGCAATTGAGCAGCGCATTCGCCAAACCAGTCGGCGGTATTCTCAATTGCCTGATGCGCGCAAACCGGCTGCAACTTCTCATCGGCAAACGTCAGCAACTCGATACCGGGCGGGGTGGTTTGCCACAGGTGCAGAACCGCATGCGGCACAGAAAAAATGTCGCGCAACAGGTGCGGGATCATCTCCTGCAAGGTAGCCAAATCACGGGCAGCAAACAACGCATTGGTAAATTCATGCACCTTGAGTTGCAGCGCCTCGTTTTCCCGGGCGAACCCGAGCATGTCATGCAGCTTCTTTTCCAGCCCCTTGTTCTTCTCGCGCAAGGCCAGCAACTGCCGCTCGCCCAGCGAAATCGTACGTCCGCCATGCGGATGCGGCAGCGTGATTTGCGTCAGCGTTTCGAGGTGCTCTTCGAAAAACTCCGGCGTGTTCAACAAATAATGTGCAACGTCTTCAGATCTCATAATCATACCTTATAAATTAATTTCGCCCGTGAATACACTGATCGCAGGCCCTGTCATCAATACCGGATTGTCCTCGCCATTCCAGGCGATAGAGAGGGTTCCGCCGTGCGTTGCGACCGTTACCGGACTATCGAGCAAGCCGCGCCGGATTCCGGCCACCACGGCCGCACAGGCTCCTGTTCCGCAGGATAGCGTCTCACCTGTGCCGCGTTCAAAGACGCGCAGGCGCACATGCTGCCGGTCCATAATCTGCATGAAACCGACGTTGACGCGTTTGGGGAAACTCGGGTGATGCTCGATCAGCGGCCCCAGTCTTGCCACTTCCGCCGCGGCAACATCCTCGACGACCTGCACAGCATGCGGATTGCCCATCGATATCACACTGATCAATAGCGTCTCGCCTGCAACGATCAGCGGTTGAGTCACTTCCACTGCACCGCCTGTAAATGGAATGCGCTCCGCCACGAAGACGGGGGCGCCCATGTTCACCACAACACGCCCGTCTTCTTCCAGACGAGGACGAATCAGGCCGTTGTGTGTCTCGACCACGATCTCGGGCTTGTGGGTCAATTTCTGATCATGCACGAAACGCACGAAGCAGCGCGCGCCGTTGCCGCACTGCTCGACCTCACCGCCGTCGGCGTTAAAGATACGATAGCGAAAGTCGGCACTCGGATCATGCGGTTTTTCGACCAGCAAGATCTGGTCGCAGCCCACGCCGAAATGCCGGTCAGCCAGCAGACGCAACTGCTCCTGAGTTAACGAAATGTGCTGGCGTATGCCGTCCAGCACCACAAAATCGTTGCCGGCACCGTGCATCTTGGTAAATTTCAACCGCATTCTGAAACCCTCACTTATTTAACCTTTACGGCTCAATTCTTCATGGCGAAAGCAATTCACCGTATGGTCATTGACCATGCCGGTTGCCTGCATCAGGGCATAGCAAATCGTCGTGCCGACGAATTTGAAGCCGCGGCGCTTTAACTCACGGCTCATTGCGTCTGACTGCCTGGTACTCGCAGGAACCTCGCTCAGACTGCGCCAGTTATTTTGCACGGGAACCCCGTCCACGAACTGCCAGAGAAAGGTGGCGAAACTGCCGAATTCGTCCTGTACATGCAAAAATTGCTGCGCATTAGCGATGGCAGATTGCACTTTCAGGCGGTTGCGCACGATACCCGCATTTTGCAGCAGCGATTCTATTTTATTCGTATCATAAGCCGCAATGCGCATCGCATCGAAATGATCAAATGCGACACGATAATTTTCGCGCTTCTTCAATATGGTAATCCAGCTCAAACCGGCCTGGGCGCCTTCCAGAATCAGGAACTCGAACAGACGGGGGTCATCATGAAGAGGGACGCCCCATTCCGTGTCGTGATAGTGCCGGTACAGCGCATCATTTCCGGCCCAGGCGCAACGCGACAGCGCTTCGCTCATAGCGCCAGGGCCTCGCGCCACAGACAACGATCCATCACCACGGTGATGCCGGCCTCCCGTGCACGCTGCGCCGCCGCTTCGTGGACAACTCCCTCCTGCAGCCAGATGCGTTTGATGCCCAGTTTGATGCAACTCTCAACGATGTCAGGCACATGCTCAGCGGCACGAAATACATCCACAATATCCGGCAACCGGGGCAGACTTTCCAAATCAGGGTAGGCTCGCTCGCCCAGCACTTCAGTCGTTGCAGGGCGCACCGGAATAATGCGATATCCCAGACCTTGCAAGCCGCGCGCCACCCGGAAACTCGGGCGCGACTCGTCGGGCGAGAGCCCCAGCACCGCGATGGAGTGCACCTGTTGCAACAGACTGCGGATGGCATCTTGCGACTCAGACATATAAACTTTGCGTTGGAAAGGTGTGAAGATAGCACTTTTTGCAATTCTACCGGCATATTCAAACTGCCGTCATGGACGAAACAGACAAAAACCGCTATGCTGCGCAGGCTTTTGAAAGACGCCGGACTGATTTTATCGGCTGCGGCGTCCAAAGCAGCTTCAACATACGCGCTCGTAGCTCAGCTGGATAGAGTATTGGTTTCCGAAGCCAAGGGTCGTGGGTTCGACTCCCGCCGAGCGCACCAATCAGGAATGAATGCAGGCAGTTGATTTGAATTGCCCATTTTCATTTGCTGCATGGCATGTGCAAGCGCAGCAGCCCTTGATGGCTGCCGCATCATCTCCCAGCAGAATTTCATCCACCAGTAAGTTAATCTGACCTTTAGCCGACGCGAAGTTCTTTGCCAGCAGCTTGCTGCGATACTATCGGTATTTGCGCAGATACCAGGGTTTGAAACCATAGCTGGTGCAGAGGCCGCCGCGACTACCAGGCGGCTGCCGGGAGATCACACGCACATCAATTATTTGACTTGACCTCTGCTGTTGGCGTCACCCGGGCCGGATTGATGCGTGGATGAGTCTCTTCACCAAACATCAACAGAACGGCACCCGACAGGAACATCGATATCGCCACGAACCAGAATGCAGTTTCTACTGTGCCACTGAAGTGAGCGGTGATACCCAATCCCAGCGCACCGATGCCATAACCTAGATCGCGCCAGAAGCGGTAGATACCGATGGCCGAGCCGCGCCAGTTCGGATGGGAAATATCGGCGATGGCGGCAGACAGATTCGGGTACAACAACGCCATGCCGAAACCTGACACGGCGGCACAGAGAGACCACCATGCCATGCCTTCATTCAGTAGCATCATTGCGACGCCCGTACCGCATATCCACATGCCCCACACGTTGGGTTTATGACGCCCGATATGGTCGGACAGCTTGCCGGTGAAAAATTGCGAGCCACCCCAGACGAAGCCATAGATGCCGACGATCCAGCCGATCTCCGGCAGACTCAGGCCGCGCTGGTATAAGAACACCGGATAAAACACCCATACCAGCGCATCTACAAATTTTTCTACCATACCTGCCTGGCTTATCGCCGCCAGGCGCTTGTCGTGCCACGATACCAGCGTGAACACTTCCCATGTCGTCGGCTTCGCGCTGATGTTGGCAGGATAACGCGGGACGGGGCCGGAGCTGATACCCGCCTTGTGTTTGGCCGCCTCACTTTTTGCCCAGGGTAGTGTGTCTTTAACCCACAGCAAGTTAAGCAGGATGGCGAGCAATACAGTCGTCATGCCGAACACCAGCAATCCGGTACGCGCACCGAGCATGGCAGCCAAATAGGCGGTGATAATGCCCGCCAGTGCCAGCCCGACATAACCTGAAAATTCGTTCAGGCCAATAGTCAGCCCGCGTTGATCGGCGCGCGTAATGTCGAGCTTGGAGGTCTGTGTCATCGACCAGGTCAATCCCTGATTGATGCCTAGCAACACGGTGGCCGCCACAATCCAGCTCCAGGACGGCGCAAAGTAAACCAGCAATGGAATAGGCAGTGCCGCAGACCATCCGAGCAGCAATACCTTCTTGCGACCGATGCGCTCAGACAGTCGTCCAGCCACAAAATTGAGCGTGCCTTTAACAAGACCGAATGCCACCACAAATGCGGTAAGCAACATGAAAGAGTTTTTTGGCACGCCGAATTCGGATTCGGACAATGCCGGCACCACCGTGCGCATCATGCCGATGGTGAAACCCACCAGCATGACTTGCAGCAATTGGTGTAAAAACTGGTCGAGATTGGCGCGAATGCCGTGAGTCAAGTTGTCGTGAGTCATTCTCAACCTGCGATGTTCGCTGCAACCATCTTGTCCATTTCGTCAGGGCGCGGCGGAATTTCCTGCAGCAGACTCTCGATGAAGGCCTCCTTGCTCATAGTCAAACTCTGATTCCAATGCTTCTCGAAACCGATGGTCGAACTCGGTTTGCCTGACAGCCCCGCACCGCAGACGCTGCCTGCCTGATGGCCGGGATAGACCTCGACTTCGTTGGATAGATGCAGCAACTTGGCATGGATACTGTCATAAAGTTGAGCGGCCATCTCGCGCTCACGTCCCAGCAGGTCGGGTCGGCCAATGGAGCCGACAAACAGCGTATCGCCGGTAATGACGAACCAGGGCAACTCGCCGCGGCGCAGGTCCGTTACAAGCAGGCAGATGCTATCGGGTGTATGGCCGGGCGTGTGCAGCACTTCCGCCTTGACGTTGCCGAGGTTGAGCGACTGGCCGTCGCACAGCGATTCAAACTCGAACTTAACCCGCCCCTTGTTCGATTCGTGCAGGCAATAGGGCGCACCGACCATCTGCGCGAGCTTTCTGCCGCCGGAGTAGTGATCAGCATGGACATGCGTGTCGATTACAAAATTGATCGACACGCCCGCCTTTTTCGCCTCCTCGATATACCACTCTTCATCGCCTGCAACCACATCCACCGCCATCGATTTGCCCTTGGTGCCGCAGCCGAAAAAATAGGACAGTGAAGATTCTTTTGTTGCCAGTTGCTTGAAAAACATCGCGTGCTCCCTGAAATTAAAACACCAGAACCTTATCCGCCCAGATCGTCCACTCGGCCAATTCCGCCAAGGTGCTGCGGCGGGTTCCCTCGGCAATTTCGCCGTCACTCAAACCGCGCGCATCCATGCAGGTGCCGCAGATGCCAACTTCACCGCCGTTGCGAACCAGGTTGCCAAGCATCACCTCGACGTTGTAAAAACCTTGCGGGACTTTTTGGTTGCGATGAGCTGCCGACGCGGCATCACCAATCAGAAAGACACGTACCGCATGGCCTTCCTGCTTGGCAAGCGCGCCCGCCAGACGCAGGCCGTTATAGGTGCGTTCGCCGCCGTAGGGTGCATCATTGAGAATATAAAGGTGATTCATGGAAACCTCCTTAATTGATTAACAATCCAGTGATTATTAGAATGTATTAGGCACGTGCTGTTAATTTATGTCAATATGATTTAAAGTTGCAATTGTATATTCTGCTATTCAATGGATTGTTTAAATGAAAGACGCACGCAACATCAAAGACCTGTTATACGAACAGGTGGCACGGATAGGCAAAGTTTTCTCCAGCCCCAAGCGGTTGGAGCTGATCGAGTTGCTTTGTCAGGGAGAAAAGACCGTGGAAACGCTGGCGCGCGCAGCCTCCATCAGCGTGAAGCTGACCAGCTCGCATTTGCGCGAGTTGCGCATGGCACAACTGGTCGAAACCGAAAGACAAGGAAAAAATATTCTTTACCGGCTTGCCAATAAGTCGGTGGCCGACCTGTGGGTACAAATCCATACGTTGGCGGAAGAACGTCTGGTCGAATTGCAATTGGCATTGCAGATGATCGCCACGCAACCGGGCGACATGATCCCCAGCGACCGTGACAGCCTGTTGAAGGCAGCGCGCAAAGGTGAAGTGGTGGTACTCGATGTGCGACCGGCAGAAGAATACTTGACCGCACATCTGCCGTTCGCCCGGTCGATCCCGCTGGAAGAGCTTCGTCAACGTCTGGCAGAATTACCCAAAGACCGCTCGATTGTTGCGTACTGTCGCGGCCCCTATTGTCTGATGGCAGTGGATGCCGTCGAATTACTCAGGCAGGAAGGCTACTCGGCCGTTCATCTGCGCGACGGAGTTGCTGAATGGGCGACAGCTAATCGATAATTGTGATTGCTTGCGCAACGTCGATTGCAATGGACATCAGTCGAATTAATCGACGCACAACCGGATCGGGTAAGGGCGCGACTGAAAAGTATGCAGGCTCTCGAACAGGAATGTAAACTTGTAAATGAGCGCAGCGTCTCGAAACCGGTATGTCGAGGTTGAAAAATACCTGCCCCTAAGCAGATGTTCAAGAGAATGAAATTGCCGATTCCCATTTCCCGCATTCATTGTGTCTGGCGCACCATATTCATAATTCATCCGGCTGACAAGCTGCTGCCGATGACCTTTATCAACGGCTCGCGACGCTTCTAAAATCAACAGTGCACTGCAAAATCTCGTTTCCATGATATTTAGTGGTAGTGTAGACACTTGCCAACCTGCACAAATTCGTCATGCGTAAATTCCTGCTGATACTTGCATTGTTCAGTTCAAATGCTTCGGCCGAATGGCAAAGCATCGGTCAAAACGACGCCGAGATAGCCTATGTTGATTCTGCCGGAATTCAGCACCGCGACCGCCACAGAGTAAGAATGTGGGCACTGTTTGATCTGCAACGCCCGCGAAATTTTGGCGACATAACCTATTTGTCTATGAAAATTCAACGGGAATATCACTGCCGCGACCGTGAATCCAGAATAATTGCCCTGTCAGCCCATGCCGGGAATATGGGTGCGGGCGAACTTGTGTACAGCAACAATGCTCATAGCAAATGGACTGCGGTCAAACCTGACAGCGCCGAAGAGGCGCTGTGGAATATTGCCTGCGGAAACTAATGCGCAGACAGATGCACACGCTCAGATTCTGAACATGTTCGTCAGTTTTTTAAGCCCGCCCGAAAGAGATTCGAGCGTCTTCACGGAATCATCGACGCGCATGATCGAAGCCTTGTTCTGCTCAGCCATCTGCGCAATTTTCTCGACCTGCAAAGAGATATCCCGGTTGGCAATGCTCTGCTCCCGAAGCGCCTGTGTTATGTCGGACACGCCGCTCATCACCTTGTCGGCCCCCTGCGCAATTTCAGCGATTGCATCCCCCGCCGCACTGACCATATGTTCGCCATTATGAACTTTCTCAACGACAGCATCGATCATGCGTATCGTATCCTGAGTTCCCTGACCGATACCCTCTACGACAAGAGCGATGCTGGCCGTACTGCTTGAGGTCTTTTCCGCGAGCTTCCTGACTTCATCGGCCACGACCGCGAACCCGCGCCCCTGCTCTCCTGCCCGCGAGACTTCGATTGCTGCGTTGAGTGCCAGCAGATTAGTCTGATCGGCGATCTCCCTGATCGTCTTCACGATCCCGTCAATTTGCGCGGAGCGCTCGCCCAGAAGCTTCACAGCATCTGATGCTGCCAACACCTCGATGCCGATCGACGCCATGTCGGTAATGACTTCGCTTACCGTCGCCCCGCCCTTCCTTGCGGCCAGCGCAGACACGTCGGATGCCTCGCGCACGTTGCCGGCGTTTTCGGCGACATGTTCAATGCTGACCGATATTTCCTCAATCCCGGAAGCCATATTGTGTGAAGCCTCGGATTGCACACTCGATGAAGCGCACGCATCCCCGACTGCATGCGAGAGGTGTGTGGCATTTTTGTCGATTTCCCTGACAGCAGACTCGATCTGTTCAATAACCGCTCCCATCAACACCTTGTTGGTCTGCGTGGCACACAACAAGTTACCGATTTCATCGCGTCCGTCAATATCGACCAGTCTGGAAAAATTGCCCTCTGAAATTTCGTTTAGATGCGCGCACACGTCGGTAACAGGTTTGACGATGTAGCGCTTCAAAGCCCATCCGATAATAAAAAACAGGGCAATCTGCAATACGATTTGTCCGACGACGATCTGCGCCACCATGTTGTTTAAACGGTTATATTCCGCCGACAGGTCAATTGTCATATCGGAGGCACCATTAGAGCTGCCCACTTCAGCCTGGTGGCAACTGAGACAATCCGTGCCATGAAAATCATGAGTTGAGATATAAGGGGTAATGATGCGCAGCATCGGCTTGCCATTTACGTCATGGACCCGTGTGTAAGAGATGGATTTGCCCGCCTTGACGGAGGCCTCGATGGTCGACTTGACCAAAGGATCGTCCAGATGTTCTTCCGGCAATCCCGGGCCATACTGCTTCACCACATGCTCGGTGCGCATGAGACGCAATGACGAAAGACTCTGCCCTTCGGTGATTTTTTTAATCAATAACTGGCGACTAGCCGTGTCCGAAATTGCCCCGGTGACCATCAACATATTGGCACCATCGATCACCTGCATGGCGACAGCCTCGCCCTTCTCGATCGCGTCGTCCAGAATGGATGTTTTTATTTCCAGATAGATCGCGTAGGTGCCAAATGACAACAGGATGAGCATCAGGGGTTGGATCAGCAACGACATCTTTAACTGCATGCTCAGTCGACCGAACCATTTCCCGACGGACAAGCCGGTTTTCGGCGCCGCATGCGGATAAGCCCGGTAAAGTGCCTCTGCCTGCGTAATTTCCTGTCGCGCAGGCTTCTTGCGCAATGACAAATAGCCTGTGACCTGCCCCTGGCTCAGGATCGGCGACACGGTAGCACGCACCCAGTAATGATCACCATTCTTGCAGCGGTTTTTAACGATGCCGCGCCAGGGATGGCCGGACTTTACCGTATCCCACAAGCTCTTGAACGCCCATTCAGGCATATCCGGGTGACGCACCACATTGTGACTTTTGCCGACCAGCTCATCTTTAGAAAAACCGACAACACGACAAAATGACTCATTTGCATCGGTGATAACGCCCTTGAGATCGGTTCGGGTTACAAACACATCCGCTTCGTTGTAATCGACTTCGCGTTGCGTAACTGGCTGGTTATTCTTCAATTCAAATCCCTCAAGGAAAATTGCCGATTTGGAACAATTGCTCCACCCACCGATAACTCAACCGACAATATAGCATACCCTTATAAATCGTAATGAATTGTGTGTTTTCCCCTCGTTTTCTTCTTGACTTTGAGGCTTGCGGGCAATAACATGCATTTGGAATGCATCATAGGGTCGAGCATGACGATGCATCCCGTGAACTGTTTATCCTAAAAAAGCTATTGTCCACGAACTACACGAAACGGTTTTAGCAGGGATATTGCCCAGTGGGCGATAACTCGCAGCAGATTCAAATGCATACCGTTATTGATAGTGTCACCCGACAGGTGATTCGGTGATTTCATGTAACTTATTGATTCGTTTTGTGACTATCGTGCATTTCGTGGATGAAAAAGGGTTTTTAGGTTTATCTAATCGTGAGGGCATCTGCCCTGAATAACCTGGAGAATGACGATGAGTCTGTTTGAAGAAATTGGTGGTGAAGGTGCTGTTAACGCCGCAGTGGATATTTTCTACCGCAAGGTTTTGCAGGATGATCGCATCAAGCGTTTTTTCGCTGGTGTTGATATGGACAAGCAGGCAGCCAAGCAAAAAGCCTTTCTGACGATGGCGTTCGGCGGGCCGCACAATTACACCGGCGCCGACATGAGAAAAGGTCATGCGCACCTTGTGGCACAGGGTCTTAACGACAGCCACTTTGATGCTGTGATGGAAAATCTGGGCGCAACCCTCACGGAGTTGAACGTACCGGGGCATCTGATTGCACAGGCGGCTGCAATTGCTGAAAGCACCAGAGCCGACGTGCTGGGCAAATAAGCTAAAAACACCTATGGCCAAAGTAACCTATGGCGGGCGGTCTTATGAATGCGGGAACAACTCCGTTCTCAATTGTCTGACTGCCCAGGGTGTTCATATACCCTCCTCATGCCGCGCAGGCAGTTGCCAAAGCTGTCTGATGCGCAGCATCAACGGCGAAGTGCCCGAGAAGGCGCGCGCAGGACTGAAACCGACGCTTGCCGCACAGAATTATTTCCTGGCCTGTTCCTGTTATCCGGAAAATGACATCGAAGTCGTCCTGCCCGATGCAGGGCCAGGCAAGCTCAGCGCCCGTGTTACCGATATCGCACTTCTCAACGCGGACATTCTCGGCATCAGGCTCAAACCATCTCACTCCTTCGAATACAAGGCAGGTCAATTCATCAATCTGTACAAGGATGATGTGACGGTTCGCTGCTATTCGCTGGCAAGCGTTCCCGCTCTTGAAGACGAACTCTTTCTCAATGTGAGAAAAGTGCCCGGCGGCCTTGTGAGCAACTGGATTTTTGACAATCTTGAGGCCGGTGATCAGATCACAATATCCGAGGCGGCAGGCGATTGTTTTTATGTTCCGGGCAATATAAAACAGAACGTTCTACTGATTGCGACAGGCTCAGGTCTGGCACCTCTGTACGGCATCATCCGGGACGCGTTATTGAACGACCATCAGGGGAAACTTTGCCTGTACCATGGAAGCTATGATACAGGCGGATTCTATCTGGTGGAGGAACTGAAAAAGCTTGCGCAGACTCATGCCAATTTCAGCTATGTTCCTTGTGTATCGGATGGAATCGCACCGGCAGGGTATGCTTCGGGGATGGTACTGGATGTAGCGCTTGCGGACAACCCCGACCTGTCAGGCTGGCGTGTCTTTTTGTGCGGCAACCCGAACATGGTCAACGCTGCAAAACAGCAGACTTTCTTTGCCGGCGCATCCATGCGCGACATTTTCGCTGACCCGTTCTAGCAGGCAGACAGGCTGCCAGCGCTGGCGGCTTGCAAGGTGAAGGGTCAGCGACCGATGGTCAACAAAGATCTGATGTCCTTCACCAGCAATTCAGAGCGCTGTCCGTAAGGTGCGATCAACAGCGGCTTGCCTCTGACGCCGATCATATAGATTCCGTCGGTATGATCCAGCGTGTAACTGCCCTGCTTATCAAACTGCTTTTCATAATTCACACCGAACGACTTGGCCGTCAAGGCTGTGGCCTGTGCGTCGCCATACAGCCCGAGGAAAGACGGATCAAAGGATGTCACATACTTCGCGAGCAATGCAGGCGTGTCCCGTTCAGGGTCCAGCGTGACGAATACCACCTGCACCCGCGCCGCGTCTTCACCCAACTGTCGCATGACCTGCGCCAGATCGGCCAGTGTCGTGGGACAAACTTCAGGACAGTGGGTATAACCGAAGAACAGCACGACAACTTTCCCTCTGAAATCAGATAGTCTTCGCAGTTTGCCATCAAAATCGGCAAGCTGAAAATCAGCCTTGGGATGCTGCCATGATACCTCGATGGCGTGATAAGGGGACGGAAGTCCCGAATCACCGCACGCGCCGAGCAGCATTAGCGACAGGAATAAGAAGAACTTGCGCATCGAGGCCAATCTTCGTTCCTCAGCCGATCTGCACAAACTTGTCGCGGTTCTTGTAAGCCAGCCACCACGCACCTATCGTGAACGCCCATGCGATCACCTTGATCCAGACAGATTTGAAAATCAGATAATCCAGTTGCAGGAACAGCGTGAACGCCGTGATATTGAAGGCGATAATCATATAAACAATTACCATCGGCAGCTTGAACATAATACTTCCTTCCGTATAAATAACTAAAAGCCTGAACACAACCCGTTCAGAAAATCACACCTGCATATTACCATTTGCCACGTCTAAAACAGACTCGATGAGCGTTTCCGATCTTACTCAACGATTTTTCCTGCACTCAAGGCTTTCGAACTCAATGCATCCGCATTCGCATTATTTCTCTGCATGCATTGTTGCCATTGTCCGCTCGCCACATTTGAGGGATCCTGCTGCAAGAAGCATTCACACTTGCAGGCAGCCGCCCGATAACACCCTGCCACGTTGTCAGCCTTACAGACCGACTGCAGCGCTGCGCACTGAGTACTGCATACCCGTGCAACCTGAAACGCCTTCTGCTGCACGGCAAGCGGCACCGCGAGCGTCGGAGGCGGCTGCGTGTAAACAGCCCACGCCATCATGCCGACACCGATCAAGCAGAAGGCACCCATCACCATGTTTATCGGCGAAAAGGCGATGCCCAGCTTTTCGCGCCAGGTTAATTTCCGCTCCTGGGTGCCGAACTTAAAACTCAGCAGCCCCTGTGTTCCGGATTTTGCATGAAGACGATTACACGCATCCACGCATTCTCCGCAATCGACACAGCTGTCATATGAACTAATCTCTGTAGGCTGAATGCTGGTGATGCAAGTAGCGGCACAATAGTTGCACTTACTGCAATCAGCTGAACGGGAGGCGTCGTAACTTACGTGCAGAGCCTCTTTATTCTTGAATATCTTTTGCCCTATCCGGTACATGCAGGCGTAATCGCATAAAAAATAGCGCACGACAGCGATGTCGATAAAGATCAGCAGCACCGCAAACAAATACAGTGCCAGCATGAACCTTGACAGCGTCGCAGTCGCGCTGAGACTGAAGAATGCCCAGATCTCGGTAAACGAGAAGAAGTACAGGAAAGGGATAAAAGCGAGAATCAGGGAAACACCGAGAAAAGCGCCTCCCAGAATGAGCCAGTTGATCAGCTTGTTCTTGGCGGCGGCGACTTTCATCCCCTCGCCTGTCACATCAACGCTGGCGCGTTTGCCCAACAATTTATAGGTCAGATTATTCGCCCACTCGGTCAGCAGATTTTGCGGGCATGCCCACCCGCACCAGGCAGTTCCGAAGGTCGTGTAAACGATAATGGGCGCAGTTATCACGGCCAGCGCCAGTCCGAATATGAATGAAAAATTCGACCACCATATCTGGTTTCCCAATATGGAAAAACTGGCATTAGACAGATCGAGGCGAAACAGCCCGAGCGCAGGAATCAAAGCGATCACAGCCAGCGTCGCTACCTGAACAACTCTTCTTTTTCCCCGGTACTGAGGTATGCTCATACTGCTTCCCCTCATCTAAATCGCAAAGATTAAACGCTGTGCTAAAAAACCCGAAAAGACAGATTGGACTTTACGGAGCGCTTATCTGAACCATCTTTCGATCGACGCGATCAATTTGTCTATCAACCCGAAAGCTGCAAGTACAAAAAACAGGATGATGCCGATGATAGTTCCGATACCTAAAGCCTGGGCAGTCTGATTCATGATTAATCTCCTCATTTCCGGTTTGATAAAGTAATTGTAACTTCAGACTTAGCTCATGCCGCTTCGTTCAACCGGCCTGTACTCGCGAGCCTTACCGCTACCGCAAGAATATAATAATATGCTAATATACCTGTGTCAAGAAGAAAAAATAACAAACCGCCTCATACTTTCATTTTGCCCCAACCAACGGAACACGCCCTGACGGCAGCTAATGCTTGCTCGTAGGTGCGGAATTCAGACCTTTTGTTTGTCTCGCTTAGCTTCCTTGTCGGAATCCAGTCTGCCTGCGGCAGTTGAGCCGTACATGTTCACCATGTACCAGACGAAAGCCCCTGCCGCCGTGACGTACACGAGAGAACCTAAAAACCCGGGATCTTTTACCCACTCAGTCCAGTCCACTACCACGCCGGGGCGCAGCCCCCAGAACGGAAAACTCAACCCCACACCAACCAGCAGCACACTTGCGACCACAGCCCAGAACCAATAGGGAACACTCAGTTGCGATTCCGGTATTTTCTCGACCAGCTCCCAATCCTCCATACCGCGCTTTTCAAGCCGCTCAGTGTCCGTAGCATAGCCGAAATTATCTTTGCGATTTTCGCCCCACTTTGTCTCTTCTTTGGATAATTCCAGTTCTTTATGTTCCATCACATACACTCCTATTCGACAAAATGCTGGAGATTAAAACGTCCGGTCCAGCCATCGCCGGAATGAACTACCACGATAAAAGGGTGGATACCGTGCTTCAGTTTGGGAGACACCGTAAGGAATACCGATGCACGTCCGACTGTTGCCAGATTAACATGGGTTGTACTCAGCGTGTAACCATCAGCCGGCAATCCTTCAACAGCGACACTCAATTCGCCCGGACGATAACGCTTGTTGGAAACCTCGATGCGATATTCCCGCGCGGATTGATTATGCTCCGTCGCCAGATATCCGACTGACAGATGGTAGGGCTGGTATGACCAGACTCCCCAGGAAAACATCGAGATACCCAGCACAGCGATAGGCAGTGTCCAGCCGAATCTTGCCAGCATCGATATTGAGTTGTCGCGCAGCTTGCGTATTTTCCCGTTCGTGCGCTGACCGATCTCGAAACGCAGCAGGCCGGTCTTGCCCTTCTTTGCCTGCAGATTATTACAGGCATCGATGCAATCGCCGCAGTTGATGCAACTGTCGTACATTTCAGTCTTGCGCGGATCGAGTTCGATAAAACAGCTGGTCACACAATAGTTGCATTTCGCACATTCATCGGAACGGGCCGCATCGTACAACACATGCAACGTTTCCAGCGTCTTGAACGAATGCTGCCACACCTTGTATACGCAGGCAAACCGACACCAGAAGTGGCGAAGCACAGCAATATCCAGAAGGATGATCATCACCCATACCGAATAAATCCAGTATAAGGAGCCTGCCAATCTGGTATCCGGCCTGAAGGTCATGAAAGACCATACAACATCAGGCGGATAAAAGTACAGCAACGGCAGCAATGAAAAAAACATCGCTGCACCCAAAAACGACAAGCCCAGCAATGTCCAGTTCAGTATGGTATTTTTAGCGGCCGAAACTTTTGGTGCGGCGCCATCCAGAGTGACTTCGGCGCGCTTGCCAAGCAGCTTGCGGGTCATATGGTTCGCCCATTCCGCAAGGGTATTCTGCGGACATACCCAGCCGCACACGACGGTTCCCGCAATCGAGTAAACCGCGATCAATGCGCAGGCGATCATGATCCAGAGGCCTGAGATAAGAAAGAAATCGGCAAGCCATATCTGCCACCCCAGCACAACCAGCGCACCGTTTTCCGGGTCGAAGCGGAACAAGCCTGATACCGGAATAATCACCAGTAACAGCAGGATCGCGATCTGAACGGCACGCCGTTTCTTTTGATAACTGGTCGCACCTTTAGGTGTGCCTTGACCAACCACCTTGATCGGGATACTGGATAATTTTTTGTTGATACCGGAGGACATGTTTACCTTTTAAAGCACGCAATACAAACTCAGCGAGTTACTTCACTATCCAAAGGCGACAGAGCCTGCAATCGCAAACGATAAAGCGCTGCCCCCTGCATATTTCCGGCGCCCTGCTCCAGATGCCACAGGGCGCGTATCGCGCCCACATGATTTGGACATATTTTCAGAATACGCTGCAGCGCCTCGCGATCACTGAAACCGTGCCCGCGAGCCTGCGCCAGCGATTGCATCATGTTATCAGCTAGTGCATTGGCAATCCAGCGATCTTGAGGACTCGCCTGATAAGCTACCCAATTCAGATTGCCCGCCTTGGCGGCCTCGCCCTTGATGGATGCAATCCAGGCACGAACCATAAGTTCAGTCGACACATAAGCTCGCCCGAATGCCCCCTTGTCGCGCGCATCGATTTCCAATAGCTTCATCGCTGAATCCGCGTCCGGATGACGCTGCAGCAACCATTGCATCAATGCTGGCAGATTAACATTGCCATCGTAACGCGCACGCGGCAGGTTGTATTCTATATAGGGCAACCACTCATCCTGAACCGGCCCGATACTCTCAGGAATCGGCCCCCAGTAGCGACCGAGCCATGTCCACATGCCCTCACCGCCGGTTGCCAGACTTTGACTCTCTATGCTCATACGCTGCAAATTGGCACGCATTACTTCAGCCACCGCCAATTTATGCCTCGGACCGACAAGTGCCAGATGCATTCCGTCCATAAATAACTGCGCGTCGGGAAATACCCGTTTGAAGCTGCGCAAAACTACGGCTAGCGATTCCGTATCGAATTGATTGAGTGCCAACCACTGGACGAATACGCCATCCGTATTCAAGTGGTTACGCGCCCTCTGGAATTGTTGCACGGACAACAGCGAGCCCATCCCGGCAAGATCGGGGTGAAACAGATCGCCGATGATGACGTCAAAGCCCAGTTGAGTGGAACTCAGATAATGCCTTGCATCGTCCCGCTGAATCAGCGTCTGATCGGTGATATTGCCATTCACCGGTGCGAACCAGTTTTTTGCGGCCAGAATCGCACCCTGAGATAATTCCACTGCACTGCGATTCAACTCCGGGTAGGGCTTTGATCCTGCCAATGAAATCCCGGTTCCCAGACCCAAAAAGAGCACGCTGTGTGGTGCAGGATGGAGCAGTAATGCCAGTCTTGCCTGATCCATCTGAATCTCAACCGCCGAAGGATCGGATGAGGCATCCATACGCTGCAAATCGCTCAGCAGAATTCGTTGGCCGTCTTTTTGACGCACCACATGAGTCAGTGAGATTGCATCCTCATATATGGATAAATCCTGGCTATTGGCCTCGATTTCGGGCAATAAATCATGCACCGGTGGCATGCTGCGCAGTGGCCATGCAAGCAGCGCAAGGGTGGCAAATGCGGGCCAAACCAGGCGCGATTTAACCCAGCTCAAACCCAAAGCGGTGATTGCCAATCCTGCAATGGCGACCATCGCCGCGCTGCCGAACAGCGGAATGAAGACCAGACAGGCAACAACCGCACCGACCCCGCCGCCAAGACAGTTTGCTCCATACAACCAGACCCCGCTTGCATCGGAACCGGCATACCGATCAGCCAGCAAGGGCAGCCATGCACCCAAAGCCAATGTAACCGGCAGCGTAAATAGTCCGACCATCAACGCTTGCGAATACATGGCACCGAAAAATGACTGGAACCTGCTGTGCTCCACCCATACAGATGCAACGGGCAGAAACCACAATCCGAGCAGCACACCGGCACCGACGACGAATGGCAGGAAAACGGACAGCCAGTATTTATGCACACGCGGCAAGAGCAGACTTCCCAGCGCAATTCCAAGAAGAAATACCGCCAGAATAACGCCGAGAACATATTCGGTGCGCAGCATAATCATGCCGTACAAACGTACCCAGCCAACCTCCAGCATGATGCTGCCTGCCCCTATCCCTGCATAGACAAGCAGCGCTGCGAGCGGCGGACGAGACAGCTTTTCGGTTGTCAATTGACCTGCAACATTACGAATGGGGATAAAACGAGATAGAAGCAATGCTGCTACGCCGATTGCGATTCCCAGTGCGGCGACGATCCTCACCGAATCGATCCAGCCTAACGCTGGCAGACTCCACAATGGAAAAAGCGCGCCCAAAACGCCTCCCGTCGTATTCAGCCCGTAGAGCTTGCTCAACGACAGGCGGGAGCCTTCAGCGAGTTTGAGTACCAGAGCGAAACCCAGCCCCATCGCGTATGCAGGAATCACCAGCAGGCACAAAGTCTCTGCCGCTTGCAGCAAATACCACTGAAGCAGAGTCAGATGGCTCGAAATGGTTTCCAACCAACCGCCAGTCTGGTGGAGCAGCGTTGGCAGCAACAGTGCATAGAGGGCGATTGCTATTTCCAGCAGTGCAAACAGCGCCAGTGGCTTCTGATATCGCTTCGCCAGGCCGATTCCGGCAAGACTACCCAGCCCCAGCCCGATCATGAATGCAGCGACGGTCAAAACAACACCGAAAATACTGACGCCGAACTGCATGGACAACATGCGCGACCAGAGCACTTCGTATGCAAGACTGGTAAATCCTGACAGACAATATAAACCAATTACCAGCCACAATGCCTTGCTTGAAATTTCAGAATTTAAGCAGGAAGACTGATTATTTGGCATAAAAATTGGGTTAATTGCGGGATTAACGGTGAACGTTACCGGTTACAGGTGCGGCCTGAAAAGACAGTCCGGATTGAGAGCGCCGCTGTGAATGCCAGGAGATACCTGCACGCTCGCAAGCCAGGGGCATGAACTGCGTCCATCCGAGGAGTGCTTATGTCCGTGCAGACTGACGTTCCAACCGGGCGCGACGCGACAGCCCGAACATCGTGGCCGTGATGCTTCTAGAACGGATAAAACCACACCAACCCGACTATCGCATGCGCAACAGCCATCGTAATGCTGAGTCCTGCAAACACCATATGTGCCACGAATACAGGCTTGCCGTACACGCCCATAGCGATACCCAGACCGCCCGTAACCAGTACTAGTGTAAAGAGCAGCACACCCATCAAAAACATAACCTTTTGCTTGTCTTTATCGGTTATCGATTTTGCATGTTCAGAATCGCTGTGTTGCTTGTTGAAAGCCTGCAGAATCTGTGCACTTTCACCTGCGGACGGGACATCTGCCGCATGAACGAGAGGAACACTCAGCATCGAGAGCGATACTGCCAGAGCAACCCCGAATGAACGCAACAATGAGTTCCGGAAAAATAACTTTATAGCTTGCAACATAAATTTTCTACTTTACAGAAGGATTGTGGGCCGCATCGGCAGCATCGGCATCGACTTTTCGCATCGCGCTACGCCACGCAAGTATAGCCATCAAAACAAACGGAGCAAAAATTCCGCCCAAGAGAAAAATAAAGATATACCACGGAGTTGCAATAGTCACGTGTGCAAAACGATAACTGTCTACAGCGGCTTGCGCCGAGGTTGCACCGACCAGGCCCGCCAGCATCGCAAAAATTCTAAAGCAAGATTGATACATCATGATCCCCTGTTAAATCCGTTACTTTGCCAAATTGGATGCACAACGAAATCCATAAAAATCCGAAGCATAATTCGGCCATGAATAATCTCTGTGGTAGCTGGCGGTCGAAAATGGATCACCCTTCCATGAACCACCGCGAAGCACCTTGTAGTTGCCTTCTACAGTGACCATGTCCGATATTTTCATGGACCGGTCCTGATCGTTCTGAACCTTTGCGATCTTACCCTTAAAGACTTCAGTTTCAGCATCAGTACCCTCGTAAGGGAGAAAATCGTCTGCGACCCATTCGTCTACGTTACCAGCCATATCGTATACCCCATACGGGCTGATTCCGTTGGCATATGCGGTGACATCCGTTGCAGAACCAACGTTGTAATAGGTGTTCAGACGCTTCGGATCCATCTCATTACCCCACGGCCAACGCCTGCCGTCAGCCCCGCGCGCTGCCTTTTCCCACTCAGCTTCAGTAGGCAGACGTTTGCCGGCCCATTTGGCATAGGCGGAGGCGTCAAACCAGTTCACCAGGGTAACAGGGTGCAGCAATGTGCCTTGCTGTATCTTGCCGTCCTTCCAATCCGAAGGAATACGA
The DNA here is from genome assembly GCA_041671105.1 of Gallionella sp. Lineage (GTDB taxonomy): Bacteria > Pseudomonadota > Gammaproteobacteria > Burkholderiales > Gallionellaceae > Gallionella. Next base: position 30,329 of record JBAZCE010000009.1, read on the forward strand.
TGCCCTGTGGCCGCAATGAAGCGAGCATATTGCGCATTGGTGACAAGATATTTATCGATGCGATACGCCTTAACATTAACTGTATGCTGAGGTCTTGAGGCTGCATCTGCATTCATTAAATCCGTGCCCATCAGGAATTTACCGGCTGGAATCTCCACCGTGCTATCGAGCTGCTGCCACTGCTCTTTAGTCAGCAACGCATCCGCTTCCGCCACCGTATATCCGGTGAATTGATGTTTGGAGTGCTCATTCTCTTCGTGCAGCGCGATATCTTCGCCTGCGGCACGTATCCGGGTTGATTCTTCCTTGAGATTATAGGTGGCCAGGGAGCGCATTTCGTTCATGCGCAAAGACCCGAGGCCGACGACATGCATGCCGCCGCCGACCATGGCCAGCGCGATGCAGGTGGTTATGGTCGCAGACAGCAAACGCTTCCTGCGTTTCAGCTCCGCCTGAGTCGGAATATGTTGTTTATTCACTTCAGGCATTACGACTCCCTCTCGAGCGCAGGCTCTTCACCGATCACAGCGACTGGCTTCGGTGAACGACCGTAAACATGTTTGATCATTACCTCGCCCAGGATACCGCCCATCGCAGCGGCCTCCATAGCCAGAATCACATAGAGCCCCCACCAGCCGAGCGGATTGAGAATACTTCCGTGAGGAATGCCGGTGATGTACAAAATATTTATGTAGCTCAGCATACGAACCAGCAGCGGTGGAAAATAGCATAGCCATTTAGCTCCTCTGCCGAAGATACGCGCCACCAGCAAACCCGAGAGAAAGGGCACAAAAAACAAATCGACCGCCCATGCAAAACTGAATGTCGAAAGCCCGCTGAAAAGCTCAATCTGGACACCCAGCAACCGGTCGCCAAGGTGATTCAGCAGCATGCCGCTGAGCAATGCGATTATTCCTGTTACAGTACGTTGATTCATTTTTTATAAACCAAACCAGTCAGCTTTTCATACTCGGCTTTCCTGGTTTCCTCTAAATACCAGTCCTGAACCTTAAGACTTGCCAGATAGCTGGCCAACAGACGACGATCAGCCTCGGGCATACTTGCAAAAGAAGGCATCCGATACTGCTTTTTCAGCCGCGAAGGAATAATTGATTGGGGATCGGATGCCGAAAGGTAATCGTAGAACCACGCCTCCGCTCTTATCGAACCTATACCATCCATCATGGGAGCCGGTACATTCTGAGTCATATCCTGTGAAGTCCAGAGCGTATGACAGCTCTTGCACCCGTTATCACGGTACACATCCATAGCACGACTGGCCACTTCTGCAGTCGCTGTGCTATAGAAAGGGATGTCCTTCTCATGGCTTTCTTCGACGTGCACTTGCGACCGCACCACGCCGAACAATAAAAGCAGCGCAACCGATGCCAGAACGAATTTTTCCCCTGACTTCATGCCGCTGACTTATGCTTTGCCGCGTCTTTCGCAAGGAAGCGCTCACGACTTTCGTACTGAGCCTTGATGACCTCACGACTTTTTGCATATTCGTCCGGCGACATCTTGTCCTGATCGCCTTCATCAAACATCACATATTTGATATCTTCATCAAACTGCTCATTCTTGACACCCCACAAGATCCAGTAAAGTACTGCGATCAAAATTATCGCCCCGATAACCAGCCAAAGATAGATTGTCCAGCCATCTGGAAGACTTTCAAGATAATTACCCATAGTTATTTTTACCAATGAAATTAAAAAAGGTAACCACCCAGCATTTGCATGGCGCCGAGGATTATCGAAACTACTATACCTAAAATGATAGCACCAAACAATATTCGCTCGCCGAATTTCAGATCACCCGGACGATTGATATTGAACATGACCGCAATGACTATGCCGGAAAAAATCACTATCCCCAGCAACAAGAAGGCAAACACTCCCTCGCTGAACTGCTGGCTACGCATTCCCTCGATACTGAGATCAAGCTTTGGTGAAATTTCTGAGCTTAGCTGCGAAACAAGGAGGCTAGTAGAATGAAGATCGAGGATGTAAATCGTAAACTCCTGCTGCTTTAGGTATGGATCTAATGCTTTCACCACGCACGGCGAGGTTGAGCTTATATTACTTCACGCGGAATTGTAGCATGATTTTTGTCACGTCTCTTTTGTTATAAATCGAGTAGGGGACGGAGTTACCCCCGTCGCCCTCTCACACCACCGTACGTGCGGTTCCGCATACGGCGGTTCATTAAACACGCTGGAAGCATCGCTGGGTATCCAGCAACGAAACCAACCCCAGTGCATCAAAGAAGCGTTTTGGGTAGGCTGCGTTCATGTGGCTCGCGTCGCTATTCCACCAAGGGCCGCGACCATTGCTTGCCGACTTCCATGCCCGCACCTCATCCAATCCTCGCGCTTGAAGACGCTTCTTCCGGGTGGCCGGTCGCTTCCATTGCCGCCATAACAGACAGCGCATTTTACGCCGTATCCACCCATCAAGTTCCTGCAATACACCTTTCACCTCGGTCAGCCGAAAGTACGATGTCCAGCCTCGCAGCACCGGGTTGAGCGCTTCAACCGTTTTACCGAGATTGCGCGAAGCATTCCCGACGATTATCTCGCGCACCCGGTCTTTCAATCGCTTCAAACTGCTATCGGCAATTTTAAGACGTGGCTGCTTGTGCCGAGTGACACTGTAACCCAGAAACTTCCGCTGCCAAGGCCGCGCGACGGCGCTCTTCTCCCGATTCACCTGAAGCCTCAGTTCCGTCTCCAAGTAATTGGTAATCGCCGCCATCGCGTGCCGTCCTGCCGCCTCGCTTTTGACGTAAATGTTGCAGTCGTCTGCATAACGACAGAATCGGTGCCCCCGACGTTCCAGTTCACGATCCAAATCCGTCAGCAGGATATTCGACAGCAGCGGCGACAGCGGCCCGCCTTGCGGCGTACCTTCCGATCTCGCACTAACGATTCCATCTGACATCATGCCCGCTTCCAGATAACGCCGGATCAGTTTCAACACCCGTTCCTCTTTGACTTGCCGTGCGATCCGCGACATCAGAATGTCGTGGTTCACCCGGTCAAAGAATTTCTCCAGATCGAGGTCGACCAACCAACGACAGCCTTCCCCGATATAGCTCTGCGCTTGTTGCACCGCTTGCCACGCATTGCGGCCCGGTCGAAACCCATAGCTATGCCCGGAGAATTCAGGCTCGAATTCCGGTTGCAAAACTTGCAGCAGCGCTTGCTGGATCAGACGATCCAGCACCGTCGGAATGCCCAGCATGCGTACCCCGCCGTTGGGCTTGGGTATCTCCACTTTGCGTATCGCCGCCGGCATGTAGTCGCCTGCCAGAAGTGCTGCCTTGACGCTCGGCCAATGCTGTTGCAGCCATGCCTTGAACTCGAACACGGTGAGTCCATCGACTCCTGCCGCGCCTTTGTTCCGCATGACCCGCTCATACGCTCGCCAGAGATTACTACGTTCGACCACGGCGTCCATCTGCCGCAGCCCTTCCGCTTTCGTTTGCCCATCCGCCGCCGTACCTATCTCAGCACCCAGCCCGGCCATCGACGAAATCCGTTCGTCTCGCTCCGTTCGGGTAGCAGCTCCCTGCTTTGTGGCTTCATCGATTTGCATCGAGGTCGAATGTCCTAATCGCGTTATTCAATGTTCAGGCCTTCAGTCAGGCATCTTCTCGGGCTGTGCCGCTTCGTCCTTGACCTACTATGCCCTCTGCTGACTTCTGCATGCGCATCCCAACTCCTCTCGATGTCGGTAGCACAAGGCACGCACGCAGATCTCCCCGGGTATGACGCACCCACCTTCACGCTTATG
>JBAZCE010000010.1:0-5542 GCA_041671105.1 Gallionella sp.
GTGCATGAATCAAGGCTGGGCGGGCCTGCGAGATTTTTGAAACTCGCCTCCACCAGCGGCATCACCAGACCTGCGACACCGTCCGGGTGCCCGACTATCCTGCCCGTTGCCGCGATCAGATTGGGATGCACGCCTGCGGCGAGACAAGCCGCCTTTTCGCTGCGCGGAAAACCGTCGCTGGTCACAGCACCCTTGAACAGTTTGATGGCGACTTCCCTTGCGCCGTCAGGGGCGCGCCAGTCAGCCTTGTGAACAATCCCGGACGCACCCTCTCCCAGCCTATGTTGCAAATCGAGATGATGCCAGTGAATATGGTTCACCGTCTGCTCATCACGGAAGGCATCCGAAAACGGGTTGCCGGCATATGCCAGCCACGCCAGGCGCGGCAGGGACAATAACCAGTCAGGCAGCGACTCAAACCGGTTAGCCGAGATGCGCAGCAATTCCAGATTGCGACACGCGACCATCGAGTCCGGCAACTGCCGCAACTGATTGCCTGCCAGCATCAACTTCTGCAAACGGGTATACCGTCCGAGGTCTTCGGGCAGCGAGTTTAAACAATTATCGGTGAGTATCAGCCAGCGTAATGCTGCGGGCAAGGATTCTGAGGGCAACTGTTTTATTTGATTGGCTTTAAATCCAATCATATCCAGCGCGGGACATTGCCCCAACACCTCGGGTAGACGGGTGAAGCGGTTGTCGGAACAAAATATCACCCGCAGCCTGTGCAAACGTGGCAGGTCGTCGGGCAACGAATTCAGCGCATTGCCCGAGAGATTGAGGATTTCCAGCGTGTCCGCAAGATCGTAAATTTCATCGGGGAATTGCGTCAGGCCGCAACATAAATCAAGGCGTCGCACGCCTGCCAGCTTGCCGCCGCGCAACAGGGAGAGTGTATTCATAATTAAACTTTTCTGATTTAATGCCGAGAACAAACCTTACGTATAACAGCGAATCGACAAAGGAACAACCCGAAGAAAACCACAGCCATTTCACAATTTCCGAGCGGCTGTATACACGGCCGGACGCAAGAGGTCGATCATGGACACACATATCAAGCCGGAATTCATTGATGACACACCTGTTCGCCGGTCATACACCCGCCCCAAAAGCGAGATGCACATCCAGATTGATGAAATTGTCAGACGCGAAAATACGTTCAGCCGTGAACTGATCGAGGCACTGCCAGGCATATTCTACGTGATCGACAGAAGAGGCCGGTTTTTGTTGTGGAATCGCAATCTGCGCGAAGTGTTGAAGGTCAACGATATCGAACTCGCGGAGTCCAATCCCCTGGATTTTTTCGAAGGCTGTGACAAGGTCACTATCGCGAATGCAATCCGCGAGGTATTCGATACGGGCGCAGTCTCGGTGGAAGCGGTGATGCAAACGCTCGACGGCAAAGCCATCCCGTACCATTTTTCCGGACAGCGCGTAGAACATCTGGGCGAACAGGTCTTGATCGGCATGGGTCTGGACATCAGCGCCCAACGTGAAAATTTGCGCGTCACGGAAGGCTTGTTGCTGCGCAACCAGACACTGATGCACAACTCGATGGAAGGCATCCATATTCTGGATATTGACGGCAAGGTGCTTGAGGTCAACGACGCCTTCTGCAACATGCTGGGATATAGCAGAGAAGAATTGATGCAATTCAATGTCACTGACTGGGACGATCAGTTTTCTGCCGAAGAACTGCGCGCAAGACTCAGCCATTTCATCGGTAAAAGCGACATTTTCGAGACGATACACCGGCGCCGCGACGGTACACTGATCGATGTCGAAATATGCGTGACGGGCGTTGAGCTCTCGGGGAACGGCTATTTGTTTGCATCGAGCCGCGACATCACCGTGCGCAAAAAAATACAGGGCGCGATGAAACGCCACGAGCAGGTGATTGAAACGGCGATGGACGGTTTCTGGATGACCGACATGAGAGGCTATCTTGAAGAAGTCAACGAGGCATACGCCACCCTGTCAGGCTACCGCATCCAGGAACTGGTGGGCATGCACATCTGTCAGCTCGATGCCACAGAGCAACCCGAAGACGTCAAGGCTCATATCGACAAGATTATCGCACAGGGGTCTGACCGCTTCGAGACGCGTCACCGGCACCACGACGGACATCTCATCGACATCGAGATATCGACCACCTTCATGCCGGAATGTCAGAAGTTCTTCGTGTTTTGCCATGACATCACCCGGCGCAAACTGTCTGAACAGGCGCTGCGTATCGCCGCTGCGACCTTTGAGACACACGACGGCATCCTCATTACAGACGCACAGTCCAACATCATCCGTGTCAATCACGCCTTCACCAAGATCACCGGCTACAGTCAGGACGAAGCGCTGGGCAAGAACCCGCGCTTCATGAGTTCCGGCAAACATGAGCGCGACTTTTATATAAAGATGTGGCAACAATTGCTGCATGCGGGGGTATGGGCAGGCGAAATATGGGATAAGCGCAAGAACGGCGAACTCTATCCGAAATGGATGACCATTTCCGCCGTCAAAAATGAACAGCGTGAGACTACTCAGTATGTCGCCATTTTCAGCGACATCACCGAACGAAAGCTGGCCGAAGAGGAAATTCGCAACATGGCCTTCTACGACCCCCTGACCCAGCTACCCAACCGGCGACTGTTCATCGAGCGCCTGTCGGCCTCGCTACAGGCATCGGAACGGCGCCGTGATTACGGGGCGGTGATGTTTCTCGACATAGACAAGTTCAAGACGCTCAACGATACGCTGGGCCACGAATGCGGCGACCTGATGTTGATCGAGATAGCTCAGCGCATCAAGTCCTGCATACGCGAAATGGACACCGTGGCAAGACTGGGCGGGGATGAGTTTGTGATCCTGATCGAAAATATCAGTACCGATGAACAGGACGCGGCAATCAAGGTTGGCCCCGTCGCAGAAAAGATACGCGAGGCACTCACACAGACCTATCTGCTCAAAAAACACCGGCATCACAGCTCCCCCAGTATCGGCATCACCCTGTTTCACGGCAACGGGGTGTCGGTGGACGAACTGTTACGGCGCGCCGATCTTGCGATGTATCAGGTCAAGCACAACGGACGCAATGCAGTGTGCTTCTTCGACCCGCTGATGGAAAACCGGGAGACATAACTGCTTTCGGATTACCTGCACTGCACTGTTTAGCAAAGCTGTTCGGTTGATTTTTTGATGGTTCCAGGCAATTTTAAGAGGCAGATATCAAATTCTGTTAACGGCTCTTCATCAATGTAGCAACGGCAATATCTTCGTCGATTTCCGGCCAATGAACGCCAACCCCCTTGCCGATCAGCCTCCAATGCAAACGTTGTGCGGGCGTGGCATCGCGCAGACGCGGGAACCATTCAAGTGGCGCCGAAACCTCCCTGCCATCTGCGAGAACAAAGTGCAAAGCGGCGTTATCAACAGCGACATCCACTGCGTGGGGATCAAGCCTGATTGCCAAAGTGCTCATACCATTTCTCCAGAAAAATCGCGCGGTGTTCAATTACCATAACGCGCAACTTGTTTAATTCGTGATTTCTAAAGCCTTGTGATTCCGCCAGTTCAACCGGGTTCAGCCAATATTTTGCAACCTGATCACCGTGTTCAACATGAATATGCGGCGGCTCATCTCCTTCTCCGCTGAAGAAAAAGAAACGAAATCCACGCAGTTCGAGAACCTTAGGCATGGCATCAGATTAAAGGATACAGGCAAATTCCGCAATGCGTTTTGAACATGTCGGGTTGAAACCCGACCTGCCAAAACTTCTATCTGCGCAAACCGGTTATCCACTGCGTGTATAAGCGCTCCGCGACCTGATGCAGTTGCGGCAGCTTCAAAGCCGCCTGCTGCCGTATGAGTTGCACGGACTGAACTGCCGGGCTGCTGACCGCTGAGGCAATTTCACCCGCACCCGCTTCACACCAGGCGGCGATCATCTCATCAGTCATTTCGATATGACATTGCAAGGCCAGGTGAGGGCCGATCACATAAGCTTGATTGGCGCAATGCGGGCTGGATAACAGGTGGACAGCACCCGGCGGCAGGCTGAACGTCTCGCCGTGCCAGTGGAAAGCATCGAAGCTTTTGAAGTCGCCAAACCAGGCAGATGCGTTGTCGGAAACAGAAACCTCACCCCAGCCGATTTCTTTTATGGGATTGCGTGACACCACGCCGCCCAGCGCTTTCGAGATAAGCTGACCGCCCAGACAATGCCCGAGCAAGGGGATATCGAGCGCCACCGCTTCGCGGATCAGCTCTTCCGACTTCGCTATCCACGGCAGATCGTCGTTCACACTCATCGGCCCGCCCATGAATGCCAGAGCAGAATAGGCACCGGCTGAGAGCGGAACAGCATCACCCTCATCGATACAAATCAGCTGCCATGGAATGGCGTGTTGATTAAGAAACCCTGCCAGATAGCCAGGCCCCTCGGTTGCTGCATGACGGAAGATGGCGACGGGCTTCATGTCAGGATTGAGGATTGAGGATTGAGGATTGAGGCTGAGGATCGAGCGGAATCCGGTGCTCTGCTTTTCACTCGATCCTCTCTCCCCGATCCTCAGTCCTGTTTTTTGTCCCGTTCGATCAGCGCGTAGGCTGAGTGGTTGTGTATCGACTCGAAGTTCTCCGATTCCACGACATAGGCATCGATGCGCTCATCCGCATTGAGCACAGCGGCCACGTCGCGCACCATGTCTTCGACGAACTTCGGATTATCGTAGGCGCGTTCGGTGACATGTTTTTCATCGGGGCGTTTGAGCAGGCCATACAGCTCGCAGGAAGCCTGTTCCTCTGCGATCCTCACCACGTCCTCAATCCACATGAAGCTGTTGGTGCGCAACGTGATGGTCACATGTGAGCGCTGATTGTGTGCGCCGCGATCGGAAATCTTCTTCGAGCAAGGGCACAGGCTGGTCACAGGCACCAGCACCTTCATCGTGACGCTGGCGTGGCCATTGACCATTTCGCCGATCAGCGTCACATCGTAGTCCAGCAGGCTTTGCACGCCTGAAACCGGCGCAGTCTTGTTGACGAAATAGGGGAAACTCATCTCGATGTAACCGGATTCCGCTTCCAGCAGCACGACCATTTCGCGCAGGATGCTTTCATAAGACTCCACCGATATCTCGCGTTCGTGACGATTGAGAATCTCGACAAAGCGCGACATGTGCGTGCCTTTGAAGTTGTGCGGCAGATGCACATACATATTGAAGGTGGCAATCGTGTGCTGCACGCCGACGCTCTTGTCGCGGACCTTGACCGGATGACGGATGCCTTTGATGCCGACGCGATTGATTGCGATATGGCGCAAATCGGCCAGATTTTGCACATCGGCAATGGGAGCTGTCTTCGGAGTATTCATTGTCGCTTTCTATCAAATTACAGTCAGGCGGGATTATAGCCAATCCCGACAAAATCAATCAAACATTATGCATCCGACCGGGATCGCCGCATCAGACAGGTTCCGTGCCGAACAATTGTACGTTATTGCGGCCTTGCTCTTTGGCACGGTACATCGCAATATCCGCATTCTTTGTT
>JBAZCE010000010.1:5552-32303 GCA_041671105.1 Gallionella sp.
CGGGTAGAGGGCGATCCCGATGCTGCATGAAATTGTCAGATGATGGTCAGCCAGATCGAACGACTGACTCAACACGGTACAAATTTTCTCCGCCACATGAATAGCCTCCTGCGAGCCTGTCACATTGCGCAGCAGCACAATAAACTCATCGCCGCCGATGCGCGCCACGGTATCCGATACGCGCACGCACCCCAGCATGCGGACAGCTGCCAGCCGGAGCAGCTGATCGCCGACATCGTGCCCCAGGGTATCGTTGACCGGCTTGAATTTATCCAGATCGATGAACATCAACGCAACCTTGTCATCGTCGCGCCTCGATGCCAGCATTGCCTGCTGCAGTCGATCGTTGAGCAGCATCCGGTTGGGCAAGCCGGTCAACAGGTCGTGCATTGCCATGTAGTGAATTTTATCTTGTGCCGCCCGCCGTTCGGAAATATCGCGCGTCACGCCGTGTATCTCGACTTGCCCGCTATCCTCGTTTAAATAATATTTGGCAATCGCCTCGGTCCACACCAGTGAACCGTCCTTGCGCGGCTGCTGGATTTCCTCGACATAGACCTTGTCCTGCGGCCCGCCCGACAGGAACTCGTCCACGTTGAGCTTAATCTGCGGCTTCAGTATCGCGGCATATTCCGGTGTCAGTGCGGCATCCAGCGGCTCGTTCATCACTTCTTCGGCACTGTAGCCGCGCAAACGTTCGACAGAAGGGCTGACATAACGGAAACGCAAACTGACAGGATCCAGCACCCACACCACGTCGCGCATTGTTTCCACCAGCAGGCGATAGTGTTTCTCGCTTTTGCTCAAAGCCTGCTGTGCAATGTTCAATTCACCCAGACCCCGCTGCAGTTTTTGATTGATGCGATGAATGTAGAGTGCGATCACTGAACTGATGCCGATCAGCGCCAACGCCGAGAGCAGGGCGCGATAAACCCAGGACAAATCGGGTTCACTCGCATCGTATAAAAATCCTTCCATCGCGTAGTCACGCGGCAACAACCCGATATCGGCGTAAGTGTCGGCAATATCGCGCCAGCGATTGGGATTCATGTAGCCGATCTCGATCAGATTGGGTTGCAGCAGCGGCAGCATCTGGTCAGATTCGAAGTGCAAATAGTCGCGAGTGTAATGTGTCGCATATTTGGCAAGGATCAGCTCGATGACCTTGTCGCGATGCTCCCTGGCGTATTGCCAGCCGCGCAAACTGGCCGCACGGAACGCCCTGACCCGCGCCGGATTAGCCTGCAAGTCCTGCTCGGATGTAAACAGGTTATCACCGTAAAAATCGATTCCCGCCGAGCGGGGGCTGAAGGTCTGATAAGGATAATGCGCCATTCTGAAGTAATACGGCTCGTTGGAGCTATAGCCTGAAATCGCCTCGGCATCTCCCTTCATCAGCCCGTTCGCATCAAAACTGTGCGGTATCTGCCGGATCTGATCCAGCGGGATGCCTTCTTTTTTAAGAAAGGCCAGCAACTCGCCCGACTGCGGTTCCAGCATGATGCGTTTTCCAATCAGCTCGTGCAGACTGTGAATTTGCGGCGCGGCATAAATCTCATAGGGAGATTGCTGAAAGATAACTGCGAGCGCCACGACCGGTTTGCCTGCTGCGCGTTCCAGCAACAGACTGCTGGTGCCGACACCGTACTGCGCACGGCCCGCCAAAACATCGCGCACAGGATTGGTTTCAGGCCCCGCTTCCACGATATTTACCTTCAGGCCCGCATCACGGTAATACCCCAGCTCCTGAGCGGCATAGTAGCCGGCGAACTGGAAAGCATGCGTCCACTTGAGTTGCAGCGTGACATTTTCAAGCGCGCAGGCCTGCCCTGCCAGCAGGCAAACCAACAGCGCTATCCATCGCAACCCGACCCGCTTCATGCCGCCACCCTATCAAGTCAAAACCGCAAGTTCGAAACTGAAAATTGAAAACTATATACTCCTTACCGCCGCAATCGCTTTCACAATTCCTGCCGCATCCAGACCGCAGTCTGCCAGCATTTGCATGTGCTCGCCCTGCTCGATGAAACTGTCGGGCAACCCCAGTTGCAGCACAGCGACGCGCCTTCCTGCCAGACATTCGGCGACCGCACTGCCTGCCCCGCCCTGTACGACATTCTCCTCGACCGTGACCAGCAGTTCATACTCCGGCGCCAGGCGCAGCACCAGCTCGACATCCAGCGGCTTGACGAAACGCATGTTCACCACCGTCGCATCCAGCTGCTCACCGGCCGCCAACGCGGGCGCGAGCATCGAGCCGAAGGCCAGTATCGCGATCCTTTTACCGATACGGCGAACCTCGCCCCGACCTATATCAAGCGCCTGCATCCGGCTGTCGACGGTCACTCCCGGCCCCATGCCGCGCGGATAGCGCACCGCACTGGGGGTGTCGAGTGTCAACGCGGTATACAGCATCGCCCGGCATTCGTTTTCATCGGACGGCGCCATCACCGTCATATTCGGGATGCAGCGCAAAAAGGACAAGTCGAAACTACCGGCGTGCGTCGCGCCGTCGGCGCCCACCAGCCCGCCGCGATCGATCGCCAGCACCACCGGCAATTTCTGAATCGCAATATCGTGAATCAGCTGATCGTAAGCCCGTTGCAAAAAAGTCGAATAGATCGCCACCACCGGCTTGTATCCATCGCAGGCCAAGCCTGCGGCAAACGTCAGCGCATGCTGCTCGGCAATGCCCACATCGAAATAGCGTGCAGGGAATTTTTCTGCAAATTCCGCCATGCCCGAGCCTTCGCACATCGCAGGCGTGATGCCGACCACCCGCTCATCAAGCGCCGCGATATCGCACAACCATTGCCCGAACACGTCGGTGTAAGTCGGTTTCGTACGCTGCCCTTCGGCATTGCTCAGGACAGGTTTTGCGACGATGCCTTGATTTCGATCGAACTTGCTCACGCCGTGGTACAGCAGGCAATCCTCTTCGGCCAGCGCGTAACCCTTGCCTTTTTGCGTGACCACATGCAAAAACTGCGGGCCTTCCAGTTGACGGATGTTGCTCAGCGTATCCAGCAGCGCGTTCAGATCGTGTCCGTCGATCGGACCGATATAGTTGAAGCCGAATTCCTCGAACAGCGTACCCGGGATCACCATGCCTTTGACGTGCTCTTCGGCGCGTTTGGCAAATTCCAGCACCGGCGGCATACCCTTGAGCACCTTCTCGCTGCCGCGCCGCATCGCCGCATAAAAACGCCCCGACATCAGCTTTGCCAGATAATTGTTCAGCGCGCCTACCGGGCGCGAGATGGACATATCGTTGTCGTTGAGGATCACCAGCAGGTTTGCATTCATCGCCCCCGCATTGTTGAGCGCCTCGAAAGCCATGCCGCCCGTCATTGCACCGTCGCCGATGATCGCCACAGCCCGCCGGTCAGATCCAGACAACTGCGCCGCAACCGCCATCCCCAACGCCGCCGAGATCGACGTGCTGGAATGCCCGGTGCCGAAAGTGTCGTACGGACTCTCCTCGCGCTTGGGGAATCCCGCAATACCGCCGGCCATACGCAAGGTGCTCATCGCTTTGCGACGTCCGGTGAGAATCTTATGCACATAGGTCTGGTGTCCGACGTCCCATACCAGCTTGTCTTCCGGCGTGTTATAGACCGTGTGCAGCGCAATGGTCAACTCGACAGTACCTAGATTGGAGGACAGATGCCCGCCGGTCTTGCTGACCGATTCGACCAGAAATTCGCGCAACTCGCGGGCTAACTGCGGCAATTGCTCGCGGGATAGATTGCGTAAATCGTCCGGGCTATTGACGGTATCGAGCAAGGAGTACATCAAAACTTTCGCAAGACGATGAAGTCAGCCAGTTCACGCAGACATTGCGCCTCATCGCCAAACCCGGCCAGAGCAGCCAGGGCTTCCTCGTGCAGACTCTTTGCCATGCCGCGCGCAGCAACGACGCCCAGCAACGCGACATAAGTCGGCTTGTCGTTATCGGCATCCTTGCCCGCAGTCTTGCCCAGGGTCGCGGTATCCGCACTGGCATCGAGCACATCGTCCACCACCTGAAATGCCAGACCCATGCACCTGCCGAAATGATCGAGCTTGTCCAATTGCTCAACGCTCACCTTTCCGCAATGCGCACCCAGCAGAATCGCCGCGCGTATCAACGCGCCTGTCTTGTGGATATGCATGTTTTCAAGCTCAGGCAGGCTAAGCTGCTTGCCTACACTGTCAAGATCGATCGCCTGCCCGCCCGCCATGCCGCGCGATCCGGAGGCTTGCGCCAGCAGCCTGATCATCTCCAGCTGCTGCACTGCATCGTCCGCGAGTCCGCTTTTGCTCAGCAACTGAAAGGCCAGCGTCTGCAGAGCATCGCCTGTCAACAGCGCGGTCGCCTCATCGTATTGCACATGACAGGTGGGCTTACCGCGGCGCAACACATCGTCGTCCATGCACGGCATATCGTCGTGCACCAGTGAATAGGCATGGATCAGTTCGACCGACGCCGCCGCGAAATTGACCCGCGCCACATCGGCCCCGGCCAGCTCGCCCGCCGCGAACGCCAGCAGCGGACGCACACGCTTGCCGCCATCGAGCACGGCGTAACGCATTGCCTGATGCAGGCGCTGCGGGGCAACAGTCGGCTGCGGCAACAGGCTGCGCAGCACCTCTTCGAATCGAATCTGGTGGGCAGATGCCCACGCTGCAAAATCGGTACTCATCATTGAATCTCGCTAACGGTAAGTTCTTTCAACACACCCTCTTCCAGCACGCGCACCTGTTGCTGCGCATCTTCCAGGCGCGAACGACAGAACGAAAGCAGCAATGCGCCGCGCTTATAGGCCGCCAGCGAATCTTCCAGCGACAGGCGTCCCGCCTCCATGTCTGCGACGATTTGCTCAAGCTCGGCCATTGCCGACTCGTAGCCCGTTGGTTTCTCGGATTTTCCGGCCATTTCAGTCTTCTGCGTGGGAAAGAGCGCTATTTTACCCAACGCACCCCTTCTGAGCCAATTTTTGTTGCCCTCCCCCCTGATTTGGGGGAAAATCGCGCACTTTCCCGTAACTATTTGCAAGGATGACGTGGGTTTGTCCAATATCTCTACCATGAAGCAACTCACGCCGGCCCAGGTTCAACCACCACTCGGCTGGTATTTTGACCCAAAAATTCTTGAGTTGGAACAGCGAGTGCTGTTCGAGCACGGCCCGAATTATGTCGGCCATGAATTAATGGTGCCCGGACTGGGCGATTACCAGGTACTGCGCGATGAGGCGCAAATGCTGGTGCGCAACCCGAACGGCGTGGAGCTGCTGTCCAACATCTGTCGCCATCGTCAGGCCACCATGCTGCAAGGCCGCGGCAACGCGCAACACATCGTCTGCCCGCTGCATCGCTGGACCTACAAGACGGATGGCGAACTGCTGGGCGCGCCGCATTTTCCGGAAAATCCCTGTCTGCATCTGAACAAGTCGCCGCTGCAAAACTGGAACGGCATGCTGTTTTCCGGAGAACGCGATATCGCGAAGGATCTGGCAAAAGTCGGCGTAATGCAGGATCTTGATTTTTCAGGCTATATGCTCGATCGCGTGCAAGTGGACGAATACGCGTTCAACTGGAAGACCTTCATCGAAGTCTATCTGGAGGACTACCATGTCGTGCCCTTCCATCCGGGTCTGGGCAATTTCGTGGACTGCGACGATCTCAAATGGGAGTTTGGCGAGCAGTACAGCGTACAGACGGTCGGCATCAAGAATGCGCTGCAGAAGGTGGGCAGCGATGCGTATGGCCAGTGGCAGGAACAGGTGCTGCGCTATCACGGCGGCAAGCTGCCGAAATACGGCGCGATCTGGCTGACCTATTATCCAAACATCATGGTCGAGTGGTATCCCGGCACGCTGGTCATCAGCACGCTGGTGCCTCGCGGCACGGAGGCATGCACCAATATCGTCGAGTTTTATTATCTCGAAGACATCGCCCTGTTCGAACGCGACTACGTCGAAGCCGAACAGAAGGCTTACAACGAGACCGCGATCGAGGACGATGTCATCTGTCTCAGGATGCATCAGGGTCGCAAATCGTTGTATCAGCGCGGCATCGAAGAGCACGGCCCCTACCAGTCACCGACCGAAGACGGCATGCTGCATTTTCACGAGTATCTGCGCCGCAACCTTGCACCTCACCTTTAATCGTTGTCCCCGCCAAGCGGGGAATCCTTTTTTGACTGGGTTCCCGCCTTCGCGGGAATGACAACATGGGTTCGCTGTGGATGCTAGTCGCGGGTTTACTGTTCGCCTGCATGGGCGTCTTCGTGAAACTGGGCGCGGCCCATTTTTCGCATACCGAGCTGGTTTTCTACCGCTCATCGCTCGGCCTGCTGCTGATGATTATCATCATGCGCTCGCAGCACATCCCGCTTGGCACTCGCTACTGGCAAAACCATCTGTGGCGCGGCATCTCCGGCACGCTGGCGCTGATGCTGTTTTTCTACTGCATCACCGTACTGCCGCTGGCAACCGCCATCACGCTCAACTACACCGCGCCGATGTTCCTCACCCTGCTCACCACGCTGATATTCAGGGATAAATTCCACCTGCCGCTGAGTATTGCGATTGCACTGGGTTTCTGCGGGGTGGTGTTGCTGCTGCACCCGACCTTGCAACACGACCAGTTGCTGCCGGGCGTCCTCGGCCTGATATCTGGATTTCTCGCTGGCGTCGCCTACCTCAACGTAAAGCAACTGGGGCAACTTGGCGAAGCGGATACGCGCACCGTGTTCTATTTCAGCCTCACCGCCTCCGTTTGCAGCGGGGCGTGGATGCTCACAGGCCGCATGCATTCAATCACGCTGCAAGGTTTCGGCATCCTGCTGGGCTTGGGCTGCACCGCAACCCTGGCGCAACTTGCCATGACCCGCGCCTGGCGCGTGGGCCGCACGCTGGTGGTCGGAAGTCTGGCCTACAGCACCATCCTGTTCGCAAGTCTGTTCGGCATGCTGCTGTGGAACGAAACCCTGCCGCTGACAGGATGGATGGGTATGGCACTCATCATCGCCGGTGGTGTGCTAAGCTTGCGACTGTCACCGAAACATACATCAAAATCAGAGGGCAAAAAATGATCACCATCGAACAAACCGAAAACCTCGTCAACGTCGCTGTCATGGGCGAATTCACGCTCGCCGATTTCAAGGAATTCGAAGAACAATCCCTGTACAAACTCAAATCGCCCGGCGAACTCGATCTGCTATTCGATCTGCGCGCGATGGTGAACTACAGCATTGATGTTGCATGGGAAGACATCAAGTTCTTCAAACGCGAACACGATCACGATTTCTCAAAGATCGCCATCGTCACCGACAACCAGTGGATCACCTGGCAGGCGTGGATTTCACGCACCTTCCTCGATGCCGACATTCGCGCGTTCAGTAATTACGAAGAAGCCAAGACGTGGATCACTGAATAACAGGATGCAGGAGTCAGGAAATCATGCGCATCGTAGGCAAAAGATCCGAACCTGTGCTTACGCCGATGGCGTCTGGTGATGCGCTGATGCGCGCAGCATCATTTAACGAAATGATGCAATCGATGATGCCATACGGGAAAGTCGGCTGCATTCCTAAAGGAATTTATCGTTACAAGACGCACGAAGAGGCCAACCAACATCAGGATGCTTGTCTGGCAACGCACATGGCTAAGATCGAACTCAATAGAATGTCGCAATGAGTAAGGATTCTGAATACGCGAGGCCAGCAACAAGCAGTGATTTGAAATCATTGGTCTCATCACTCAACGCGAACGGTGTTGATTACTTGCTGATAGGTGGTTATGCGCTTTACGCTCACGGTTACCAGAGGGCAACTGTCGACATCGACATCCTTGTTCAACCTACGATTGACGCAGGACAAAAAGTCAAACAGGCATTGCTGATCCTGCCGGACAAAGCGGCCAAGGACATCGACCCAGCATGGTTCGAAGAAGGCGAAAATATTCGCGTTGCGGACGATATTATCGTTGATGTGATGTTTAACGCATGCGGCGAAACATTCGATACGCTTAAAAAATATGCACAGGTAATTGATTTTGATGGAATTCCGGTCACGACAATCTCTTTGGACGGGCTTCTGCTCACCAAGCAAACCGTTCGTGAAAAAGATGTTTCCGACAGAATGATATTGCAGAGAGCCATTTCTGAAATCATAAGGATAAAAAACGAAAATTCTTGAAATGCGTGGGAAATGTTGGAGTCAGGCACCCCATGGATGGTGTGGGAAATGTTGGGGTCAGGCACCCCATGGATGGTGCGGCTCAAAACTTTGGTTTATACAACGCCTCGCCCCTGCCCACAACGCTGATTCGCAAAGCCTTGCACCCCCCGAAAAGCGCCGTATCGTTTATCCTGTCGGCATCTGACAAGGAGCACAAAATGGCTGGAATCCTGAGCAATATAGGCATGCTGATCGGCGCGACCGGCCTGTTTTTCGGCTTCTTCTATCATGCACACGATCCGCAGACATCGCTTGAAATCGTCACCGTCACAACGGTTGGCAGCGTGGGCGTACTGGCCTTTGTGCGCCACGTTATTTTTCATAAATCGGATGCAAAAAGGCTGGGCTGGGAAACGGTGCGGCCGGACTGGATGTTCGAAGTGGGCTTTGCAAACCTGGCATTCGGATTTGCAGGATTTCTCTCTGTTTTTGCCAACGAAGGAACCCGCGCCCAGGCGCTCATATTGCTGGGTTACGCGATATACCTTTTCCAGGCCGCCCTGTTGCACGGATACCGATATTTTACAGATGAGCAAAAATCACCTGCCAGGCTCTGGCGCAGCTGCCTTGCCACACTGCTCTATGTGGGGATGATGACCTTCTTCGCTTTCAGTACGCTATCGAACTAGCACGCAAAACGAGCCTGCTACGCAAACGAAAGATGCAGCCCCTTTAGTCCGCCTGACGTATTTTTTATACAAAAGTACGGCCTGCCATAATACTACTGCAATCTAAATATAGTAATGTGATCAGTCCATCAAGCGGGGAACGATCATGAGTATTGAATCTCAAATTCAAGGCAACATTGCACGCATCACGATGTCCGGCCGATTTGACTTTGAACTGCAACATGCATTCAAGTCAACCTATGCGCCCTTGATAAAGGATGAGGATGTACATCAAATCGAAATCGAACTGGCTCAGGTTGAATACCTCGACAGCTCCGCACTGGGTATGTTGATGCTATTGAATGAAAGAGCCCGTGGCAGCAAAAAGTCGATGACGCTGCTCAACCCGTCCGGTGTCGCATCGCATGTGCTTGAAGTCGCCAATTTCAATCATCTCTTCACCATTAGCCATGCCGGTTCAGCAGCATAACCGTTAAAGAGCATCAAGCATTCGACGCACGATGAACTCCCCCGCAGTCAACATTGAGTATCAGGTACCCGAAGGGGAGGTGCTTGTTTCAAAAACAGATCTTGAAGGCATCATCACTTACTGCAACAACACCTTGATTGAAGTCAGCGGATACAATCGCGAAGAGCTAATCAGCTCCCCGCACAACCTGCTGCGCCATCCCGATATGCCCACGCAGGCATTCTCCGATCTTTGGAAAACCATTCGAGCCAACAAGCCTTGGCGAGGACTGATTAAAAACCTGCGAAAAGATGGCAGTTATTACTGGCTGGAATCCAACATTACGCCGTTGATTGAGAACGGCAAAACGACCGGTTATGTATCGTTCCACTACAAGACAACAGCTGAGCAAATCCGGCATGCTCAGGCTGCATATCGTGCAATCCGCGAGGGAACGGCCAAACTGCGCTTAAATGAAGGAAAAATAGTACAAATAGAGAATCGCTTGGTGCACTGGCTAAATGCCAGCAGTATCAAATTCCGGCTGGTGGCTTTCATGTCATTTTTGTTCAGCACCCTGGTCGTATTCGGCGTGTATAACCTGCGTGAGGCCTCGAACACACACGGTTCCGCTATTGCCAGCCTTGAGGTAAATCGCATGGAAGCCTATGCGCTTGACACAGCGCGGCTTGCGGAAATGGATTTCAAGGAGCAATTGCAAACCTGGAAAAATATTTTAATTAGCATTCACGATAGTGCTCAACAGGATCAATACCTGGTGGAATTTGACCAGCAAGGAGTGGCATTCGAGAGCCGACTAAGTTTGTTAAAGTCGATCATGCTGCAAATCAGCTTGCCTGACGTTGAAGCAGATGCTGCACTAAAATCACACCGCGAACTGACCAGAAAATATCACGACACACTTAAATTAACCGATCCCCACCAATCAGGTCAGTCGATTAACGATTTGGTAAAAAATATCGATCTGGCGACAATCGCACATATCGAAATGATTATCTCAACGATTCAGGACGCTCAGCAGAATCGCTTGCGTGATCTAAATCTTGAATTGGACAAGTCTCACCAAACCGATGACAAACGTGCAATCGCAATGTTAATGGTTGCGGCAGTGCTTGGGCTATTCCTTTCCATGCGTTTCGTGATGTACATCATGCATCCCATACGTAGCGCCAATAGCAATCTTAAAAAGGTCGTCAAATTACAGCAACATTTTCTCAAAATCATCCTGAAACTCGAAGTTTATCGAGACCGCATCGACGAAGAACAACGCGTCGGGAATTTCATCATGTCACGCATGAACAACATGGATCATCAGCTCGCTGCCATTGTTCACCGCTACACAAGGCCCGCAGAACATTTGAGCGGCGATGTACTGATCGCCGCCTTCACGCCGTCGAACACCACCCACATCCTGCTGGCGGATGCGATAGGCCACGGACTGACTGCCGCGATCAACGTGCTGCCGCTTTGTCAGACTTTCTACGAAATGACGCACAAAGGATTCGGCATAGACCGGATTGCCGACAACCTGAACAAAATGGTCAACCTGTTCATGCCTGCCGATCGTTTTGTCTCAGCCACGCTGATATCCATCGATCGCCACACGCAGGTGATCAAGGTGTGGAACGGCGGCATACCCGCAATACAGCTGTTCAACCTTGATGGTCATCTGTTAAAAAGCTGGGATTCGCATAATTTGCCGCTGGGGATTCTGTCTGAGGATGAATTTTCGGCCGGAACAGAGGCATTCCGTTATCAGGAGAATGCTCAGCTCTGCCTGTTCTCGGACGGATTGGTGGAGGCGACCTCTCCCCGGGGAGAGCAATTTGGCTGTGAGCGCATAATTGAATTATTCGGCAAGACCCCTTGCGATGTCCGTTTCGATGCGCTGATCGGCGCGCTCGACCAGCATCTGCAGGGACAGCCCGCACATGACGATATTTCGCTGGCCATCGTGGACATTTCGACCGGAATCGATCCTGCGGTAATTTCCTGTCGTCTGGGTACCCGCCCACTCCCGGCAGTCGCGGGCAACGCATGGAGGATTGCGCTCAGTCTGAGCGCCGACGAGTTGAAATACCTCGATATCGTGCCGCTGTTGACCCGAATCACCACCCGGATACATGTCACTCGCGAGCATAACGCTGCGCTGTTTTTGATTCTGTCAGAGCTGTTCAACAACGTACTCAACCAGGGCGTGCTGGGACTCGAAGCGCACGCTGAACTGTGTTCCGACGACTATGAAAAGTATCTTGAATTACGCGATACACGCCTGAAGCAACTTGGCAGCGGATCAATCGAACTGCAAATCGAAGGCATTGTCATCGGCGACAAACCCGCGGTCAAAATACGCGTCGCATATGTCGCAAGCGAATATGCAGCGGCAAGCGGATTGCCGGTTGAAATCGGCGTTGAGCTGACACAAAGTCTGGCCTATCAACTTGAGTGCTCAGCAAACGAGGTCGTCGCCTGCTACATTTGTGCGTGAGTGCGGTTCAGGCCTGCCTTTTAATCGTTGCTCTGATAGGCGCGCTGATTGAAATACAGGCTGTTGCCAGGAATTTTTTTCGCTTTCTTCTTCGACTCTGTCGCGGCGACCGACAGATCAAGCGCAGAACTGAACATCTCGGGATGTACTTTCACAACCCCGATCGACAGCGCAGTAATGCAATGAAATTCTTTTTCACCTTTGCGGTTTTCGGTCACATAACCGCCGTTCTCAATATCCTTGGTGCTGAAGAATAATTTGATTTTTTCCTCGAAATTTTTCAGAACATTTTCGCAGCGAATTTGCCAGTCATCGCCGCACAGAATCGCGATGAAATCGTCGCCACCGATATGACCTAAAAAATCCTCATTGGGATCGATGATTTCCGTCAGTACATTTGCCGTCAGCTGAATCACATTGTCCCCCATGCTGTATCCGTAAACGTCGTTGAAGGGCTTGAAATGATCCAGATCGCAATAACAGATACAAAAGCTTTTTTTGGAATCGAGCATCTGGTTGATATGCTCATTGATCGGCACGTTGCCGGGCAACCCGGTTAACGGATTCGCGTAACGCGCCGCCTTGATCTGCATATTGGTGATTTCGCGCATCAAATCGTGACCTGTGCCCAGGCCCAGATATTTTCCGTGTTCGACGACGATGAAGCCGTTGGTCAGATGCCGGTTATCTCCCTCGGCCATCATGAAGCTCAATTCCTGAATCTCGATATTCCGATCGACAATCAGCGGATTGTGATCCATGAATTTTGTGCAGGGTTTACGCCCGTACAGCTCATGCTGGTAGGGACGCCCCAGTCGTTCGATCAGCACGTGACGCGAGATCAGACCGATAGGACAACCCTCCTTGTCCACGACCGCAATGGCGTGGGGAAAAGGCTCACTTTCGATGATCTTGAACACGTCGTCGTTGGTGGCCTCATGCGACACCGCGGGGATGGTGAGCAAAATCCTGCTGCCGACCGCAGTCTGATTGGAGGTTTTTTTACGCGCACCGGATGAATTCATCAACAACGGCCTGACCACATTGGCCGGAACAACTGCGGAGGGCTGAGATGTCGGTCGCCCGATATAATAACCCTGCCCGAAATGAACTCCCAACCCCTGCACGATGGACATTTCGTCCTGCGTCTCAATGCCGTCGGCCAGCACATCGGTGTGCGTCTTATCCGCAATGGACAAGACAGAGCGCACGAACTGAGCCTTGACAGGATCGCGGTCGACATTCTGAATAAAATGCCGGTCGATCTTGACGTAATTGGGCCGCAACTCGGACCAGCGGCGCATCCCCAAATACCATTCGCCAAGATCATTGATCGCAATCTTGAATCCTGCAGCGCGATAGACATTCAGCGATTCACAAAGCGCCGTCCAGTCGACGATATCGTGTCCGAAATCATTGTCCGACAGCTCCATCACAATTCGGCTCGCCGGCAACTCAAACGTAGGCAGACAGCGCGGCGTCGCATGCGGCATGCGAAAATTATTGAGCAGAATCGCATCCGGGCTAATATTGATGAAAAGATTGCCATTCATTTTCAGACGCCCAAAAGCCGACACGATGGTCGACCAGCACAGCATTTCCATTTCGTAGGCCACGCCAAACTCGCGCGATGCCTTGAGCAGTTTTTCCGGCGCATGCAGCAAGCTGTCGGACGGGCCGCGAATAGACCCTTCATAACCGATCAATTCTGCGCTGCGCAAGTCGATAATCGGCTGAAACAACGGCGTGACGCGCTGCTCCCCGATAATGCTGTAGAGTATTTTCAGCGTATCGAACGAACTGGCCTCTGCAGCGACATGAGAGATCGACAGGGCAGTCTCACCTGCTGAGTTGATGGAATTGCCGGATTCAGTCGTCGTCATAGGTTTTGGTCGAATTTTGCTGTTGGAATAGAGCTAATAGCCGAAGGTGGCCGTGATGCATCTTTTAATGCTTATCGAATCAGCGAGCCAACCAGCAACGACAACCCATAGCCGCACAACAGCGTCGTCAATACGATAACCAACAGAACGGCCGGCGCTATGAACCTGGAATCCCCCTCAAAATGCAAAGCATCAGGTTGCAGATTTTCAATTTCACGAATGTAAAGCTGGCTATCTAATCCCATTTTTTCCTCGCTAGTCTGACAAGTTAAATTTTACAGGTGATTACCCGATGCCTCATTCAACGCCATGAAGATTAAACGCCTAATATTTCAGCAGGATGAATTTAGGTTTAAAGAATTATTTCAGTGATTTTCAGGCAGTTAGCATATTTAGAATCGCTGCGATTTACGTGAGCGGGCGCCGGGATTGATAGTCAAATGCCCATAAAAAAACCCGCCGAGGCGGGTTTTTCTGTGCACCTTGATTCCAGGCCTACTTCAGCTTGGTTTCCTTGTACATAACATGCTTGCGAACCACTGGATCGTATTTCTTCATTTCGATCTTGCCCGGTGTGGTGCGTTTGTTCTTGTCAGTGGTGTAAAAATGTCCGGTACCAGCACTGGATTCAAGTTTGATTTTTTCACGCATTTTCTAGCTCCTTAGATTTTTTCGCCGCGTGCGCGCATTTCAGCCAGCACGGACTCGATACCATTCTTGTCGATGGTACGCAATCCCGCATTGGTCAAGCGCAGGCTGACCCAGCGATTTTCAGCTTCGACCCAGAAGCGACGACGTTGCAGATTAGGCAAGAAGCGACGCTTGGTTCTGTTATTCGCATGTGAAACATTATTACCGCTCATCGGGCCCTTGCCCGTCACTTGACATACTCGCGCCATGCTTCTACTCCAACCGATTTTCAAAAGAGCGCGGATTCTACAGTCGGAATCAAAAATATTCAACTTTAATTTTACCTTGCTTGCTGAACAGGCAAAAAAACAGGCAATAAGCGTGCTGAATTTCCATACATTAATTGAATACGACGCCAATATGAAACGAGCAGAATTAGGCTAGAATCGCGGCAAATTTACGAACGGGCTGAATCATGCTGAACACGGATAAAAACGAAGAGCAAAGCACCACGCAAAAAAACCTGTGGCAGGTAAACAGACTGCTCCAAAAACATAAACTGATCGAAACCCTCGCGCACAAACAAAATCTGGTTGAATTACAGACTCGTCTGGAGCAGCATGATACAAAGGCCGTCGCACAAATACTGGAAGCCGTACCGCCAGTTGACCGTGAAATCATCTGGCAGTTGATTTCAGAAGAGCGCAAGGAAGAGATCCTGCTGGTCATCTCGGATGATGTCCGCTCCGAACTGGTTGCCGACTCCAAATCCCGGGATCACAGCAAGATGGTACGGGTATTCGACTTATATGAAGGACGCCTGCGACAGATTCCGATAGCGAGTCGCGAAGACCTGGCCAAAGCCAACCCCATCTGGATTGACCTGGTGGCGCCCGATGATGAACAGATCGCCTGGGCCAGCGAACTGTTTGGCGTTGCCCTGCCCAACCCGAAGGAGCTGACCGATCTGGAAACCAGCGCCCGCTTCTATGTGGAAGAGGGCGATGAAGTTCACCTGCACTCCGACTTTCTGCTCGATCGTGAAGACGAGTCGCGCAACGTGGCGGTAGCCTTCATTCTGCATAAAGGCACTCTGTTTTCAGTGCGCAGCGAAGAATTACCGGTATTCCGTCTGCAGCGTCTGCGCGCCCGTGCGCAATCCGGTTACGTATCCGAGGCCAAGGATGTGCTGCTCGATCTGTACGCCGCCGATGTGGAGTACTCGGCCAATGCGCTGGAGGATGTGTATGCGGATCTGGGCGTCGTGGGCAAACAAGTGCTCAGATCCCATATCACCGACGACGAAGCCGCAGTCATTCTCGCCTCCATCGCGGAAGAGGAAGACCTTAACGGACGCATCCGCCGCAATGTTCTCGATACGCGACGCGCCTTGTCTTTTCTGATGCGGGCCAAGTTTCTGTCGGAGGCTCAACATGAGAATGTGCGCGAGATTTTGCGCGACATCGAATCTCTGGACGGTCACACCGCCTTTCTGTTCAACAAAATAAACTTTCTGATGGATGCCACGGACAGCTCGATCAACATCAATCAGAACAAGGATATCAAACGCCTGACGATCATCAGCGTGGTGTTCATGCCGTTAAATGTGCTGGCCGGCATCGGCGGCATGTCTGAATATTCCATGATGACGCAGGGCATACCCTGGCCTGTCTCCTACGCGGCTTTCACGATAGGTCTGATCGCAGTCGGCTGGTTGACCTTTGTAGGCTTGCGCCATGCCGAAAGAAAAAAATCCAGGAACAACCTGCTCTCAAGCCGTAAAAGCAATTGATCCGAGACTGTAATAATATTGTCATATAGAATACATAACATACGGATCGCAACATAGCAGCCTTTACCGGCCTCACCACCAAATATCAGGAGTCAACATGAATCACAAGTTCAAGCAACTCATTATCGCCGTTGCAGCCGCCACAACATTTGCATATGCCAACGTAGCCTCGGCTACCGACATCACCGGCGCAGGCGCGACATTCCCGTACCCGGTTTATGCAAAATGGGCTGAAGCCTACAAGGCACAAAGCGGCACGAACATGAACTATCAGTCCATCGGTTCCGGCGGCGGCATCAAGCAAATCACCGCCAAGACCGTGGATTTCGGCGCATCCGACATGCCACTCAAACCTGAAGATCTGAACAAGGAAGGCCTGATGCAGTTCCCGACCGTAATCGGCGGCGTGGTTCCTGTGATCAACGTCAACGGCGTTGAAAACAACAAGTTGAAGCTCGATGGCAAAACGCTGGCCGACATTTACCTGGGTAAAGTCACCAAGTGGAATGATCCTGAAATCGTCGCACTGAACAAGGACGTCAAGCTGCCCGACGACATCATCACCGTAGTGCATCGTTCGGACGGTTCCGGCACCAGCTTCATTTTCACCAACTACCTGTCCAAGGTCAGCGCCGACTGGAAAGCAGCTGTCGGCGAAGGCACAGCAGTTTCATGGAAAGTCGGTACCGGCGGCAAGGGTAACGAAGGCGTAGCATCCTACGTGCAACGCATCAAGGGATCTATCGGCTATGTTGAATATGCGTATGCACTGCAAAACAAGATGTCATCAGTGCAGATGAAGAACCGCGCAGGCAACTATGTCGGAGCCGATGAAGCAAGCTTCAAGGCTGCCGCTGCGGGTGCCGAATGGAACAAGGCGCCAGGATTTTATGAAATCCTGACTGACGAAGCCGGCAAGGGAACATGGCCTATCAGCGGTGCAACCTTCATTCTGATGCACAAGAATCAGGACAAACCTGAATCGGCACTGGCCGTACTGAAGTTCTTTGACTGGGCTTACAGCAACGGCGACAAGCTGGCAGGTGACCTTGACTACGTAACTTTGCCTGACGACGTGAAGAAATTGATCCGCGGCGCATGGAAAGCACAAATCAAGGATGCACAAGGCAAGGCAATCTGGAAGTAAGCAAGATGGAGCGTGGCTCACATAGCACGAGATAAAACACGGGGGGTAGCAATGCCCCCCGTAGTCTATCCTTAAGCTGTTATCTAACCAAAAGCACACACTATGCCGACGTTTTTACACGAAGCACGCCTTAAACGGCAATCCCTCTTCGATGCTCTATTCCGCAATCTGACGCGCTTGGCCGCCTTTGGCGTTCTCGCTCTGCTCGCGGCAATATTGGGCTCGCTAGTTATTGGCAGCATGCCCGCAATACATGCATTCGGCTTCGGCTTTCTGACCAGTCCCGACTGGGATCCGGTCAACGATAAATTCGGTGCGCTGGTTCCTATCGTCGGCACACTCATCACCTCCGGCATCGCACTGATCATCGCAATCCCTGTGAGCTTCGGCATAGCCCTGTTTCTGACTGAACTCTCGCCGCGCATCTTGCGCCGCCCCCTGGGTGTTGCGATTGAGCTTCTGGCCGGCATTCCCAGCATCATCTACGGCATGTGGGGCTTGTTTGTGTTCGCGCCGCTGTTTGCCGATCACGTCGAGCCCTGGCTCAACCAGCATATCGGCACCCTGCCCTATATCGGCCCGTTCTTTTCCGGCCCGCCGATGGGTATAGGCATCCTGACAGCCAGCATCATACTGGCGATCATGGTCATCCCGTTCATCGCCTCCGTGATGCGAGATGTATTCGACGTCGTCCCCACCATGCTCAAGGAATCCGCTTACGGCCTGGGTTCAACCACCTGGGAAGTCATGCTCTCCATCGTATTGCCTTACACCAAGGTCGGCGTGGCAGGCGGCATCATGCTGGGACTGGGACGCGCACTGGGAGAAACCATGGCAGTTACGTTCGTCATCGGCAATGCCCACGAACTGACCAAATCCCTGCTCAACCCGGGCAACAGCATTTCATCGGCGCTGGCCAACGAATTCACCGAAGCATTCGGCGAACTCTACACCTCGTCGCTGATAGAACTCGGACTGATCCTGTTCTTTATCACTTTCGTGGTGTTATCAATCGCACGCTACATGCTCTACAAGCTTGGACAGCGTGAAGGAAAGGCAGCTTAACCATGTTTAATCTATACACTAAACGACGTCTGATCAATGCAACCGGCCTTAGCATCTCGGTTATGGCCATGGCGTTCGGCTTATTCTGGTTGTGCTGGATCTTATGGACCCTGCTCGATCATGGCTTGCCCGCACTCACCTCGGCTGTATTTACACAAATGACGCCGCCGCCCGGCAGTACAGGCGGTCTGTTCAATGCGATCTACGGCAGTTTAATGATGACAGTTATCGGCACGCTGATCGGCACACCGATCGGAATTATGGCCGGCACCTATCTGGCCGAATTCGGCCAGCGTGGCGTGCTGGCACCGGTCACACGTTTTATTAACGACATCCTGCTGTCGGCGCCGTCCATCGTAATCGGCCTGTTTGTATACGAAGTGTATGTCGTTAATGTCAAACACTTCTCAGGCTGGGCGGGAACCATTGCGTTGTCCATCATCGTGATCCCGATTGTGATACGCACCACCGAAAACATGTTGCGTCTGGTTCCCAGCACGCTGCGTGAAGCTGCAGCAGCACTCGGCGCACCGCAGTGGAAAATCATCAGCTTCGTGACATTGCGTGCGGCACGCGCCGGGATTATCACCGGGATCATGCTGGCCATCGCGCGCATCAGCGGCGAAACAGCTCCGTTGCTGTTCACCGCGCTCAACAATCAGTTCTGGAGCAACAATATGGATCAGCCGATGGCCAACCTGCCGGTCGTGATCTTCCAGTTCGCCATGAGCCCCTATGAAGACTGGCAGAATCTGGCTTGGGCAGGCGCATTACTGATTACTTTTAGTGTACTGACGCTCAATATTCTGGCGCGTGTACTGTTCCGTCAAAGTGCTTCCGCACATTAACAAGGCTTAGCATATGAACGCTGAAAATATTGCAACTCCAAGAGTCACAGTCAAAGATCTTAATTTCTTTTACGGCAAGTACCGTGCGCTCAAAGACATCAATCTGGATATCGCAGAGAAAAAGGTAACGGCCTTCATCGGCCCGTCCGGCTGCGGAAAATCGACCCTGCTGCGCACCTTCAACCGCATGTACCAACTGTATCCGCAGCAGACTGCCACCGGCGCCATCATGCTGGACGGTCAAAATATCCTCGATAAAAATCAGGATCTCAACAAGCTGCGCGCCAAGGTCGGGATGGTATTCCAGAAACCCACCCCGTTCCCGATGTCCATATACGACAACATCGCCTTCGGCGTGAAGCTCTACCACAACCTCTCCAAGAACGAGATGGACGAGCGCGTGGAATGGGCCTTAAAAAAAGCGGCGCTGTGGGTCGAAGTCAAGGACAAGCTCAAACAAAGCGGCATGGGCTTATCCGGCGGTCAGCAACAACGTCTGTGCATCGCACGCGCTATCGCCGTCAAACCGGAAGTACTGCTGCTCGATGAACCGACTTCGGCGCTCGATCCTATTTCCACGGCTCACATCGAAAAACTGATCGACGAGCTCAAGGAAGACTTCACCATCGTCATCGTCACCCACAACATGCAGCAAGCCGCGCGCGTATCCGATTACACCGCCTACATGTATCTGGGAGATCTGATCGAATTCGGCGACACCAGTACGGTATTCACCAATCCGAAGCGCAAGGAAACTGAAGATTACATCACGGGCCGCTTCGGCTAAACAGCCCGTGATGTAACGGCGAAACAAATTTCTTATATATGCTGAGCCACTACATTACCGGCAGGTTTGGTTAACCTGCAACATAAACAGCCCGGCTTATCCCGGGCTTTTTTACGTCATCAGCAAACGTAACATCCGCTTTGTGCGCGCACCTGCACAACAGAACTTGCCGCTATAATGGCACGATACAGCTACTCTCAGTCCACCAATGTACCAGAGTTACTTCGGCCTCACGGAGGCGCCATTTTCCATCGCACCTGACCCGCGCTATCTCTACATGAGCCAGCGCCACCAGGAGGCGCTCGCGCATTTGCTCTACGGCGTGAATGGCGGCGGCGGGTTCGTATTGCTCACGGGCGAGGTTGGGGCAGGCAAGACCACGGTATGCCGCTGCCTGCTTGAGCAAATTCCGGAGTCCTGTGATGTGGCCTACATCTTCAATCCAAAGCAGACCGCAACTGAATTACTATCGACCATCTGCGCCGAATTCGGCATCGACTGTCCGCCCGACAACACCAGCGTCAAGGTGTTCGTCGATTGCATCAATGCCTACCTGCTCGACTCTCATGCCAGGGGCCGACACACAGTGCTGATTATCGACGAGGCGCAGAACCTCTCATCCGACGTACTGGAGCAAATGCGCCTGCTCACCAACCTGGAAACAAACCAGCGCAAATTATTGCAGATCATCCTGCTGGGCCAGCCTGAACTGGCGGAGATGCTGACGCGCCCGGAACTGCGCCAACTCGCGCAACGGATTATCGCGCGCTATCACCTGGGGCCGTTATCCCGTCAGGAAGTCACAGCCTATGTGCGGCATCGCCTGGCGGTTGCCGGCACGCAACGCCAGCTGTTCCCGGCGTCATTGATGGGGCGACTATACCGCTTAAGCTGCGGCATTCCCCGCATCATCAACGTGCTGTGCGACCGCGCACTACTGGGCGCCTACGTGCAAGGCCGCGACCGGGTCGATCGCGCGACCCTGATGCAGGCGGCGCGCGAAGTGTTGCACAATCCTGCGACACGCAGCATGTTGCGCCCCCTGCTGGCTATTTTGCTGGCCAGCGCAGCGCTGGCTGCGGCGCAGTACCTGCCCGCGGCACCAGCCGTAGTAACAACAGCACCCGTCAGGCCGGTAGTTGCGGTTATCCCGTCCACACTGGAATGGACGGCATCTGAGCCTGTCACGCAAAGCTACGCCAAGGCTTACGCTGCCCTGTTCCGGACGTGGGGTGCTGACTTCCAGGGGCATGACGAGTGCCGCCAGGCCGAAACCATGGGTTTACGCTGTCGAACCGCGCGCGGCGGTCTGAATGAACTGCGTCAAATAAACCGGCCTGCCGTCCTGCTCATGCGCGACCATCAGGGGCAGGAATTCCATGCAACGTTGACCCGGCTTGACGATCAATCAGCCACCTTCGCCATCGGTAGCGATACCCGGACGGTTACCCTGGGCGACCTTGCACAACAATGGTCGGGGCAATACACCCTGCTGTGGCGCATGCCGCCCGTTGCAAGCCGCAAGATCCTGCCGGGCGAACGCGGGCCGGATGTTATATGGCTCAGCGCTCAACTCGCGCGAATCATTGGTAAAACGGCGGAACCCGGTAAAGAGGTGGTGTTCGATGAGGCCATGGTGCGTCAGGTAAGACAATTTCAACTCGTTCAGGGACTCACGCCTGACGGCACTGTCGGCGCTCAAACCATGATGCGCCTGAGCGCTGCAGCGGATTTGGCGGCGCCGAAGTTGCTTCGCGAGCCGGGGGGAAAATAGGCATGTCGTATATCCTGGAAGCGCTAAAAAAATCAGACCAGCAGCGTCAGCGCGGCACAACGCCGACATTGCCTGCAGCTACGGTCGCTGTGGCGACAGCCAAACAACCTGTGTATTACGGCCTGCTGGCAGCAATTCTGCTCCTCGCCGGCATCGCGATCGGCTGGCTGCACCCATGGCAGATGCAACCTTCTCATCAGACGATACCCGTCGCCGCAATATCGCCAACCCCGGCTTCACACCAACGGGCACCTGTGCCACTGCAAGATTCCGCTGCAATCGCAGAAAAAACAGCGCTGCAATTGAAAACAGAGCGAAAAACGCCTGACTCATCACCAGCGGTGCTGGCAGCAACGGGAGTTTACGCGATGAAACCTGCCGTCCCAGCACCGCTCAGAAGCGGAATGCCCGGCGCCACGGCTGCGGAAAAACCGGCTGATACTGCACAGGCGATAGCCATGACCGAACTGCCCGTTTCGATTCAGCAGGAAATACCGGCTATAACGATTCAGTTCCATGCCTATTCAGACATACCCGCGAACCGCCTCGTCGGCATCAATTCACGGACGCTGCAAGAAGGCGAATCACTGGCACCCGGACTCAAGCTGGAACAGATCACGCCTGAAGGTGTGATATTAAGCTACAAGGGATACCGGTTTCAGCGCGGCATTCGCCAGTAAGCCATTCCATAATTATCCGCAGAACAGGCATTTCCAAACCAGCCATGAATATCCTGCTAATTGAAGACAACCGCGATCTTGCCGTCAACATGTTTGATTATTTTGAGGCGCGCGGGCACACCATGGATCTCGCCGGTGACGGCATTTCCGGCCTGCATTTTGCGTCAACAAATCAATATGATGTACTCGTGCTTGATCTGATGCTGCCTGGCATGGATGGATTGATGCTATGCCGGCGCTTACGGGAAGCGGGAAAGCATGTTCCCATTTTGATGCTGACCGCCCGCGATTCTCTGAACGACAAGATTTCCGGACTCGAAGCGGGTGCCGACGATTACGTGATCAAGCCATTTTCGTTGCGCGAAGTCGAAGCGCGCTTGCTTGCGCTGGTGCGGCGCGCACAGGTACGCGAAGGCACGGTCACGCTACAGGTCGGCGATCTGTCTTTCAATACAGGCACGCTCAAGGTATTGCGCGGCGAACGCAGCATTGAGTTGCCGCCCATTCCGCTCAAACTTCTGGAGCTGCTGATGCGCCATTCGCCCCACGTGCTGGCACGTGAAGCATTGGAACGCGCCATTTGGGGCGATTCTCCTCCTGACAGCGATGTCCTGCGCGCCCATCTGCACATATTGCGTAGCGCGGTGGATAAAAAGAATGAAAGACCGCTGATCAGAACCATGCGCAGTATTGGTTACCAGATCAGCGATGAAGCCCGTCTGTCATAGCCTCCGCTTCAAACTCGCGCTGACTTTTGCGCTGTTTGGCGCCATGGTCAGCCTGCTGCTTTCGCTGGGTCTCTCCCTTGCCGCCGCAAATCTCGGCGAACGCCTGATGGATGAAACGCTGCGTGCCGAGATAGACGGCTATCTCTCCAGACGCCTGCGCAACCCGAACGCACTCCTTCCCGCAACCGTCAGCATTCTGGGCTATGTACACAAGCCTGGCGCTGACAATGGATACATCCCGCCGCAACTGCTGTCGCTTGACGAAGGAAAGTATCAGCTGACACTGGGCAATACGCCTTACCGGGTCGCCGTGGTCAACAAAAATGGTGAGCGCTATTTCATGCTGTTCAATGAAAAACAGCAACGCCTGCGCGAGGAAATGTTTCTCATTTATCTGACAACAGGTACGCTTGCCATGATCCTGATTTCTGCCTTTGCAGGCTGGTGGCTGGCAGGCCGGGTGGTAGCCCCGCTTGCCAAATTAGCGCAGCGGGTTAACCTTGCCAGCCCGGCAGGAGACGCCGATGCAGTCGCACGGGGTTTCGAAAATGACGAAATCGGCCAGTTAGCACATGTGTTTGCCACCTATTTGAAACGCATGCGCGCCTTTATCGACAGGGAACGCGACTTCACCGCCGATGTCAGCCACGAACTCAGGACGCCACTTTCCATCGTGCAGGGTGTCGTCGAGTTAATGGAGGAAGATAAACTACTGCATGAAAAGCAACTGGAACGCATCAACAGAATAGGCCGCGCAAACCGGGAAATGGTAAGCCTCACCAGTGCCTTGCTGCTGATGGCCAGAGAGAACACGGACGAGACCGTCATGCAAGCCTGCGACCCTTGCGAAGTGATCGCTGCCGCCATCGAGATGAACCGCCATCTGCTTAATGCGAACACGACGGTTAATCTTGTTTGTCTCGCCCATCCGGACATTTCGGCGGAAAGCACGCTGCTCAACATCGTGGTGGCAAATCTGATACGCAACGCCTTTATCCACACCCCGTCCGGCAGCGTTAGCATACTGGTAGAGGACAACAGCCTGACCATCAGCGATACAGGCACCGGCATCCCGGGAGATGAGATCGGCAAAGTCTTCCAGCGCCATTTCAAGGGGATGTGCAGCGCAGGCTCGGGCATCGGCCTGTCTCTGGTCAAGCGCATCTGCGATCGCTACGGATGGGTAACGCACATCGACAGCACCGAAGGCCATGGCACCTCAGCCCGGCTCATTTTCAAAACGGCCGGCGCAATAACCCGCTCGTCTTCACGTTCCCTTGACGCTACGCTAACGCGTTCATAACGCAGCCGGACATATCATACTCATCCGTATCAGAAAACAAAAAGCATGGAGATAGCATATGGTCTGGTTCAGGCCTGCCGATATCGACCGGCTTCGATTATTAACTTTCTCAGCAAGGATGTGATTCATGAATAGAATAACCGTTGTTCTGGCCTCGCTTCTCATGGCGGCCTGCGCCACTGCCCCGAAAACCGATTCCCCGCAGCTCTCCCGGACTAAAAACATTCCTGCGGCAGCCAATTCAAATACCGGCACACTGTCGGCTGAGGAACTGGAATCAAGAAGACTTGCTGCGGAGAAAGCCGAAATTCAGGCACTGCAAAAACAGAGCGTCTATTTCGATTTCGACCAGTTTTCCGTCAAGGCGGAGTTTCAAAATGCGGTTCAAAGGCAAGCTGAATTCATCAAAGCACATCATGACGATGTCGTGACATTGGAAGGCAATGCAGATGAACGCGGAAGCAACGAATACAACCTCGCTTTAGGAGATAAACGGGCAAGCTCGGTCAAAAAGAGTCTTGGCATGCTGGGGGTTTCAGAAAAACAAATCAGAACCGTCAGCCTGAGCGATGAGAAGCCGAGACTCCTGTGCCACGAAGAAAAATGCTGGAAAGAGAATCGCCGGGTTGATTTTATGCATAAACCAAGCCTGTAAAACCGCCTGTCACCGTCCCCCCCTGCATGGCGTAGACAGCCCGAAGTTAAACCATCGACCCCGGGCTGTCTCTCTCAGGTTTAGCTTGCGAACCTTGGTCTTAGACTGATTTTTTTGCTTTCGCTTCTTTTTTCGCTTCTTTTTTCGCTTCTTCCTCTTTCTTCGCTGCCTCATTTTTTTTCAGCGTCTGCATCATTTCCCGCCATTCCTGGAGTTGCTCATCCTCCAACTCCATCTGGATAGCCAACGCTTGAGTTTGGCTCAACTTGCCCTTTTCCATCCTGCGCGGCAGCTTGCCAACCATTCTGGATAACAGCCGTTCAGTTTCGTCCTGAGTCAAAAGCTCTACTTTGGCCAGGTATTCCGGTTTACAGATATTCGTCATTATGTTTCCCTTATTATTTCCTCAAACTTCCGTTCAAAACGCAGCTCGTACTCGTCCTGATTATCGAGGTTATTTCAAACGCGGAGGTTAACTTTCCTCAAAATTATGTGCAAGTGTAATGTGAGACGTTGCGTGCCTTTTGCGGCTGGCGCATTTAGCCCGCAGCCTGCATTAGCCAGAGGTGAGATGGAGTGAGGCTATGAAAGATTGGCGGAATTGCAGGAAGAAATTCTTTGGCTGGCTGAAGCGGCACATTTGCCGGTCATATGGACGACTCGGGTGCGCAGGGGTTATCCAGAAGAGGCAACCCCGGCCGTGCTGAAATCATCGATACCGCGACGGCTGGTGATCATGCCAGACCGGAGCAACTCCGGTCTGGTTCTAAAATATCACTTCGAGGAACCCCAATCTAGTTGCGTTCGCCTGAGCGGTAGCGCCTGTCCTGATATTGCCTATCCTGGCGACCGGACGAATTGTAACGATCCTGACTGGTCTGATCTTCGATCAGGCTGACGCCGACGCGAACCGTAGCACCCGGCTGATAAGGCAAGGTCGTCGTGGCCTCCTGACCGTTGTAACGGTAGGTCACGGTATAACCTTTGATGACGTCGCGATAATTTTCCACATCGCGACACCGCTCGACTTGCTCGCCGCGCGGCTGATCCGAATTGGAAACGCGATCGCCAACAACTGCACCGGCAATCGCCCCCGCAGCAGTCGCAGCCGTTCTTCCGCTCCCGCCACCCACCTGATTGCCCAACAAAGCACCGGCAACACCGCCTATGATAGCGCCCCCCACGGAACGCTCCTTCGGTGCGCTCTGTACGGTTTCAGTCGAGCACTCCCGACGCGGCTCATTGACGCGCTCGTAAATCGGCGCACTGGACACGACACGTGCAGTATCAAAAATATCGGCAGCATAAACCTGACCTGAAAGTGAAACGATGCTCAGTGCAATCAAACTCTTCTTCATTTTCAACACTCCTCAAAAAATGTTCGCATATCCGGAACGGCATTATGACTGTGCTTTTGCCGATGCGTTCCATAAAGTATGTTTCAAATTGTTATTGTGATTCAAGACGCGCATTCAAGTTCGAAATGCGGCCCGGTGTCGTATCTGGGGCTCAGCGTGATGACGATGGACTGATCGGCCTGCAGCTCCTTGGTGCGCTCATGTTCCGGGTTGTACCAGAAGGCGGCGGTCTTGATGCCTACCGGGGTCTGGTTGCTGACCTGGCTCGGGATATTGAAACTGCTCCAGGTG
>JBAZCE010000011.1:0-31567 GCA_041671105.1 Gallionella sp.
GTATGCGAGCCTTTGGTTGCGCACGACAGCGTGGTGATCAGCCGCAGCAAGGCGTATCTGATGCAGCAAGGCTAAGGGGCGGACGATGATCAAGATCAGCATCCTGTATCCCAATACCGGCCGTTTCGATATGGACTATTATCTGGGCACGCACATGCCACGCTCAATCGGGTTGTTAAGCAATGGGCACGGCTATCGAGGCGTATCGGTTGAACGCGGAGTGAGCGGTACATCGCCTGATTCCGCCCCGACTTACATTGCGATGTGTCATCTCTTGTTCGATAGCGTCGATGACTTCATCGCGGTATTCATGCCCAATGCCGCCGTGTTGCAGGGTGATATGCCCAATTACACCGACATCGAGCCTGTCATTCAGTTCAGCGAGGTCGCCATCAGCGGCTAGCCCGCATGTCTGCTCGCGCCGTCGATTCGAGTGCATTACAATTACCCCGGCGAGTCCGACAGCCCGTCGGGGTAAGCCGATAGTGCGGTTGATTGCGCACAAAGGGCGCTGTGTGAAAGGGGAAAGCAGATGGCAACGGCAAAGAATACCATCGATTTTTTACTCGACCAGCTTTCCGGTGCAGGCGAGGTATCGGCAAAGAAGATGTTTGGCGAGTATTGTCTTTATCTGGCGGGCAAACCGGTAGGGCTGGTCTGCGATGACCAGCTGTTTTTAAAACCTTCGAATGCGGGGCGCAGCATGATTTCTGAGCCGATTGAAGGTGCGCCCTATCCCGGCGCGAAGCCACATTTGTTGATTTCTGGCGATCTTTGGGAGGATCGCGAGTGGCTGTGCGAACTGCTGCGGGCGACTGAGCGAGAACTTCCGCAGCCCAAGCCGCGTAAATCGAAGGCGCGAATCAATGCGTAGATCCGAACGGCTCTTTCAACTGGTGACGTTGCTGCAAGGGCGACGCACCGCGATGACTGCAAAGGCGCTGGCTGAGGAGTTGGGTGTGGCGATGCGCACCGTGTACCGCGACATTCAGGCACTGGTTTTATCCGGCGTGCCGATAGATGGCGAGGCGGGTGTGGGTTATCGGCTGCGCGCAGGCTTTGATTTGCCGCCGCTGATGTTCCTGTCTGAAGAAATGACCGCCTTGCTGGTCGGCAGCCGCATGGTGCAGGCGTGGACTGATCCCGATCTGGCCCGTGCAGCCAAGGCTGCTGAGGCCAAGATACTGGCTGCACTGCCACCCGCAATGCTGATCGAAATTTCCCGGCTGCCTTACCGGATTCCGAATTATTCTCGTCCCGAATCTGAGGTGCACGGGCTGCTGCGCCGTGCCTGCGAAGGACGTCAGAAGGTTGCTATCGCTTATCGCGACATGAACGGGCAAGAATCGACACGGGAGCTATGGCCGCTCGGGATGGTCGGCTGGGGGGATCACTGGACGCTGCTCGCCTGGTGCGAGATGCGCGATGCTTACCGAAGCTTTCGCTTTGACAGAATACAAAACCTGACGCTACTTTCCGGGCATTATCCGCAACATCCGGAGCGGAATCTGGAGCATTATCTGACGCGTATCGTCGGTATCGAAGATGAGCAAAAACCCGCCTGATGTTGAAAATTACGGATTGGACTTTTTCCATTCGTCTGTCAGCAGACCTGAAAATCCCCAATTCTCTTCATTGATCTCCTGAATCACTACATGGGTGTGTTCAGGCTTCTTTCCGAGTACGCGAACGAGTGATTCGGTCACTTCCCTGACCAACTGAGCCTTCTGCTCTCGTGTTGCGCCCTGTGTAATTTGGATATTTACATATGGCATATCGTGGAATATATGTAAGTAGGTGCTACAGGCTGCGAATCTTCTTCAGCAACGCAGTGGTAGAACGTTCGTGCAGAAAAGGGATGCTGTGGACTGTGCCGCCCCATCCCAACACTTCCGTGCTGCCGATAATATTTTCGGGTTTCCAGTCGCCGCCTTTAACCAGCACATCAGGGCGGCAGGCGAGAATCAGGTTGTGCGGCGTATCTTCATCGAACCGGATTACCAGGCTGACGGATTCCAGCGCCGCGAGCACCGCCATTCGATCCCGTTCGGCATTGATTGGACGATCATCGCCCTTGCCCTGACGTTTCACCGATGCATCGCTGTTCACCCCCACGATCAGCGACGCACCCAGTGCGCGGGCCTGCGCCAGATAGGTCACATGGCCGCGATGCAATACGTCGAAGCAGCCGTTGGTAAACACCAGCGGACGGGGCAGACCGGCAACCCGCACTGCGAGCTGCTCCATGTCGCACAACTTGGCTTCGAAGGCCGGGGTGAGGTACATCAATGCGAAACTCGCGTAGCGAATCCTTGCCCCCCTCGCCCGCTTGCGGGAGAGGGCGGGGAGAGGGAAACGGTCATGGCATTTTTATGAGGGTTGACAGCTTGCATGACCGTTAGTCGACGTATTCGAAGAGTGCGACCACGCGTGCTACGCCTTTGCTGCCGCTTGCTATTTCGGCTGCAGCCTGCGCTTCCAAGCGGTTGACGATCCCCATCAGATACACGACCCCGTTTTCCGTGACGACCTTGACGCTGTTGGCGCTGAAGCGTTTGTCGCTGACGAAACGCACCTTCACGTTTGAGGTGATAAGTGAATCGTTGCTGCGGGATGCCAGGGAGCTTGCACCCGCCACCATCAGCTCATTGTGTATTTTCCCGACATTCAGGATGTTGGCGACGATGCGTTCGACCTGAGCTTTGGCCGTTTCATCGGGCACTTCTCCGGTGATCAGGACGTTGCGGTTGTAGCTTGTGACATTCACATGCACAGTATCCTTGAATTGTTTGCCGATGCGGTCGAAAGCCTTGGCTTCGATCGCCTCATCTTCGACATAGGCGCCGCTGGTGCGTCTGTCCTGCGCAATCAGCACGCCGGCACCGGCACCCGCCGCGACAACCGGAAAACAACCTTGCAGGGATGCTGAAAACATTAATATAAACAAGATATTGCGCATGCTATTCCCCCATCAGGTGGTAGTCGATCACATCGCAAATGCAATGCAAGGCGAGCAGGTGAACTTCCTGTATCCGCGCGGTGCTGCGTCCGTCCACGCAAATCGATACATCCCCCGGTTTCAAGATGCCGGCCATTTCACCGCCATCGCGACCGGTCAAGGCGACCACGCGCATATTGCGTTCATGGGCGGCATGAATTGCCGCGACGACATTAGGCGAGTGGCCGCTGGTCGAAATGGCCAGCAGACTGTCGCGGGGCAAGCCCAGCGCGCGCACCTGTTTGGAAAAAATCAGACTGAAGTCGTAGTCGTTGGCAATTGAGGTAAGCACCGAGCTGTCGGTCGTCAGGGCGACAGCGGCCAGCCCCGGGCGCTCGATTTCGAAGCGATTGAGCAGTTCTGCTGCGAAGTGCTGTGCATCGGCAGCCGACCCGCCATTGCCGCAGCACAGGATTTTGCCGTCGTTGGTGACGCAGTCAAAAAACAATTGCGCTGCGTCGGCAATCGGCGTGGCCAGTGCGTCCTTGACCTTCAGCTTGAGTTCAGCGCTATCGGTGAAATGCTTGATGATGCGTTTGTTGATATCCATAAAATCCATTTTCCAGGCGAATCGCGGTGTCGCGTGCTCGCTCATTCCTCGTCTATCAATATGATATGCCTCGTCATTCGCTGCGCGGCTCCTTGCGCTTCATCCCGAAAAATGAATTTACCAAGAGCTCACGGTTTCTGCCAATGTGGTGAGGACGAATATTAACCGAATCAGGCATCGAACGCATTTTTGATCCACTCCGCATTCAGCCCTTCTGCATTATCCATCAGCACGGCGTCGAAGCGGCACGGCGGAACAGGGCCGTGTTTTGCCAGATAGTGCCGTGCGGTCAGGATCAGGCGATGCTGTTTGTGGTTGTCGATGCTCGCTGCCGGTCCGCCGAAATCGGTGTTGCTGCGCTGCCTGACTTCGACGAACACCAGTGTGTTGCCATCCTGCATGATCAAATCGATTTCGCCGAAATGGCTGCGATAATTGCGTTCGAGCAGCGTCAAATTCTTTTGCAGCAAAAGTTTTTCGGCCCAGCGTTCAGCCTGTTCGCCGTTCATGGTCTTAGCGTCAACCCGGGCTCGACGGCCGACGCGTTCTTGAACTGGTCGGGAAACATCTGAGCTGAGGGGGTAACCGGAGCGTCGGCAGATTGCGCATGCCCCTGTACGAATACCGAAGGCAGTGCCTCGCGATTGAAGGTGTGATCGTTGAGTCTGATGCGCCCGGTTACGCCGGAGAGCGGCAGTTGGGTCTTGAGTGTGTTCGACAGCAGCACCCGGATCAAGCGGTACGCATCGATGCCCAGCGCATAGAGCCGCTCGTTGTCTGCGGTCAGAGGCCGATTTGCATGCGGGTAGGCAGCAACGGACGGCAGATCGGGTTGCATCAGCCAGGGCATGTCGACGAAGCGGATGTCGTTGAAATCGAAATTGACCAGGGTGTTCCGATTGCCGGTAAACAGCTGCGAGGTCGCGTAAGCCGCCAGATTGTTCGGCAAATAGGGGCGGATGGTTCTTGAGGTATCGATGTCGGTTGCGAAAAAAGCCATGCTGTCGGGTGTGGTCACGATATCCGCAAAGATCATCGTATCGCCTTTATATTCGATTTCGCGCAGGATGGCGCCGCCCGAGGCTGCCCATTGCTCTTCGAAGGCGAATTGCAGGCGCTGGGCGAGCGGATCGTGGCCTGTAATTACGATGGCCTGTTTCATGCCCTGTTTTCTGGCGAGCAGCGCGATTTGGCGCGCCTCGGCTTCAACCGCCATGCCGAAAAAATACAACTGGGGCGGAGCCTGGCCTTCGATGATATTCAGTGCGAGAGTCGGGACTGGCAGCGTTTTTTCATCGGCCAGCTGGTGTACCCCGCTTCTTGTCAGGGGACCCACCACCGCAACGGCACCGTTGGCAACGGCATTCCGGTAGGCGGCGACGACACCGCGAGCTTCGTCGTAATCGCTGTAAACCCGCACCGGCAGCGCCTGATTTTGCAGACCGGCCGCTGCCAGTATGCCCTGATGCACTGTTTCTGCTGCCGCCGCAAGTGAGGACGAATTGAGCGGCAACAACAAGGCGATGTGCGGTGCAGGCTTATCGGGGGCCGCCGGAAGTGTTTCAGCGGTGGCGCTGGCAAAACCGCTCACGTATAGTGCGAACAGGGCGCAGGTTTGAACGATACGTCGCGCCGCATTAACACAGAGGAAACATAGCCGCATATGGAACATCCGCAAAAATTGGAACCCGCATTATATGTAGTTGCCACCCCGATAGGAAATCTGCGCGATATTACCCTGCGCGCGCTCGACGTGCTGGCAGGGGTTGACGTGGTTGCGGCGGAAGACACGCGCAACACCTCGCACCTGTTGAAGCATCACGGCATCCATGCCAAACAGCTGATCGCGGTGCATCAGCACAACGAACGGGGGGCCGCAGAAAAACTGGTGGCCTCGATTCAATCGGGACAGTGCGTGGCTTTCGTCAGCGATGCGGGAACTCCCGGTGTCAGCGACCCCGGTGCCCTGCTGGTGCAGGCGGTGCTGGCGGCAGGATTGCGGGTGATTCCGATTCCGGGCGCCGCGGCCGTGGTGGCGGCTTTGTCGGCCTCGGGCCTTGCGGCGCCGCATTTTCTTTTTTACGGCTTTTTACCCAATAAATCTGCCGCACGCCGTACCGTCTTGCAGGGCCTGATCAGTCATCCCTATACGCTGGCGTTTTATGAAGCGCCGCACCGGATTGTCGAATGCGTCGCCGATTTGCATGCCGTGCTGGGAGGCGATCGAAGAATCGTGCTGGCGCGCGAAGTCACCAAGCTGTTCGAGACGATTCATTCCTGCTCCCTTGCAGAAGCGCAAGACTGGCTGCTTTCCGATGCCAACCAGCAACGCGGCGAATTCGTCGTGCTGGTCTCGGGTGCCACGCCCGAAGAAGGCATTTCTGCCGAAACGCTGGCCACGCTGGCCCTGCTATTGGCGGAGTTGCCGCTCAAACAGGCGGTGCAACTGGCAACCAAAATCACCGGTGCCAATCGCAGCGAACTGTACCAGCTGGCGCTGCAGATGAAAGAGGCGGAGGATTAAACGGAGGCGGATCATGCTTGTCTTGTAAACATATTGAATGCTCTTTTAGTCTGTCATTCCCGCGAAAGCGGGAATCCAGACAAGCAGATAAATCCCCGAGAAGGGGACAGAACGAGGATGTTGTCTGCTGCGCGGGCTGTTTGTCTCGCTGGATTCCCGCTTTCGCGGGAATGACGTTGGTTTAAGTTTATTTGCATGTAGAGTCTGTTGGTTGTCAACCTAATATGAGGGTTTTATGGAAACGCTTATTCCTTGGCTACCTCTAATCGGTCCTGCCCTAGCCGCTTTTGTAGCAATTCTTGGCTGGGGTGTCGCTCACTGGCTGAACATCACCAAGGATCAAAAATCCAGGCAGAGAGAGATGCGTGTTCAATTTTTGCTTGAGGCATATCGTCGGCTTGAATCTGCTGCAAATCGTCCTGAAGCGGGTAAAGAAGAACAGGACAAGTTTGAGTCTGTGCTTGCAGATATCCAACTGCTTGGAACTAAGTCGCAAGTTGAAGAATTGATGCGGTTTCTTGCTGAGTGGAATTCAGCAGGCGGTAAAGCATCCATTAACCCCCTTCTGGAGCTACTGAGGACTCATTTGCGAGATGAACTTCAGCTTGAAAAGAATGTTCCTGGCATCAAAATATTTCGTTTTGAAAATCGCCATTCTAATCCTGTGGTTAAACAGATTGAACGAAAAACCGTTCGCTCATCAACTTGACTGCAATGATGTACCCTGCCATAACGACCAATGAATCACTTCCGCCACTGATTCGCGCGCTGCTTGTTGATCCTGCCTGTTACGATCATCCTGTGAAAGAAACGGAACTGGTCGAGACGCATATTTCCTGGGTCGTGCTGACGGGAGATTATGCGTACAAGATCAAAAAACCGGTCAACCTGGGTTTTCTGGATTTTTCCACGCTGCAGCTGCGGCAGCAGGACTGTATCGACGAGCTGCGTCTGAATCGCCGGCTGGCGGCGGATATTTATCTGGGCGTGGTTGCCATCAACGGTACGCCGAATGCGCCGCAAGTCGGCGGCAAGGGCGAAATTCTGGAATACGCGGTGAAGATGCGTCAGTTCCCTGTTGACGCTACGCTGGATCATTTCTCAACTCGTGGCGAATTGAGTGAACAACATATCGATACCCTGGCCGCGTGTCTTGTGCATTTTCATCTTTTCGAGTGCGAGCAAGCAAAAGCCGACAGTTTGTGGGGCGAACCGGAGACGATCGCTCGCCCTGTTGAAGAAAACTTTCAGATATTGGCGCAAGATGAGTTCGCGCAAGGGACTCTGCTGACCGAGTTGCAGAGCTGGTGTCAAACCGAGCATGCGCGTCTTGCGCCGCTGATGAAGGATCGCAAGAATCTGGGGCGGGTGCGGGAGTGTCACGGCGACTTGCATCTGGCCAATATGGCCTGGGTGGGCGGGCAGCTGGTGATATTCGACTGTCTGGAGTTCAATCCCGCGTTGCGCTGGATAGATGTGATCTCGGAAGTCGCCTTT
Organism: Gallionella sp.; assembly: GCA_041671105.1. Taxonomy (GTDB): domain Bacteria; phylum Pseudomonadota; class Gammaproteobacteria; order Burkholderiales; family Gallionellaceae; genus Gallionella. The sequence goes on from JBAZCE010000011.1 coordinate 7,570, forward strand.
TGTTATATGGATCTGCTCCACAGGCAGCACGATGCGCTGGCATCCCGTTTTCTGAACGCCTGGCTGGAGGTTACGGGCGATTACCAGGGCATTGCACTGTTGCGCTATTACGCGGTGTACCGCGCGCTGGTACGCGCCAAGGTGGCGTCGCTGCGCGCAGGGCAGGTGACTGAGCCTGCTATTCAGATCGCACGGGCAGAAATGACAAGCTGTTTGCAACTTGCCCAACGACTTGCATGTATCCCTTCCCCCCTCTCTCTTTCACGCAACAACTTGGGGCATAGCCCCTTAGTTGTGCTGGGAATGCCTCTTCATTCAGCAACAGGAGCTTTTGCTCCGTCGTTGCGTGGGAATACCCTTGCGGCATTGCGGCGTCCTCTTTCTCTGTATATTACCCACGGACTGTCCGGTTCCGGTAAGACCACGTTGTCGCAAAAGTTGCTGCAAAGCCAGGGCCTGATAAGACTGCGCTCGGATGTTGAGCGTAAGCGTCTGGCCGGGCTCGATGCGCTGGCAAAAAGCCGGGACGGGCTATATACGCGGCACTTCAGTCGCCGCACCTATGAGCATCTGGCGTGTCTTGCCGAAACAGTGCTGACATCCGGCTGGTCTGTGATCGTCGACGCCGCTTTTCTCGAACGCGATCAGCGCGATTTGTTCCGCGATCAGGCTAAGCGCCTCGGGGTGCGTTTTCAGATTCTGGATATTCAGGTCGATGCAGGGATCTTGCGGGAACGGGTCAAACGCCGTCAAGCTCTCGGCAATGATGCCTCCGAGGCGGATTTAGCTGTGCTGGAACACCAGTTGGCAAATGCTCATCCGCTGGGGGCGGATGAGCCGGCGATACGCTGCTGAATCAGCGGCGACCGGTTAGAATCTGCCGTTGTCACTTTGCCTGATCTCTTACGACAGGAATTGCATTGTTGATGGTAAACATAAATTCCTGCCCCGACGAGTTTATCGTCAGTTTCATCGGGAGATTGTTCAGGTTGGCACCGTGGAAGACCAGTTCGCAGATCTCAATTCCGTTGGGCGGAATGGTAACTTTACTCTTTAGCCAGAATGAATTAGCCCATTTTATTTTTTCATTCGCAGCGTTCCGCTCGCCGGTTTTTCCTGCCAGGTCAGCGGCGTGTTTGAGAAAGCTCTTTTTGGTGTAAGCCTCAATGCTGTTTCCCCGTCCGTCGGACAGGGTTATTTTAGGTTTGATGCTTACACTGCGATCTTTCAAATTTCTGAAAACCATGGAAAGCTGTATCAGATAGTCATTTCCCTCCGGGATGGCTTTAATGCTGTAACTGATCAGCAGCTTATCCTTCTCGATATTATCCTGGGGCGTCATCACTTGCTGGATTTTGAAGCCGCTGTCGACAAGGGGGCTGGTATTGGCGCTATTCTGTCCTGCGGGCTGGTTCGAGGGAGATTGAGCCGACTCATTTACATGAGGTTTAGTGGCGCAAGAGCACAGGATTAGGGCTGCGGCAATTGAAAATGTGATGGCGCGATTTGTTTTCTTCATTTTTGGTTTTCCAAAAAAGCTGACAGGTCGATATTGTATAGGTTCAGAGGCATTCTCAAGCGCTGTTAGTCATGCTGATATTTTTAACATGCAAGAGTCTGTTTTTCAGTTTCAAATGTAACATTTGATCTTTTTCTTTACTTTCAAACAGCTGTTTGATATGTTCCGGTTTGATTGTCTGACTCGATTCATTGCTATCAGCAGAGGCTTGACTGCCAATCAGATCGTTGACACTTCGTAATACAGATTGCAATACGTTCAGGCGCTGTTCACCCGCCGTTCTTTTATCATGGATATGCACATGTTTGATAAACCGTTTATACCGACTATTCTACTCATTTCCCTGTTGACTGCCTGTGGCGGTGGCGGCGAAAAAACTGCCGCGGGTCCCGGTCCAGGGGGCGCAATGCCTCCTCCCGAGGTGGATGTGATTACGGTAGGCCGTGGCAGTGCCACGCTCACCCAGGATTTGCCGGGAAGGTTGCAGGCTTATCGAACTGCACAAGTGCGGGCGCGGGTTGAGGGAATTATCGAAAAACGTCTGTTTGAGGAAGGCTCGGATGTGAAGGCGGGAGCGCCCCTGTATCGGATCAGCTCGCATACCTATAAAGCCGCTTTCGATTCGGCAGAGGCTGACGTGGCTATTGCGCGTCAAACGGTCGAGCGCTACAAACCGCTGCTGCCAATCAAGGCGGTCAGTCAGCAGGAGTTTGATCTGGCTGTCGCAAAAGTGAAGCAGACCGAAGCGGTATTGGCTCGCGCCCATGAAGATCTGGAAAATGCCGAAGTTCCCGCTGCCATTTCCGGACACATAGGCAGAACGCTGGTGACCGAGGGGGCGCTGGTCGGCAAGAGTGAGCCTACGCAGTTGACGACCATCGAGCAATTGGATCCGATCTATGCCAATTTCACTCAGCCCGGCGCCGACCTGCTGAGTCTGAGGCAAGCGATCAGAGATGGTCGGCTCAAGCATGCAGGGACAGCTCGCGTTGAACTGGTGATGGAGGATGGTCGCGTATATCCGCTGCCTGGCAAGATTTTATTCACCGACATGGCCGTCGATCCCTCTACCGGGGCGGTTTCTCTGCGAGCCGAATTTGCCAATCCGCAGCACGAATTGCTGCCTGGCATGTTCGCGCGCATCCGTTTTCCCGAAGCGATCACTCAGGATGCAATACGCGTGCCGCAGCGCGCCGTGCAGTCCGGCCCGCAGGGGCAGTTTGTGATGGTGGTCGGCGAAGAGAGCAAGGCCACGCCTCAGCCGGTGAAGACCGGCGGCATGTCGGGCAATGATTTTATCGTCGCCAATGGATTGAAGGGCGGCGAACAGGTTATCGTCAACGGGCTGCAAAAGGCGCGTCCCGGAACCGTCGTCAAGCCTGTGCCCTGGGATGTGAAAGCCCCCCTGATGCCATCCGCCAAGCCGTCAGAGAAGAAATAGGGCCCGTTTATGTTCGCAAAATTTTTTATTGATCGCCCCATTTTTGCCTGGGTTATCGCGCTGATCATCCTGCTGGGCGGCGTACTGGCTTTGAAGAATCTGCCGGTCTCCCAGTATCCGTCCGTTGCGCCGCCGGCGCTGACGATATCCGTCACCTACCCCGGCGCTTCGGCGCAGGTTATCGAGGAAACCGCGGTCGCCCTGCTCGAACAGGAGATGAACGGCATCGAGCACCTGCTGTACATGGAATCCGCTTCCGAGCTGGGTTCGGGCAGCATCACGCTGACCTTTGAAGCCGGTTCCAACCTCGATCTGGCCTCCGTCGAGGCGCAAAACCGCATCAAGCGAGCCGAGGCGCGTCTGCCTGAGGATGTGCGTCGTTTAGGCATTGTCGTGACCAAGACGGCACGAAATTATGTGATGTTCGTCGCCCTTTTTTCGCCCGACAAGAGTCTCAATGACGTGGCGCTGGGCAGCTATGCGACAGCCAGTGTTGTCGACAGTCTGCGTCGCGTGCCGGGCGTCGGTGAGGTGCTGTTGTTCGGTACCGAATACTCGATGCGATTGTGGCTAAAACCCGAGAAGCTGCAACACTACAATTTATCTCCTGCCGATGTGTCCGCCGCGGTCCGCGCACAGAATTCCCAGTTGGCGACCGGCGAAATGGGTCAATTGCCCGCAGCTCCCGGCCAGGAACTCAACGCGATTATCGTCACCCGCAGCCGTCTTTCCACTCCTGAAGAATTCGGCGACATCATCATACGCACCAACCCGGATGGTTCTTCGTTGAGGGTCAAGGATGTGGCGCGTGTCGAACTGGGTGCGCAGGACTATTCGCGCACGGCCCGCATCGACGGACAGCCGACGGCGGCGATGGCGATCCGCCTCTCTCCCGGTGCCAATGCCTTGAGTACCGTGAAGGGCGTCAATGAGAAGATGACCGAACTGGCCAAATTCTTTCCGAAGTCGATTAACTGGACTGTGCCCTATGACACCTCCAAGTTCATCGATGTGTCCATCAGCGAGGTGCTCAAAAGCCTGGCCGAGGCGCTGCTGCTGGTGGTGCTGGTGATGTATCTGTTCCTGGGTAATCTGCGGGCCACCCTGATTCCTGCCATTGTGATTCCGGTCGCGCTGGTCGGTGCGCTGGTTGGTCTGTATCTGCTGGGCTATTCAATCAACGTGCTGACGCTGTTCGCGATGGTGCTGGCGATCGGTATCGTGGTGGACGATGCGATCGTGGTGGTGGAAAACGTCGAACGCATCATGACGACGGAAGGCTTATCGCCCCGCGACGCGACGCGCAAGGCGATGGATCAGATCGTCGGCGCGATCATCGCGATCACGCTGGTGCTGATGGCGGTGTTCATCCCGATGGCCTTCTTTCCTGGCTCTACAGGTGCGATTTACAGGCAGTTTGCAGTCACGCTGGTGCTGACGATGATGTTCTCGGCATTGATGGCGCTGACGCTGACGCCGGCGCTGTGCGCAACCCTGCTCAAGCATGAAACGGGCAAGGAAATGATGCCAAGCCGCGGATTCTTCGGCTGGTTCAATCGTTTCTTCGCCCGTAGCACGCAGCGCTATACGGCAAATGTGAGCAAAAACATCAGGAAAACATCGCGCTATCTGCTTGTTTATGCAGTTATTTTAATTGCGATGGGCTGGCTTTTCAGCAAGTTGCCGGGCAGCTTTTTGCCCGAAGAGGATCAGGGCTATTTCATCAACATGATTCAGCTTCCCGCCGGGGCGACGCAGGAGCGCACGCTGGCAGTGCTGTCCCAGATCGAGCAGTTTTACATGAAGCAGAGCGATGTCGAGCATGTCATCGGTGTGGCGGGCTTCTCGTTTTTTGGCAAGGGGCAGAATGCGGCGCTGGTGTTTGTGCGACTGAAGGGGTGGGATGACAGGCCTGCTGCCGACAGCGCCGCGCCCGCAATGGTGCGCCGCGCGAATATGATGTTCTTCCGGATCAAGCAGGCGATGATCTTCGCGATCAATCCGCCGCCTATCCCTGAACTTGCGGCAACCGGCGGTTTCGATTTCCGCTTGCAGGACAGAGGCGGTATGGGCCGGGAAAAACTGCTCGAAGCGCGCAACATGGCATTGGGTATGGCGATGCAAAACCCGGTTTTAGCCGGGGTGCGCCCCGAAGGTCAGGAGGCAGGCCCGCAGCTGTTGCTGGATGTGGACAGGCAGAAAGCCCAGATGCTCGGGGTTTCCATCGCCGATCTGAACGACACCCTGCAATCCGCCCTGGGAGTTGCCTATATCAACGACTTCGTCAGGCAAGGTCGCATCCTGCGCGTACAGATGCAGGCGGACTCGGATCTGCGGCGTACCCCCGAAGACATCATGAAGCTGACGGTGCGCAACAACAAAGGCAGCATGGTGCCTTTGTCTGAACTGGCAACGCCGCGCTGGGTGGCAGGTTCGCCCAAGCTGGATCGTTATAACGGACTGGCCGCGATGAAAATATCGGGAACGCCCGCGCATGGCAGAAGCACCGGCGAAGCGGTCGCCGCTATGGAGGAAATCGCGAAGAAATTGCCGCCGGGTTTCGGTTTCGAATGGTCGGGTACCTCGTATGAAGAGCGCCAATCCGGCGCGCAGGCTCCGCTCTTGTTCGGCATCTCGCTGATCGTGGTGTTTCTGTGTCTGGCGGCATTGTACGAGAGCTGGTCTATTCCGTTCGCGGTGCTGCTGGTCGTGCCGCTGGGCGTGTTCGGTGCGGTGCTGGCGGTGACGTTGCGTGGCCTGCCTAACGACGTGTATTTCAAGGTCGGCTTGATTGCGATCATCGGCTTGTCCTCCAAAAACGCGATTTTGATCATCGAGTTCGCACGCAAGTTGCAGGATGACGGGATGAGTCTGATCGATGCGACGCTGGAAGCCTGCCGTCTGCGCTTCCGACCGATTCTGATGACGTCCATTGCCTTTATCGCCGGGGTATTGCCGCTGGCGATGTCAACCGGCGCGGGCGCGCAAAGCCGCCATGCGATCGGTACCGGCGTGATGGGCGGGATGATTGCCGCAACGCTGCTTGCCGTATTCCTGGTGCCTGTGTTCTTCGTGGTGGTGAGGCGGATCTTCCCGGGACATGCGCGTAAACATGTCGAGCATGAGGAGAACCAGCATGAATAAAGGAATTAAACAGGCTATTGCAGGTCGGGTTTTAACCCGACATGTCGGGCTGAAGCCCGACCTACATTCAGCCCGCACGGGAACGATGATTTTGCTGCTGGCGGCGTTGGGCGGATGCTCGCTTGCGCCGACTTATCAGCGGCCGGCAGCGCCCGTTCCCGCCACCTGGCCGGATTCGGCAAAGCCTGCCGGAGTACGGGCAATGCCGGACTGGCAGGTCTATTTCCCCGATCCGCGTTTGCAGGCACTGATCTCGGCGGCGCTGGAAAACAACCGCGATCTGCGCATCGCCACCGCGCGCATCGCCGAGGCGCGTGCCCAGTACGGCATACAGAACGCGGCTAGTCTGCCTAATGTGAATCTGAATGCCTCTCGTGCGGCGTCGTTGTCGCCGGCGAGTACCTCGTTCACCGGCCGTCCGTTTCAGGCGCAGCGTTACGATGTAAATGCGAGTCTGGTATCGTTCGAGCTTGATTTCTGGGGGAGAGTGAGCAGCCTGAATGCGGCGGCAAAGGCAAATTACCTTGCGACCGAAGCCGCGCAGCGCGCGTTCCGCCTGTCGCTGATCTCCGATGTGGCGAATGCTTATCTGTCGGTGCTGGAGTTGCAGGAACGCAGTCAGTTGGCAGCATCTACCGCCAAGGGGCGCGGCGACATGCTGGAATTCGTCGCTCGCCGCCGCGATGTCGGTGTGTCCAGCGATCTGGATGCGTTGCAGGCGGATGGAATCTATCAGGCGGCCCTGGCCGATCAGGCTAATCTGGAACGGCAACTGGCGGCAGCGCAGAACCTGCTGGTCTCTCTGGTGGGTGAAATGCCCGCGAATTTGCCTGCGGGACGCGGCCTGGCGCAGCAGGGTATTACGCCCGATCTGATTGCAGGAATTCCGGGCGAAGTGCTCTTGCTGCGCCCCGATGTGCTGGCCGCAGAGCAGCGACTTATTAGTGCTAACGCCAACATCGGTGCGGCAAGAGCCGCCTTTTTGCCGAGCATCAGTCTGACAGGTGCTTTCGGTACGGCCAGCCGTCAGCTTAGCGGACTGTTCGGTCCGGGCAGCGACGCCTGGAGTTTTCAGCCGGCGTTGACGATGCCGCTGTTCGATGCCGGACGCAATTCCGCCAATCTCGATGTGGCCAGTGCCCGCCGTGTGATTGCGGTCGCCGATTATGAAAAAACCATACAGCAGGCGTTTCGCGAAGTGGCGGATCTGCTGAATGCGCGCGACTCGTTGACAGTGCAACTGGATGCTCAACAGGCCAATTCGCGCACTCAGCAGCAGCGGCTGAAGCTGATCGATGCGCGCTATCAGGCGGGTATCGCGAATCATCTGGAACTGCTCGATGCAGAGCGGGATGCCTATGCCGCCTCGCAGGGCGAATTGCAAGTCCGTCGCGCGCAACTTACCGCCGCGACGCAACTGTATAAGGCGCTGGCCGGAGATACGGCTGATAAGTCGTCCGCTCATTAAATAACGGGTAGGGTCGTATGCCATATGCCTTTTCATGATAAAGACACAGATGACGACAGAGCTCACCTCAGCCAGTGAACAGACCCGCGCACGACTTGTGGATGCCGCGCGCGAAGTGTTTTCGCAGCACGGTTTTCAGGGTGCGACGGTGCGCGAGATATGTCGCCGGGCCGATGCCAATGTCGCGGCGGTGAATTATCACTTCGGCAGCAAGGAGGGGCTGCTCGCCGAGGCGCTGAATTTCACCCGGCTTGCGGCATTGCAGACGGCCAACATTGCCGCCGCTGCCAGTCCCGAAGTCCGCCTGCGAATGTTCATCCGCGACTTCATGCTGATGCTGCTGGACGAGAAAAGCGCCTCCCGGCAATGCAGGATGATGGCGCGCGAACTGGCCGATCCGACGCCTGCTCTGGACAAGATCGTGCGTGAGGCTCTCGCCCCGTTGCATGAATTTCTGGAGCATCTGGTGCGCGAGATCGTGGGAGATACAGTGAGCGAAACAGAACTTCGCCGCTGCGTGTTCAGCATCCTCGGCCAGTGTTCGTTCTATTATCACTCCGAACCCGTGCTGCAGCGCCTGCACCCCGAGCTGCGCTACGATCCGGATGAAATCGACGCGATAGCTGCCCACATTGCGGATTTTTCGCTGGCGGCGTTGCTTGCCAAAAAAAATGGCTAATATTTTTGCAAAATTGCCGCTTCATCCGGAAAGCGAGCTGTTCTATGAGCTGCTTCGGGCTGAAAACGTCCGGATAGAACGGATCGTCTCCAGAGGACACACCTCTCCCGAACAGGGCTGGTATGACCAGATTGAAAACGAATGGGTCATCGTGCTTGAAGGCGCCGGAGTCGTTCTGTTTGAAGATGGCGTCGAAGTCGCGCTTCATACAGGCGACTATGTGAATATCCCCGCACATACAAGGCATAAAGTGGCATGGACCGATCCGGACGTCCTCACGGTATGGCTGGCAATTTTCTATTCCTAGCGGCAGGCTGTAACGGTATTCTTGCGGGGGATGTTTTATAATCGCGGTTGCTTATCACTCTGGATAACCATCATGCAGCAACTCACGATCACCCGTCCCGATGACTGGCACCTGCACCTGCGCGACGGCGCGCTGATGCAATCGGTGTTGCCCGATACCGCACGGCAATTCGCCCGCGCGATCGTCATGCCCAATTTAAGACCGCCCGTGACGGACATCGTTCAGGCGCAGCAATACCGTTCACGCATCCAGGCAGCTTTGCCTGACGGGGCAATTTTCGAGCCGCTGATGACGCTGTATCTGACCGACAACACCAGCGCGGAAGAGATTCGTCGCGCCAAGGCCAGCGGTATCGTCCATGCGCTGAAACTGTATCCGGCGGGGGCGACCACCAATTCCGATGCGGGCGTGACTGACCTGCGCAAGACCTGTGCCGCGCTCGAAGAGATGCAAAAGTTGGGAATGCCGCTGCTGGTTCACGGCGAAGCGACTGACGCTGGCATCGATATCTTCGACCGCGAAGCGGTATTTATCGACCGCGTGATGCAACCCTTGCTGAAAGATCTACCCGGCCTGCGCGTGGTGTTCGAACACATCACCACGAAGGATGCAGCGCAGTTCGTTCTCGATGCGCCAGCCAACATCGCCGCCACCCTTACGCCGCAGCATTTGCTCTACAACCGCAACGCGATGCTGGCAGGCGGTATTCGTCCGCACTTCTATTGCCTGCCGATACTCAAACGTGAGACGCACCGCGAGGCGCTGGTAAAAGCCGCCACCAGCGGTAGCCCCAAGTTTTTCCTCGGAACCGATAGCGCACCGCACGCGCAACACACCAAAGAGAATGCCTGCGGCTGTGCAGGTTGCTACAGCGCGCATTCCGCCATTGAGTTATATGCGGAAGCATTCGAAGCGGCGGGTGCGCTGGATAAGCTGGAAGGCTTCGCCAGTTTTTACGGCGCGGATTACTACGGCCTGCCGCGCAACACGGACACGATCACCTTGCGCAAAGAGGACTGGCAAGTGCCCGCAACTCTTGGTTTTGGCGAACATCGCCTGGTGCCGCTGAGGGCTGGTGAGACAATGGGCTGGAAGCTGGTAGACTGAGCGAATATATTTTATCCAACAAATATGTAGTAACATTCGCATATGGATATTCGTTTTGAATGGGATGAGGCAAAAGCCCGCAGCAACCTCACGAAGCATCACGTCAGTTTTGAAAACGCTGCCCGTGTGTTTCTTGATCCACTCGCACTGACGCACCAAGATCGTATTGAGAAGGGCGAGTATCGCTGGCAAACGCTGGGGATCGTTGATGGTTACTTGCTGCTATTGGTGGCGCACACCGTACACCATGACAACAAGAGTGAAGTGATCGAGATTATTTCAGCGCGAAGGGCTGATAAAAAGGAGCGAATACATTATGAAGAAGAACGTTAAATTCACCCTGGATGCCGCCAATCCGCCGCCTCTCACTGAGGCGCAACAAGCTGAAATAAAAGCGTTATCCAATATGGCGGAGAAGGAAATTGATTTTACTGATATTCCAGAACTGACCGATGCGTTCTGGAAAAATGCAGTTCAAAATCCGTATTACCGCCCTACCAAAACATCCACAACCGTCCGTGTTGATTCTGATGTATTGATATGGTTAAAGTCCCAAGGCAAAGGCTATCAGACTCGCATCAATGAAATTCTTCGTGCTGCCATGCTTCGAGAAATCAAGCACTAAGTGCTGCTGATCCTGCGCGATATGCCCTTATCAAGCGAGTGATAGAAAATTGCTACGCTGCAGATTACTACAGCCTGCTCGCACCGTGGACGCCATCACCTTGTGCAAAGAGGACTGGCAAGAGCCCGCAACTCTCGGTTTTGGCGAGCATCGGCTCGTGCCGCTGAGGGCAGGCGAGATCATGAAATGGAAAATAGTTTGAAATGAATAGATGGAATATTCCTAATTGGCTAGAGGAAGAGGTCATTCAAAGAGATACAGCCTGTGTTTATTGTGGCTTCGAGTTTGCGCATGCAGATGAAGAAAGAAAATCCAAGCCGACATGGGAGCATATAGTCAACGACGTGAGAATAATTAATCGTGAAAACATCGCGCGATGTTGTTCTTCATGTAATGCAAGCAAAGGGGCCAAGGAGCTTGCCATCTGGCTCGAATCTGATTGTTGCAAGACGCGTGGAATAATTAAGGAGACTGTTGCTGAAGTTGTGAAAATGGCTCTTGTAAATCCGCCAAAATTGAACCATCAAAATCCTGACTTTTCGAAACCGACAACTATGCCAATTTCAAATTATCTCAATACAGCCCCTATTATTGGTGACAGGGTTTATCTCCACCCTTCCTGTCAGGTCATCGGCGATGTGACGATAGGCGAAGACAGTTCGATCTGGTGCAACACAGTGTTGCGCGGCGATGTGAACCGCATCGCAATCGGGCACGGCACAAACGTGCAGGATTTGACGATAGGGCATGTGTCGCACAAGACGGCGGATCTGCCGGACGGCTCGCCGCTTATCATCGGCGATTACGTGACTGTCGGCCATTCGGTTATCCTGCACGGCTGCACCATCGGGGATGAATGCCTGATCGGTATGGGTTCCATCATCATGGACGATGCGGTGATACCCGACCGGGTGATGATAGGCGCAGGCTCCCTGGTGTCGCCCGGCAAGGTGCTGGAGAGCGGCATGCTTTACATGGGGCGTCCTGCCCGTGCGGTGCGCGCGCTCAGTGATGATGAAATCGCCCATCTGCGTTATTCAGCCGAACATTACATGCGGTTGAAGGATAATTATCTGAATGAATCGAAAACGTAATCTGAAAGTTATAAATGTCAGCAAGCAGTCAACAAGAAATTTTTCGTGCCAAGGTGAACCTGGAAACCGCGCAAATGCCCTGGCGCGACATGCAGCGCTATTTCGCCAGCGGTGCCGCACTCTATGTTGCACCCGGACTCGATCTGGTCGAAGTAGCCTTCCAGATGTCCGAGGATAATGCCGCCATGATCCAGCAATGGATGGGGGCAGGTCAGTTCGGCAAGGTCACGGATGAGCAGGCGCGTATCTGGCTTGAGACAGATGCGATGCTGTGGGCCGTGGTCGTCAGCCCTTGGGTTCTGGTGCAGCCGGTAGCCGGTTAGTTTAACGGAGGTGGCGATATTGTCAGTGCATAGTTGGTTTTACTGGGCACTGCTCTCGGCGGTGTTTGCTGCCGCGACCGCCATTTTCGCCAAAATCGGGCTGGACGGCGTGGACTCCGATTACGCCACGCTGATACGCACCTTCGTCATCCTGCTGGTGTTGTCGGGTTTCGTCTACTTCACCGGCAAGTGGAGCGATCCGTTCGCATTGAGCCAGAAAAACTGGCTGTTCCTGTCGTTGTCAGGCCTGGCTACCGGCGCGTCCTGGGTTTGCTACTTCCGCGCATTGCAACTGGGTGAGGCGTCCAAGGTCGCACCTGTCGATAAATTCAGTCTGGTACTGGTCGCGATATTTGCCGTGATCTTTTTGAACGAACGTCCGAGTATCAGAGAATGGTTGGGCATCCTGCTGGTCGGCGCAGGCGTGCTGGTGCTTAGTTTTAAAAGGTAGCGGAGTGCTGCCCCGCAACCGGTTGCTTTCTTTGGGACCTTGCAAACCACAGGCTATAATGAACGCGTTCAATCCTGAGAGGTAATGTCATGCCGACCATCAGTATGTTCTATGGCATTTTGATCTCGATGTATGTTTTAGATATCGAGAAGCACCACTTGCCGCATATTCACGTACGTTATAACGAGTTCAAAGCTTCGTTTGCATTCCAGGCGGCGAAGTGCTGGAGGGGAGCCTTCCTTCCCGGCAGATGAAACTTGTTCAGGCATGGATAGAGCTGCATCAGGATGATTTGATGGCTGACTGGTATCTGTCCAGCAGCGGCCAGACACCCTTCAAGATTGACCCGTTACGTTGAGGAGGACCAAGATGACACCCGATGTTGTGCAGGTAAAAGCGCAGCCTGATTATTCTCTTGAGGCCGTATTTGCGGACGGCGAACGTCGCCGCTTCGATATGAAACCTTATTTGTCTTACCCTGCCTTTTCTCCTCTTGCAGACGCCAATTGCTTTATGAAAGCACACGTCGCTTATGGTACTGTGGTGTGGAATGACGAGATTGATTTATCGCCTGATACGCTCTACATACGGGGTGAAATACTGAAATAAGGGTCTTGCCAGCCTCCGATAATCGGCAATCACACGTGAAACAAGGTCCGTTCACCGTCCGCGTGTCTCAGGCGATGGGCGAGTGTGCGGGAAATCGACGTGATCAGCAGAAAGGCCAGTTTCTTATGATCCTCTGCCAGCTGGTTGAATTGTTCCATCGTAAGCACGAAGAGATCGATATCGGTGTAGGCCACCGCATTATCGCCGCGAGCATGTTCATCGAGGAAAGCCAGTCCGCCGAAAAAATCTCCCCGGCCGAATGTGGCGATATGGTGTAACTGCCGGCTGCCGCTGATCGGTGCCATGATGCGAACTGCGCCGCGCCGGATCAGATAGAGCTCTCTGTTCAGATCGCCGATGGAGTAGACGGATTCACCTGCCTTGATGGTGCGTTGCACCATTCGCGCTTCCATATCGGCGATGGTCTCAACGCGTCGCCCCTGGAATAAATCCATTTCCTGTAAATTCAAGGGGGCTTCATCTTTGGCAGTTCGTTCGATGTCGCCGATCAGGCGATCTTCTACCCATTCGATCGCGGATTCGATCGTCTGAAAAACCCGTACCGCATCTGTTGTATCGATGAGCTCGGTTTGTTTGAAAAACTCCAGCAGATTCAGACCACTTGGTAGATGTTCGCGCACGTTGCTCAACAGCAACGGCATGCCGCGATCTCTCATCATGTCCCGAACCTGATTGAGCATGTGTGCTGCGGTGATATCCACCGATTGCACTCGTCTGAGATCGAGAATAATGTAATCGCGTGTCTTTATTTCCGCTTCAAGCACCGTGTAAAGTTCATAGGTGGTGCCGAAGAAAAGGCTGCCTTGCAGTTCAAAAATGACGGCCTTGTCGCCCTTTTGCGCGATCAGGCGCATCTCGGCCTCTGGGCGATACCAGGTGGACGAGCGTTGATTGACAAAGGTTTTATGACGCACCACAGAACCGCCGACCTGTTCGCGTACGAAGAGCAGGATGGACAGGGCGACGCCTGCTGCGGAAGCTGCGATCAGCCCTATCGTCAAGGCACAACCGATCACGACTGCGACGACTGCAAAATCGAAAACAGTGGCGCGCGATTCCAGAAAGTTCAGCGGCTTGGTGTCTATCATGCGCAGGCCGATGACGATCAGGATGCCCGCCAGCGTGGCAATCGGAATCCAGGCGATAAATACATTCAATACCAGCGCGGTTACCAGCACCAGCACCCCTTCGATGATGCCGGAAATACGGGTCTGGGCACCGCTGGACAGATTGACCATGGTCGCTCCCATGGTGCCGGCGCCTGGAATACCGCCGATTGCGGAGGAGGTGATGTTGGCGAGTCCTTGCGCAAACAGTTCGCGATTGGGCTCATGGCGAGTGCGTGTCATCTGGTCGATGACGACACAGGTCTTCAGCGTGTCGATGGACAACAATGCCGCCAGAGTCAGTGCGCTGCCGAACAGCGTGGCAATTTGGGAAAGTTTCAACTCTCCGATATCATTCCAACGTCCTATGATGGTGTTGATATAACCTTCCCCCGAGGCGCCAAGTGAGCCTAACACCAGCTTGTTGCCGTTGAGCGTCATCATCGATGAATCGGTGTTGGCGAGAAAAAAATACACCGCAATGCCAGCGATGATGCCGAGTATCGTGCTGGGAATTGCACGGGTTAATTTCGGCGCCAGCAGTGCGACAAGTACGGTCGAAAGCCCCACGGCAATGCTGCGTATATCCCAAAGTTCGGGGGTCATTGCCGCCCTCCACCACGCGGTGTCGGGGGATGCGCCGAAAAATCTGGGTATCTGGCTGCCGATGATGATCAGGCCGACGCCGCTCAAATAGCCGCTGACCACCGTATAGGGGATGTAGCGGATCAGACGGCCGACACCGAGAAAACCGATCAGCATCTGGATTGCGCCGGTCAGAATGCCGAGCACGGTCAGCAGCAGGACGATGCTGGACGGGGCCACTCCTTGCCTGACCAGTTCGATCGCAAAAGCCGACAGTACTGCCGCGGCGGGGGCGCAAGGTGCACTGATCAGCCGGTCTGTGCCGCCAAACGTCGGGGCAATCAGCCCGAGCGCTGCGGCGCCCAGGATACCGGCCAGCGCGCCGAAAATTGCATACTGCGGGCTGATGGCCGAATAAACCGTCACGCCAAAAGCCACCGATGCGGGTAAGGCGACCAGCATGGACGCCAGCCCTCCCCAGAAATCGCCGGGGATCTTGAGTTTATTTTGCAGTGTGGACATGAAATTCTCTTAAATTGGAAAAGCTGGCCGCATTACCATCCGCAGTTTTTCTCTAAAGTGGCCTCGATCTGTTCGCACAGCGTTTTGAGTATCTTGATCCGTGCGAAATTTTTGTCATTGGCTTCGACCAGTGTCCACGGTGCGATCTCGGTACTGGTTCTGTCGACCATGTCGCATACGGCTTGTTCGTAATCCTCCCATCTTTCCCGATTGCGCCAGTCATCCTGGGTGATCTTGAACTGTTTAAAGGCGATTTTTTCGCGCGCCTTGAAGCGCTTGAGCTGTTCTTCCTTGCTTATGGCCAGCCAGAATTTAACGACGATAATATTGTGGCGTACCAGCTGCGCTTCGAAATCGTTGATTTCGCTGTAGGCACGCATCCAGTCGGTTTCGGAGCAGAATTTTTCGACCCGTTCTACCAATACGCGCCCATACCAGGATCGGTCGAAAATCGTCACCCGACCGCGTCTGGGGATATGACGCCAGAACCGCCACAAATAGGGTTGGGCACGTTCTTCCTCGGTGGGGGCCGCAACCGGAATGATGCCGTAATAGCGCGCATCCAGTGCGCCGGTGATACGCCTGATTGCGCCGCCTTTTCCGGCTGCATCATTGCCCTCGAAGAGCGCGATGACGGAGATTTTCCTAAACTTCGCGCGGCGGGTCAGCAAGGCCAGTTTGCCCTGATACTTCTCCAGTTCCTGCTGGAATTCTTCCTTGTCAATTTTCTGGCTCAGATCCAGCGTCTTGAGAATATTGAGATGGTCAATGGCAGGGAGCAACGGAGGGGCGATCACTTCTGCAGGTTTCTTTTCGGCTTCGTCCAGGCGTTTGCGCAGCGCAGCCAGAATCATCTTGCCTACCGTCAGGTTGAGGTAGTGCGGATCTGAACCTTCGACGATCATCCACGGAGCCTGGGCCGTGCTGGTATGGCGGATCACGCTCTCATGCACCGTGCTGAATTTGTCGTAAAGTTTGTAATGTTTCCAGTCGCGCTTTGTGACGCGCCAGCGTGTCTTGGGATCCTTTTCAAGCTTTTCCAGGCGTTTTTTTTGTTTATCCTTGGACAGGTGCAGCCAGAACTTGATGATCAGCGCGCCTTCGTCGATCAGCATGCTCTCCATGCGCTTGGCGCGCTCCAGGCTTTGATCGAGGTCGGCGTCATTGGTGTGTCCATTAACCCGGTTGATGATAGGCCATGTATACCATGAGCCGAGAAATACGCCGATTCTCCCTTTCGGCGGCAGTTCGCGCCAGAATCGCCACATCATCGGACGATCCAGTTCCTCATCCGAGGGTTCTCCCATGCCATGCGTCTGAAGGAAGCGCGGATCCATCCATTCGTTGAGCAGATTGACGGTTTCTCCGCGTCCGGCACCGTCAAGGCCCGCAACCAGAATAATGACTGGAAATCTGGCGAGCTTGACCAGATCCATCTGGGCTTCGAGCAAGGCTTCACGCAAGGGCGGAACTTCCTTGTCGTAGGTTTCCTTGTCTATTTTGTGACCGAGTTCAGCAGATTCAAACATGACATCCTCTAAGGTTTACAGAATCAAAACATTGTCCACGAAAGACACGAAAAGCACAAAAACTACTCAGCAAGATCTTCTCAACAGTTGTTTACAAAAACAAAATAATGTGTCTGAAAATACCGTATAGACGATATCCAGAAAGCTACGTCTTGATACACTAAACTCCGCTGATCTTATTTACACCAACGGCAATATTCATTTTTACTTTCGTGTCATTCGTGTTTTTCGTGGACTGCATTTAGGATTTGTTAAAGAAATTCCGGCGTGATGACCAGACGCAAAAGTGTCTCGGATGAGCCTTCGCGGCGGCTTAACCACCATAACCCGCTTTTTTTGATGCGTAACGACTCATGTTCGCAGCCCAGCAGTTGTGCGGCGACGCTGCCCAGAGTAGGTTGATGTCCGACCACCAGCACGGTGCCGCCTGCATTTGGCCAACGCACCGCTTGCAATACGGCATGTACGGATGCGCCGGGCGAAATCGAGGGGATGGTTGTAAAGTCGGCGGTGAGGCTGGACGCCGTCTGTTGTGCGCGGATCGCCGGGCTGACCAGAATGCGTGTATCGGCAGGTAAATTCTGGCGTAAAAAACCGGACATTTTTGCCGCTTGTTTGCGACCCTTTTCGGTCAATTCGCGCGCAAGATCGTTCAGTCCATCTTCTGCTTCGGCGTGGCGCCATAAAATCAGATCCATGCTGTTCCCCATATATTATTGTTTACAGAGTGAAAATATACTGTATATACTATATACACTATTCTAATCCAAAGGAGCGCAAAATGAACACTAAAAAAACCGTCAAAGTTGAAGACGCTGTCGCCACGCCGAAACCGGTCGCCGCCAAACCGCTCGGCAAACCGTCGCCGGTTAAGGCGCCCAAGCCGGTCGCGAAGACCGTCAAGTCTGACGCAGCACCCAAAGCAGTCGCCAAGGAAACGGTCAAAGACGCAGTGAAAGTCGCTAAAGAAGTAAAAGTGGCCAAGAAGCCAAAGTTGAAGGTGGTGCGCGACAGTTTCACGATGCCGCAAAGTGAATATCTGAAGATCGCTCAGATCAAGGAAATTGGCCTGAAGGCCGGATTGCAGGTAAAGAAAAGCGAAGTGTTGCGCGCCGGCGTGATTGCGTTATGCGCAATGGACGAGGAACAGTTGAAGCGTGCATTGAGCGGCCTTGATAAAATCAAGACTGGCCGTCCAAACAAGCACTAAAAGCAGGATTCTGGATCGAGGAACCAGGATACGGGAAACGGCCAGGTTAGTCCGGTTACGATTCCCGCTGAATCCTGAATCCTGAATCCTTCACTGATATAACAACTCAATTCCTGCTAAGCGATAAATCACTTGCAGTCATTGATCAGAAACAGGGGCTTTCATTCAGCGACAGCAGCCTTGACTGCGTTGTTGCGTGGGAAGACCCCTGCGGTCTTATCTCCGTTGTTTCGTGGGAATGCCCTTGCGGCATGAATCCTGAATCAGGTCGAGGTTTTGACTGTGCTGGCGAGTTGGGCAAGTAGCTCGCTTTGAGCGCATTTTTGCATGGCGCGGCGCGGTCTCTTATGGTGATATTGACCCTCGCCATCCATGTCCCACGCCTGACAGTTGTCCTGAAGGTAGGCCTTCAGGCCTTCGTCGATCACGCGTTTCTTGAGCTTTTTGTCCAGCACGGGGAAGCACACCTCGATCCGCCTGAAAAAATTACGGTCCATCCAGTCCGCGCTGGCCAGATACACATTGTGTTGCAGGTCGTTGCGGAAATAGAAAATGCGCGTGTGTTCGAGGAAGCGCCCGATGATGGAACGCACGCGGATATTCTCGGACAGTCCCGCGACCCCGGGACGCAACGCGCATACGCCGCGTACGATCAGATCGATCTTTACGCCGGCTTGCGATGCTTCATAAAGCGCGGCGATGGTGTCAGGTTCGAGCAGTGCGTTCATCTTGGCGATGATGTGCGCGCGTTTTCCCTCATTGGCTAGCCGCGTCTCGTTCTGAATGGAGCGCAATACTTCCGGATGCAGTGAAAATGGCGATTGCCACAGGTGATTGAGTGTGCGCGCTTTCCCTAAACTTGTGAGCTGACTGAATACCTCGTTGGCATCGGCGCAGATTTCCTCATTGCTGGTGAACAGGCCGAAGTCGGTGTATAGCCGTGCGGTGCGCGGATGATAATTTCCGGTGCCAAGATGCACATAACGGCGCAAACGGCCGTCTTCGCGACGCACTACCATCAGCATCTTGGCATGGGTCTTATGACCGACCACGCCGTATACCACGTGAGCGCCTACTTCCTCCAGGCGGTTCGCCCAGTTGATGTTGGCTTCTTCATCAAAGCGTGCCAGCAGTTCGACGACTACGGTGACTTCCTTGCCATGTGAAGCTGCCGCGATCAAAGCTTCCATCAGCGCAGAATCTGCACCTGTGCGGTATACGGTCTGCTTGATCGCCACAACGGCAGGGTCGCTGGCAGCCTGCTGGATGAAGTCGATAACAGGTTTGAAGGACTGGTACGGGTGGTGCAGCAGGATATCGCTCTTGCGGATCACCTTGAACATGTCCGCGCCCTTCTTTTGCAACACGGATGGCACGCCAGGTATAAAGGCCGGAAACTTGAGATCGTCGCGCGCTACCATCCCTGGTATTTCCATCATGCGAACCAGATTCACCGGACCATGTACGCGATACAAGTCGTCAGGGGTCAGTTTGAACTCCTTGAGCAGCAAGGCCTCGATCTGCGGAGAGCAGTTGTCGGCGATCTCAAGACGCACCGCATCGCCAAAATGGCGCTGAGGCAATTCACCCTGCAAACTCAAGCGCAAATTTTTGACTTCTTCTTCATCGACGAACAGATTGCTGTTGCGCGTCACACGGAACTGGAAGCAGCCGAGCACTTCCATGCCGCTGAACAGTTCATCGACGTGGGCGTGCAAAATCGAGGAAAGAAACACGAAGCCGTATTCGCAGCCGCTAATCTCCGGCGGCATCAAAATGGTGCGCGGCAATACGCGCGGCGCCTGTACGATGGCGCGGGTGGAGTTGCGCCCGAATGCGTCGCGGCCTTGCAGCTCTACTGCAAAATTCAGACTCTTGTTCAGTACACGCGGGAAAGGATGGGCCGGATCGAGACCGATCGGCGTCAATACCGGCATCACTTCGCGAAAGAAGAAATCCTTCACCCAGGCCTGTTGCGCCTCATTCCAGTGAGTGCGGCGCAGGAACTTGATGCCGTGTTCGGCCAGCGCCGGGGTTATGTCGTCGTTGAATAGCTGATACTGGTGTTCGATCATCTGGTGCGCCTGTTCGCGCACCCGTTTGAGTGTCTGGTGAGCGGTCATGCCATCCGCCCCGGTTGCAATGCCGCCTAGCTTGATTTGTTCCATCAGTCCGGCCACGCGGATTTCAAAAAACTCATCGAGATTGCTGCTGACAATGCACAGATATTTCAGCCGTTCCAGCAGCGGAATGGCGGTATCTTCAGCCTGAGCGAGCACGCGCCGGTTGAACTCAAGTTGTCCGAGTTCACGGTTGAGGAATTGCTGTGGGGCGAATGTATTAGGCAAGTTTTTACACCTTAATATTTATCATGAAGCTCGCGTAGCGAATCTTTATCTCCCTCGCCCGCAAGCGGGAGAGGGCAGGGGAGAGGGAACGGGCATTGCATGCTTCATTGTCAGGTGCATGTTATTTTTAATGCCCGTTCGGTGGTACATAGCCTTCCGGCATTTGCGTACCTGCACCGAAGAAATAATTTTCCATTTGTCCTGCCAGATATTTGCGTGCTGCCAGATCGGCCAGATTGAGGCGGTTTTCGTTCACCAGCATGGTCTGGAATTTGATCCATCCCTGCCAGGCTTCTTTTGACACATTTTCAAAAATACGCTGACCCAGCGGGCCGGGGTAAGGCAGACGGTCCAGTCCTTCGGCCTCGCGGCCCAGTTTTACGCATTGCACCATTCTTGTCATGATCAATATCTCCGAGTTGATGATTATGTGACGTAATTATGACATTAACGTGACACTCTCGCGTGTGTAAGCGGCAGAGTTGCACACGTTAAAATAAAAAACCGCCAAGGGCGGTTGGTATTGGACAGTTATCAGGCTCCCGACCAGCTGACAAGGCCGCTGTAATAGGTGATCAGTACGATAAGACCGAAGGCGATGCGATACCAGGCGAATACGGTGAAATCGTGGCTGCTGATGTAGCGCAACAACCAGCGCACGCACAGAAATGCCGAAATGAACGAGGCGATGAAACCTGCCGCCCACATGCCCAGATCATCAGCGGAGAGCAGTGCGCGTTCCTTGTAGATCTCATAGATCGTTGCAGCGATCAGCGTCGGCATCGCGAGAAAGAAGGTGAATTCAGTGGCCGCCTTGCGCGATAAGCCGAAGAACAGACCGCCGATGATGGTGGCGCCGGAGCGAGACGTGCCGGGGATCAGCGCCAATGCCTGCGCGAAGCCGACTTTCAATGCATCGCGCCATGTCAGATCGTCGACGGATTCGACGCTGATGGTGTGACGGCGCTTCTCGGCCCACAAAATGAACAGGGCGCCCACGATTGAGGTGACGGCGACCGTGACCGGATTGAACAGCGCGGCTTTGATGTGTTTGCCGAAAGCCAGCCCGATCAGTGCCAGTGGCAAAAAGGCGATCGCAACGTTGATGACGAAACGCTGCGCAGCCGCCTCACGGCGCTGTAAGCCGCCCAGCACGGAACTCAATTTGGCGCGGTATTCCCACATTACGGCAAGGATTGCGGCAGACTGAATGACGATCTCGAAAAGTTTGCCGCGCTCGTCGTTGAAATTGAGCAGACTGCCCACGACGATCAGATGACCGGTGGATGAGATCGGCAGAAATTCAGTCAGTCCTTCAACGATGCCGAGGATGGCCGCTTTAAGTAAAAGAATAATATCCATATTTTCCTGTAGGGTTGGCTGGTAGGTCGGGCTTTCATTCAGGAATAAAGCAGGTTCATCGCTTATATTCCGAGGGAATGCCCTTGCGGCATCAGCCCGACATCCTGGCAAGTGTCGCGATACGCTGATTTACCACACATCGCTCATCGTCACTCATCAGCACCCAACTGGTAATTTCTTCGAAAGTGCGCAGGCAGCTGCGACACACGTCATCGCCCAGCACCGTGGTGCAATAGCCGACACAAGGGGAGTCTGAAGAAATTTCGCGGATGGGGGCGGGAGTTTGCATGGCAGCATTATACCGAAGGGCAGGTGGCTTGCTCCAGATTGTTTAGCCAGAGGAGGGCGTGTTCGCGGGATTCGCCGCACATCTCAAACGAGGGTTGCAGGCCTGCGCATAACCAGCCACTTGGTCACCGTTGTCTGGTGACTTAGTGGAATGGCTGGTTGTTTCATCAGAAGGTCGGGCGGGACGTTTTGCCGAACACGGCGCAGCCGTAAGTTCCGGTGAGTTGGGCGCAGGGCTTCCCGGGAAGCTTTGAGGTGATGGAGGGCGCGATGCAGCAGGCACCGCACCCGTCGCGACACGCTATCATTTCTTGTGATAAACCTCTGCGCCCTGTTTTACGAACTCGACCGATTTCAACTCCATACCACGGCTCAGTGCCTCGGCTTCGGCGATGCCCTCCTTGGCCGCGAAGTCGCGAACATCCTGAGAAATTTTCATCGAACAGAAATGCGGCCCGCACATCGAGCAGAAATGCGCAACCTTGGCTGATTCCTTGGGCATCGTCTCGTCGTGGAATTCACGTGCGCGGTCAGGGTCGAGGCCCAGATTGAATTGATCCTCCCAGCGGAATTCGAAGCGCGCCTTGGACAGTGCGTTGTCGCGAATCTGAGCACCGGGATGGCCCTTGGCAAGGTCGGCTGCGTGAGCCGCGATCTTGTAGGTGATGATGCCTTCCTTCACGTCGGCCTTGTTAGGCAGACCCAGGTGTTCTTTCGGGGTGACGTAGCACAGCATCGCGGTGCCGAACCAGCCTATCATCGCCGCACCGATGGCGCTGGTGATGTGATCGTAACCAGGTGCGATATCCATAGTCAGGGGGCCGAGCGTGTAGAACGGCGCGTCGTGGCACCACTTCGCCTGCAAGTCCATGTTTTCCTTGATCAAGTGCATAGGAACATGGCCCGGGCCTTCAATGATCACCTGTACATCGTGTTTCCATGCAAGCTGCGTCAGCTCGCCCAGCGTTTTCAACTCGCCGAGCTGCGCTGCGTCGTTCGCGTCATAGATTGAGCCGGGACGCAGGCCGTCGCCCAGACTGAACGTGACATCGTAGGCCTTCATGATTTCGCAGATTTCTTCGAAATGGGTGTACAGGAAGTTTTCCTTATGGTGCGCCAGACACCATTTCGCCATGATCGAACCGCCGCGCGAGACGATGCCGGTCATGCGGTTTGCCGTCATCGGCACGTAGCGCAGCAGCACGCCGGCATGTATTGTGAAATAATCCACGCCCTGTTCGGCCTGTTCGATCAGCGTGTCGCGGAAAATTTCCCAGGTCAGGTCTTCGGCTTTGCCGTTTACCTTTTCCAGTGCCTGATAAATAGGCACGGTGCCGATCGGCACGGGTGAGTTGCGCATGATCCATTCGCGGGTTTCGTGTATGTGTTTTCCGGTTGACAGATCCATTACCGTGTCGCCGCCCCAGCGGATCGCCCAGGTCATTTTCTCCACTTCTTCCTGAATGCTCGAACCCAGCGCTGAATTGCCGATGTTGGCGTTGATCTTGACCAGAAACTTGCGTCCGATAATCATCGGCTCGACTTCCGGGTGGTTGATGTTGGCGGTGATGACGGCTCGTCCGGCGGCTACTTCATCGCGCACGAATTCAGGAGTGATCTTTTTGGGCATGGAGGTGCCGAAGTTTTCGCCCGGATGTTGCTTCAGCATCATCTCGGACATTCCGTCGATTTTTTGATTTTGACTCGGGTCGCTGCCCTCGCGAAATTTTTTCTCAGCGATGCTGAGCAAAATATTTTCTCTTATTGCGATGTACTCCATTTCAGGTGTGACGATACCCTGACGTGCGTAGTGCATCTGTGTGACGTTCCGGCCTGGCTTGGCACGGCGCGGTGCGCGCTTCAGGTTGAAGCGCATCTCGGCAAGTTCAGGATCATCAAGTCGCTTCTGGCCGTATTCTGAGGTCAGACGTGGCAAGGCCTCGGTGTCGTCGCGTTCCAGGATCCATGCTTCACGCATAGGCGCCAGGCCGGAACGAATATCGATTTTAACTAAGGGATCTGTATAGGGGCCGGAACAGTCGTAGACATAGATGGGCGCATTTTTTTCAGCGCCCATGCCATCGGGTGTGTCCGCTTGTGAAATTTCGCGCATCGGCACAAGGATGTCCGGGCGGCTGCCTTCTACATACACCTTGCGGGAATTGGGAAGCGGCTTGATCGCGGCGGCATCGACGTGCGCGGCTTCGGCTGTAAATTTGGTGTTGGCGTTCATGTGATGCTCCTAAAAAAACAAGAAGCA
>JBAZCE010000012.1:0-28603 GCA_041671105.1 Gallionella sp.
GTCCACGCTGGATGAGATGAGCGATTTTGCATCACTGCTCCAGGCGACAGTCAGCACATTGCCGGTATGACCCGTCATGGTTTTCAGGCAACGCCCGGCAAGGTCGAAAATCTTGAGGGTGCGGTCGAGGGCGCAGGTGGCGATGTACTGGTCATCGGGCGAAAATACGGCGGTGTCCACATCGTCTGTGTGTCCGACCAGGACTGCTTTCAGTTGCATCGTCGGGACTTCCCAGATGCGCGCCGAATAATCGCTGCCTGAACTCACCAGCAGTGATCCGTTGTGACTGAAGCTGCACTGGTTGGCCAGGTGGTCGTGCATCCCGCGCGCCAGGGCGCGCCGCTTTCTTGCATCCCACAGGATGACCTGATTGTCATAGCCTGTCGTGGCGATGTAATTTTCAAAAGTGGCTACGCCGCTGATTGGCCCGACATGTTTCATAAATATCCCTGATAACGATCAAAACGTTCTGGCGGAAGCCGCAGTGCTTCTTGTTGTTTAAAAGCCGCCATAAATACGGCCCGTTCTCTGCTTCGGGCGGGCGGATTCTGCTTCGGTATTTTATCGTTCAAACAGCGCACAAGTTGTGAAATTATTAAAAACTGTGGTTTCAACCTGTTATTCGAACTGTTGTTGTACCGATAGGATTTGGGATTCAGGGAAAATCAAAAGCGGCGCAGCGTATATATGAATCCTCAATCCTCAATCCTCAATCCTCAATCCTTTGTCTTATCCCGCTCGATGAGTGCATAGGCCGAGTGGTTATGGATGGATTCAAAATTTTCACATTCCACAGTATAGGCATCGACGCGCTCATCGCTATTTAGCACCGCCGCCACATCGCGCACCATGTCCTCGACGAATTTTGGATTGTCGTAAGCGCGTTCGGTGACATATTTTTCATCGCTGCGTTTGAGCAAGCCATACAGCTCGCAAGAAGCCTGCTGTTCGGCGATGCTTACCACGTCTTCAATCCACATGAAGCTGTTGGTGCGCAGGCTGATGGTCACGTGAGAGCGCTGGTTATGTGCGCCGCGATCGGAAATCTTTTTGGAGCAGGGGCACAGGCTGGTCACGGGAATCTGTACTTTCATCGTGACGCGCGTCTGACCGTCTATTGTTTCGCCGATCAGCGTTACATCGTAGTCGAGCAGGCTTTGCACGCCTGAGACAGGTGCTGTCTTATTGATGAAATAGGGAAAGCGCATTTCGATGTAACCGGATTCCGCTTCAAGACGAGATTTCATGTCGGGCAGCATATTCTCGAAGGATTCGACGGAAATCTCACGTTCATGTTCGTTGAGGATTTCGACGAAGCGCGACATGTGCGTGCCTTTGAAATTGTGCGGCAGATGCACGTACATATTAAAGGTGGCAACGGTGTGCTGAACGCCGATACTTCTGTCCCGGATCTTGACCGGATGACGGATGTTTTTGATCCCGACGCGATTTATTGTTAATTGGCGGGTGTCGGCGGTGCTTTGTACGTCCGGGATAAAATTAGTCAAGGGAGTAATGGATTAATTGGAAGAAGGGCGGCGGCGTGTGCGGGCAATGTCTGCGCATGCTTTAAGGTGCTGACGTTGCCTGTGCCGATAGACGCGCATTGAATTGCCATAAATATCTTCATAAGTAGTCGCTGTTCAATGCGGCTGACCCGGGCAGTTGTCAGTTCCGCTAGGCTTGGGTGCTGACTATCGCGCCGGAAATATTCTGGCCGTTGTTCATGTTTTGCATAAAATTCTGCAGGAAGGATTGCAGTGTTGGCGTGCTGGCAGGCGTCTGTCCTTGAACGGAATTCATTGAGGTCATTAAATTCTGGTAGCTGGTATTCAGTGTGCCAAGAATATCGGTTGCAGGGTTAGTCGTGGCATTGGTTGTGGCCGGGCTGTTTGCCGACAGTTGCTGCAGCAGATTCTGAATGCTGGCTGTCATGTTGGAGCCTTGGCGACCAACCCCTGAGACCGGTTTGCCGCCATCCTTGTCGCCGTCAGAGTCGCCGCCATTGGTCTGGCCCAGCGCTGCAGACAGTGTTTGCATGAATGATTGCAGTGCTGCTTGCGGGGCTGTGCTCGAAGTTGCAGCAGCAGTGGTCGCACCCGACGACGCAGCCGTGCCTGATGCACCTTGCCCCAGCGCCTGCATGATCGCGTTCATGAAGTTTGATTTGCCAATTCCGCCTGCACCTCTGTCGCTGTCAGCGCCGGATTGTCCTGCGGCCATTTGCTGCATTTGCTGAAGTTGCTGCATATTGCTGACGCTGCTCATGGGTTGACCCATGCCGGCAGAAGCGCCTTGAATTGACATGCCCAAAATTATCTCCTTTTAAATTAACTGGTTAAATTATTTTGAAAAATAATCGACAGATAAATTGCCGACAGAAGCTATGCTGTATATTTTTAATATGGTAAATATGCACAAAGTGATACAATTGTAAAAGATAGCCTGTTTTTGAGTTTTACGCAATACGTGAAGCTATGAAGGGAACCGGTTGCCGCGAAGAATTGAAAGGCAGCGTGCCTGAGTGTGTATTTTGATTTTTGTTCAATTTCTGCTCAAGCTTTCCAAACTTGTGCCGATAAGTTATAAGGTCTTGCCGGTTTTGCTGAATTTATCAATTCCAGGATTTTGATATGACTGAAAGGCCGTCCATGGCAATAAGGCCGGCTTTTGTTCAGAGTAAGGCGTGGATTTGGTGCGGGTAAAAGTTGCGTAAAATCATAAAAAAGAATAACGTGTGCCGAAGTCAGTAATTTTTTAGGTCGCGCGTGTACCGAACGATATGTAGTTGAAACTTGTTGCGATCCGCAATCATTTGATTATAAGGGAGATTATTATGGGTATGTCCATTCAGAGTTCCACTGCCAGCATGGCTCAAACAACGAGCAGTGTCAGCAGTATGCAGCAACAGCAACTGATTCAATCCATGCAGACACCGGCACCCGCGGCTGCTCAGGAGCCAGTCAGCAAACCGGTCGGCAATGTGGGCAACAATATTGACGTCAGAGCCTGATCGTCAGATTTTCGACGTTTGAATGGTGTGCCATTAATTCTATGAGGCCGAATTAATGGCACATTTGCTTTTGCTTGAAGTACCCGGTGCGAACGACTTTAACATCCTTGAAGAGGCGATTCGCCTGGGGCATGAAGTCACCTTTTTTACCGCGGATCTGAGTTGTTATCTGGCGCGTGAAACGCTTGCGAATTCCAGGTTGAGTCTGGCCCGTGAAGTTGTCTCGCTTACACCTTTCGATTATGAGTCATTCGAAAAGGCCGCCCTCGAAATCCATGCAAAGCAGCCATTTCATGCGGTTTTATGTCTGATCGACATTCGCATGATCGAAGCCGCCACACTGGCCGAACGGCTCGGGCTCAAATTTCTCAATTCAAAAACAGCCACCCTTATCAGGGATAAATACAGCGTCAGGGAACGTCTGGCGCAGCACTGCATCCGTCAACCGGATTTTGCGCTGGCGACTACCAATGGTGAGCTCAAGGCAGCGGTTGAGACGATCGGTTTTCCGGTTTTGATCAAGCCATCGGACGGATATGGTTCGCAAAACATCCTCACCTTTCTGAGTGAAGAGGGGTTCGTTGCGATGGCTGCGCCTTTTGCGAATTATTTGCCGCTGAAGACGGACTACGGGCTGGGTGTCTGCGCCAACGACCGTCTGGTCGTCGAACAATATATTCGCGGCGAAGTGATCGGCTGCGAGACGTTTACCGTCAACGGTAAACATATCTTCCTCGGGATCAACGACAAGGTATTTTTTCTTCCGCCCTGTTTCGGCATCAAGGGGAGCTGCTTTCCGTCAAACAGATTCGACACCGAAAAGATTCGCGATTATGTCTTTCAGATACTCGATGCGCTCGGTTTCGATTTCGGTGCGGCGCATACCGAAATCATCGTTACCCCTGACGGCCCTTATCTGGTCGAAGTCAATCCCCGGCTGATCGGCGCGCATATCCCGCGTCTGCTGGGTTTCGCTTTTGCGCGTTCGATCTACGCGGATGTCATCAATTTGCATTTGGGCGGCGATCTGGCCGAATTGAGCGATGCTAAGCCGTCGCATGTAGCTGTTTCGCGCTGGATCACCTCAAGCGGGAACGGGATCATCAGGGCCATCGTCACGCCAGATGCGGATCAGCCGGGAATTATGGCGGTGCATATCTTCAAGAAACCCGGCGATATGACACGCCCGCCGTTCGATAATGCCGACCGTCTGGGGTACGTGATGGCGGTCGGAAAAACGCAGGCGGATGCTGAGCGTCTGGCTGAAGATTTTGTCCGGAACACTCAGGTGCTGCTGGATGACGCAAGTTCTGCAGCATCGTAGTACAAGTCACTCGCGCAAATGCCTCAACGCCGTTGCAGATAATTCGGTAAGATTGAGCCTGTGCGTATCTTGTTCAGGCGATTATTATGAAGATTCACGAATATCAAGGTAAGGAAATTTTGCGTCAGTTCGGTGTGCCAACGCCGCGCGGGGTAGCTTGCTTCAGTGTCGATGAGGCGGTTGCTGCTGCGCAGTCGTTGGGCGGAGCAGTCTGGGTTGTCAAGGCGCAGATACACGCAGGCGGGCGGGGCAAGGGAGGCGGTGTGAAAGTTGCGCGCACGCTCGAAGAAGTCAGGCAGGCGGCAGGTCAGATCCTCGGCATGCATCTGGTAACGCATCAGACCGGGCCCGAGGGCCAGGTGGTGCGCCGGTTGCTGATCGAAGAAGGTGCGCAAATTGCCCGCGAATATTACGTCGGGATGGTGATCGACCGCGATGCCCAGCGCGTGGCGTTGCTGGCCAGCAGCGAAGGCGGCATGGAGATCGAAGAGGTCGCGCATCGCAGTCCCGGGAAGATACACACGTTGCGCATCGATCCTGTGGCAGGCCTGGACGCCGCGAATGCGGCCAGCGTCGCGTCGCGAATTGGCATACCGGATGCCTCGATCCCGGGTGCGGTAGTCGTGTTGCAAGGCCTTTATCGCGCCTTCGTCGAAAAGGAAGCGATGCTGGCCGAGATCAATCCGCTGGTACTGACATCAGACGGGCAGGTTCTGGCGCTCGATGCCAAGTTCAACTTCGATTCGAACGCGCTGTTCCGTCATCCTGAAATTACCGCATACCGCGATCTGGATGAAGAAGATCCGGCCGAGATCGAGGCCTCCAAATTCGATCTGAGCTATATCTCTCTGGACGGTGATATCGCCTGCCTGGTGAACGGTGCGGGTCTTGCGATGGCAACCATGGATATCATCAAGCTGTACGGCGGAAATCCTGCGAATTTTCTCGACGTGGGCGGCGGTGCCAGCCGTGAGAAAGTGACCGAAGCGTTCAAGCTGATGCTGAAGAATCCTTCGCTGCGCGCGATTCTGGTCAATATTTTCGGCGGCATCATGAAGTGCGATGTGATCGCTGAGGGAATCGTCGCTGCGGTGCGCGAGGTGCATCTCGGTGTGCCGTTGGTGGTGCGCCTGGAAGGCACCAATGTGGATCTGGGCAAGAAAATCTTGGCGGAGTCGGGCTTGCCGATTATTTCTGCAACCGACATGGCAGATGCTGCCGAAAAAGTTGTGACAGCTGCGAGGAATAAATAATGTCCATACTCATCGACAAAAACACCCGGGTCATGACTCAGGGCATGACAGGGAAAGTGGGGCAATTCCATACGGCAGGCTGTGTCGCCTACGCGAATGGCAAAAATTGCTTTGTTGCGGGAGTGAACCCGAAAAAAGCGGGTGAGCAATTCGACGGTATTCCGGTGTACGGGTCGGTGCGCGAGGCCAAAGTCGCTACCGGGGCGACGGTTTCGGTGATCTATGTGCCGCCGTCCGGTGCGGCGGCCGCGATCGACGAGGCGGTCGAGGCAGATCTCGATTTGGTGATATGCATCACCGAGGGAATTCCGGTGCACGACATGTTGCGTACCCGTTACAAGATGGCGGGTCGCCGTACCTTGCTGATCGGCCCGAATTGCCCGGGATTGATTACGCCGGATGAAATCAAGATCGGTATCATGCCCGGACACATACACCGGAAGGGGCGCATCGGGGTGGTATCGCGCTCCGGCACGTTGACCTATGAGGCGGTCGGGCAGCTCAGTGCGCTGGGTTTCGGGCAGTCCTCCTGCGTCGGTATCGGCGGCGACCCGATCAACGGCCTGAAGCATCTGGATGTGATGCGATTGTTCAATGACGATCCGGATACCGATGCGGTGGTCATGGTGGGCGAAATCGGCGGCAGCGATGAGGAGGCTTGTGCGCGCTGGATCAGGGAAAATATGAAAAAACCCGTGGTCGGTTTTATCGCCGGCATCACTGCGCCGCCCGGCAAGCGCATGGGGCATGCGGGCGCGATTATTTCAGGCGGTCAGGGCGGTGCCGAGGATAAGCTGGCGGTGATGGAAGAATGTGGTATTCATATCACGCGCAACCCAGCTGAAATGGGACGCGTGATGAAGAAGATACTGGCGAGTAGCTAGTCGTTAGTCGTTAGTTGAGAGTGCAGGCTGCTTTGCTGCTAGCGACTAACGTCTAACGACTTTCAACTGATCTGATTTTGAAAGGAATGTTTTGCTAGAAATGTTTGTGACCAGTTCGTTCTGGGTGGATGTACTGAAGATCATCATGATCGATGTGCTATTGTCGGGCGATAATGCCGTGGTGATCGCGCTGGCTTGCCGCAATTTGCCGGCCGCGCAGCGCAAGAAGGGCATACTGTTCGGCATGGCAGGTGCTGTCGTGCTGCGCATCGTGCTGACCTTTTTTGCGGTCAGCCTGTTGTCGTTGCCTTATCTGAAGCTGGTGGGCGCGATGCTGCTGATCTGGATCGGGATCAAGCTGATCCTGCCCGAAGACGAGCACGACGAAAACAGCATTGTGGCGGATGCAAGGCTGCTGGGTGCGGTCAAGACCATCATTATCGCCGACTTCGTGATGAGCCTGGATAACGTGCTGGGCGTGGCGGCTGCGGCCAAGGGTAATGTGCCGCTGCTGGTATTCGGCCTGCTGATCAGTATTCCGCTGATCGCCTGGAGCAGTCAGCTGGTGTTGAAGCTGATAGACCGTTTTCCGTATATCATTTACGGCGGTGGTGCGTTGTTGGGCTATGTGGCCGGGGAAATGCTGGTGGCAGAGGCGCTTACTTCGACTGAACTCAGTACCGGGTTTGCCGCGCTGGTTGAGGCGCAGCATGCATTGCACTGGCTGATCCCGGGATTCTGCGCGATACTGGTGCTGGTGGTCGGCCAGTTGCTGGCGCGACGTCAGACGGTCGCTGCCGTCAATCTGGTCGATGCAACGGTGCAGGCAGGGGGGGGCGACAATTCGCCCGACTCGCAGTCCGTCACGCCGGGCAAACAAAAATAAGGGGCAGGAAATGAAACTACTGATTCCACTCGATGGTTCGTCCAGTGCCAAACGCGCGCTGGACTATGTCATCAGCCACATGGAGACGCTCAAAGAGCCGCCGCAACTGCTGTTGTTGAATGTGCAGTGGAAGATTGCGACCGGCAACGTCAAGTTGTTCGTCGCTCAGGAAACCATCAACGATTACTATCGTGAACAGGGTATGGCCGCACTGCAAGCTGCGCGCGATGCGCTGGATGCAGCAAAACTTCCCTATCAGTATCACATCAGTGTCGGAAACCCTGCCGAATCCATTGCGCAATATGCGAAAGAGCAGGGGATTGATCAGATTGTGATGTGCCGGCAAGGGCAGGGTGGTTTGCAGTCGTTCCTGTTGGGTTCAGTGGTGAGCCGTGTGCTGCATATTGCAGAGTGTCCGGTGCTGCTGGTTAAATAAGGGGCGGCTTATGGAATTGGAAGAAGCGCTGGAAATTGTTGCACTCACCAATTCGGGAATGGTGCGCGCACATAACGAGGACAGTGTCGCATTTGATGCCGCAATCGGTCTGGTCGTGCTGGCAGATGGCATGGGCGGCTATAATGCCGGGGAAGTCGCGAGCGGGATTGCGGTGTCCGTGATGGTGAGTGAAATCACCGCGCCGCTGAAAAATGCAAGTCCACTCGATCGCGATGAAAAAACGGGTGAGGAATTGGCCGTCGCGTTGCTCAGCCGCAGCATACACAAGGCCAACACGTCGATTTATCAGGCGGCGCAGGGGCAGGCGCAATATGCCGGAATGGGTACAACCATTGTCTCTGCGTTGTTTTATGATAACCGCGTGGTCGCAGGCCATGTCGGCGATTCTCGTTTGTACCGCTTGCGCGGAGAGATTTTGGATGTGATTACCCGCGATCACTCCTTGTTGCAGGAACAGATCGATTGCGGGATGATCAGCGTCGAGAATGCGCGGCATTCCCAGAACAAGAATCTGGTGACGCGCGCGGTGGGTATCGATGCCGAAGTGCAGCCTGAAATTCATCTGCATGACGTGCAGGTGGGCGATATTTATCTGCTCTGTTCGGACGGGCTGAACGACATGGTGGAAGACGATGATATTCAGTCCATTCTGTACGCGATGCAGGGCAACCTGCCGCTCGCCGCGGAGCAGTTGATCCAGACCGCGAATGACAATGGCGGCAGAGACAATGTTTCGGTGATTCTGGTCAAAGTGAAACAGGAGTTTGCGCAACCGCACGGCTGGTTGGCAAGAGTGCTCGCCTGGTTCGGGAAATAAAAGAGAGGCACGACGATGACTGCAAAATTGATACTGAGCCTTGACGGGGCGCTGATTCAGGAATATCCCCTGAATAAGGAGCGCGTAACCGTAGGCCGCAAGACTGACAACGATATCGTCATAAATAACCTCGCGGTGAGCAGCCATCACGCGGCGATCATCACTATTTTGCATGATTCCTTCATGGAGGATCTGGATAGTACCAACGGGCTGACGGTCAATGGCGTGCCTGTAAAAAAACACTTTTTGCAGAGTAATGATGTGATCGAGATCGGTAAGTACAAATTGAAGTATTTAAACGATCATGTCAGTCAGACGAGTGCGGCTGATTTTGAAAAAACCATGATCATGCGCGCGCCGGCGGCACCCTTTAAGGCTTATACCGAAAAATCAGGCGATACGGGGCTGTTTCAGAACCTGAATCCGGCAGAGCCGGCAAAGCGGGCGGATGCGCCACCCGTCGCGGCCGTCGCAGTGCCGCCCGCCGTACCCGCACCGGTAACACCCGCCGCCGTTGCCGCGCTTGCGGCGATACAAATTTTGAACGGGCCGAATGCGGGCAAGGAGCTGGATCTGGTGAAGGGTCTGACTACCCTGGGTAAGCCGGGGGTGCAGGTCGCCGTGCTGACGCGCCGCCCCCACGGTTTTTTTATCACCCATGTGGAAGGCGCAAGTTTCCCGCTGGTCAATGGTCAGGCGCTGGACAGCAAGCCGTTTCAGTTGAAGGATCACGATCTGATTGAGCTGGCGGGCGTAAAAATGGAGTTTTATTTTAAAAACTAACAGCAGATCGGGTAAGCTTCGGATTTTCCCGGATTTGCAGAGAGTGCTTAAGCATGAAGCTTAGAGTGTTAGGGTGTAGCGGCGGAATAGGTGGCAGTCTGCACACCACTTCGTTTGTGATCGATCACGACATCCTGATCGATGCGGGTACGGGCGTGGGTGAGCTCAGTCTGTACGAGCTGAGTGTGATCGACCATATCTTCATCACACACTCGCACATGGATCACATCTGCAACCTGCCTCTGCTGCTGGATAGCGTCGTGGGGATGCGTCGCCATCCCGTGACCGTGTATGCCACCAGCGCTACGCTGGAAATTCTCAAACAGCATATATTTAACTGGAAAATCTGGCCTGATTTCAACGAAATTCCCAATGCCGAACATCCCGTGATGCGCTATCGGGCGATCAGCCTGGGTGAGGTTGTCGACCTGCAGGGGCGCAAAATTACCGCCGTTCCCGCCGTTCACACCGTTCCGGCCGTGGGATACCACCTCGATAGCGGGGAGGCGAGCCTGTTGTTCAGCGGCGACACCTATGTCAATGACGATTTATGGGCGATCGCGAACCGGATCGATAATCTGCGCTATCTGATCATAGAAACGGCTTTTTCCAACAGCGAGACGGAATTGGCTGCCTTGTCCAAACATCTGTGTCCGAGTCTGCTGGTGGGTGAGCTTGCCAAATTTACCGGCGATGCCGAAGTTTTTATCACGCATTTGAAGCCCGATGAGGTCGAATTGATCATGCGTGAAATTGAGGACAGTATCGGGGCGGGAAGTCCAAAAATGCTACTTAATAATCAAATATTTATGTTTTAGGCGCGTGAGTTTTTCGCAGCCGGGTAGATCAGGTGTGCCGGTGTTCTGCATCGGCTTATTGCAAGACAGGAGCAGGAATGAGGTCCGTAGTGAAAAATGACGATGATATGAGCGCAAAGCTCGAGTTCACCAAGAGCCTCAATCATGTCATCAACAAGATACATGCTACCAGCAATATCGACGAAATCATGCTGGATGTCAGCCGCGATATCTGCACCCTGTTCAATGCCGACCGGCTGACGATCTACGTGGTAGGCGACGACCATGTATCGCTGGTCTCCAAGGTCAAGACCGGGTTGAATTCCTTCAAGGATCTCAAGTTGCCGATTGCGGAGCAGAGCGTCGCAGGCTATGTCGCGGTGAACAAAAAATTGCTTAACATCAAGGATGTTTATGATGAGCATGAATTGACAAAATATAGCCCCCATCTGCGTTTTTTACAGGAGGTGGACCGGCGTACCGGTTATCGTACCAAGCAGATGCTGGTGGCCCCGATCGTGGATGCGCATGCAGATGAACTGGTGGGTGTGATTCAGGTGATCAACAATAAGTCGGGCACGCCTTTTTCGGCGCTGGTCGAAGAGGGCGTGCTGGAACTGGCGCAGACCATGGCGGTTGCGTTGCGTCAGCGACAGGAAAAAGTCACCGTCAAGACCAAGTACGATTACCTGGTATCGGGTGCGGTATTGTCTGCCGCCGAGTTCGAGTTGGCAGCCCGCACCGCGCGGCGCAAAGGGGTGGATATCGAGGAGGTGCTGCTCGACGAATTTCAGGTTACGGTCGCCGTCCTCGGCAATGCCTTGTCCAGCTTCTTCGGGGTGGCTTACGAGCCGTACAAGTCCTCACGCATCAAGCCGGCCGATCTGTTGCGCAATCTCAAGCGCGAGTATGTCGAGAGCAGTCACTGGATACCGATAGAAGAAACGCAGGAAGGGCTGGTCATACTCACCACGGATCCGGAACGCATTCAGGGATCCCGTGTGGTAAACAACATCTTTCCCCGCAACCGGCTGGTCTATAAGGTCTGTTCGCAACGCGAGTTCGTGCAGACGCTGGATTCGTTTTACGGCGGAGATGCGGGGGGGGCTGCCGGTGATGAATCCTCCATGGACGATTTGCTCTCCAGCATGGGGGGGGATGAAGATGACATTCCCGCGCTCACCCAGGATGATGTCAATGCGGCGGCCGACAACGAACTGGTCAAGCTGGTCAACAAGATCATTGTCGATGCCTACCGTATGGGTGCCTCCGATATTCACGTCGAGCCACAGCCGGGCAAGGCCAAGACACAGATACGCCTGCGCAAGGATGGATCGCTGCTCAATTACATCGAGGTGCCTTCCACTTACCGCAATGCGCTGGTGACGCGCATCAAGATCATGTGCGACCTTGATATCTCCGAGAAGCGTAAGCCTCAGGACGGCAAGATCAAGTTCAAAAAATTCGGGCCTCTGGATATCGAGCTGCGGGTGGCGACGATACCCTCGCAGGGCGGCGTGGAAGATGTGGTGATGCGTATTCTGGCCTCCGGTGAGCCGTTGCCGCTGGAAAAAATGGGCTTCTCGGCGCGCAATAACGAACTGATTCAGGCAACCGTGGTTAAACCATATGGTCTGTTTTTCGTGTGCGGGCCGACGGGTTCCGGCAAGACCACCACCTTGCATTCGATTTTGAAATTCATCAACAAGCCGGATACCAAGATCTGGACGGCGGAAGATCCGGTTGAAATTACGCAGAAGGGGTTGCGTCAGGTACAGATCAACAAGAAGGCCGGGCTCGATTTTGCGACCATCATGCGCGCATTTTTGCGCGCCGATCCGGATGTGATCATGGTCGGCGAAATGCGCGACAAGGAGACCGTCTCGATCGGCATCGAGGCGTCACTGACCGGGCATCTTGTGTTCGCCACACTGCACACCAACAGTGCGCCTGAATCCATCTTGCGTCTGCTCGATATGGGGATGGACCCGTTCAATTTCGCGGATGCGCTGTTGGGGATACTGGCGCAACGTCTGGCCAAGCGGTTGTGCAGCGACTGCAAGAAGCCGCATATCGCCAGTGAGGAAGAAATACAGGCTATGCTGGCTGAATACAGTGAAGAGCTGAAACACACCGTGATCTGGAAGCGGGACCCTGAGGCGGCCAGTCGCGCGCTGTATGAGCAATGGCTCAGCATGTTTGCCAACGACAAGAAGCAATTCACGCTTTACAGCCCGGTCGGTTGCGAGAAATGCAGCGGTACCGGTTATCGCGGCCGGGTCGGCTTGCACGAATTGCTGATCGGCAGCGACGCGGTGAAAAAGGCCATACAGGAAAGAGCGCGCGTCGCGGAATTGTTGGCCATCGCGCTGGACGAAGGCATGCACACGTTGAAGCAGGACGGCATGGAAAAGGTGTTGCTGGGCATCACCGACATGCATCAGATACGCGCGGTTTGTATCAAGTAAGAATGCGCTTCATCGCATTCCTGCCAGTCGCTAGA
Organism: Gallionella sp.; assembly: GCA_041671105.1. Lineage (GTDB taxonomy): Bacteria > Pseudomonadota > Gammaproteobacteria > Burkholderiales > Gallionellaceae > Gallionella. The sequence continues at coordinate 12,718 of JBAZCE010000012.1, forward strand.
CGTCAGTCGTTAGTAGCTAGTTAAACCAAACCCGCTAACGACGGTCTTTACCAACTGTCAACTGTCAATTGTCAACTATCAACTGTCCTTCCATGCCCCTGAACATTAATCTGATCGGTCGTCTCAAAGAGATCAACGAGATCGGTATCGCGTTGTCGCAACAGCATGATATCGGCCGCCTGCTTGAAATGATACTGGATGCGGCCAGACGGATTACCCGTGCGGATGCCGGTACGCTTTATCTGCAGGATGCCGAACGCCGGGAGTTACGCTTCGAGATCGTGCGCACCGACTCATTGGGTATTGCCATGGGCGGTGCAGGCGGAGAGCCCATCGGCTTCTATCCTGTGCAGTTATTCGATGAGGCAGGTAAGCCTAATCACGCGATGGTGGTGAGCCATACCGCGTTGAGCGGTGAAACGGTGAACATTCCAGATGCCTATCAGGCGATGGGCTATGATTTTACCGGCACCAGAAGTTTCGATGCCAAGACGGGTTACCGTTCCCGGTCTTTTTTGACCGTGCCGATGATCAACCATGAGCGCGAAGTGATCGGCGTATTGCAGTTGATCAATGCGCAAGACCGTGAAAGTGCCGGGATCGTGCCGTTTTCGATGGACGATCAGCAACTGGTTGAGTCGCTTGCATCTCAGGCCGCCATTGCGCTGACCAACCGTCGTCTCATCGTGCAGATGGAGGAGCTGTTCGAGGCCTTCATCAAGCTTATCAACGACGCGATTGACGACAAATCACCCTATACCGGCGGACATTGCAACCGCGTGCCGGTGCTGACCATGATGCTGGCTCGCGCAGTCACGCCTACCAGCGCAGGCCCGCTCAAGGATTTCGTGATGAGCGAAGAAGATCATCATGAGTTGAAGATTGCCAGTCTGTTGCACGACTGCGGAAAAATTACCACGCCCGTACATGTGGTGGATAAACCGACCAAGTTGCATACCTTGTTCGATCGCATCGGGCTGATCGATACCCGTTTCGAGGTGCTCAAACGCGATGCGGAAATCGAGATGCTCAAAAAAACAGGAGCGAGGATCGAGGATCGAGGATTGAGGAGCGGGGAGCGCGATAGCGCGGGAGAGGGAGCCGGGATTCGTGCCGAATACGAGGCGCGGATAAGGCAGTTGGATGACGACCGCCAATTTTTGCATCAGTGTAATCTCGGCGTGGAGGCGATGTCGGAACAGGCGCAGGCGCGTGTTTTGCAGATCGCAGCTTACCAGTGGCGCAATCCTGCGGGGGAAATCTGCGATTTTTTAAGTCGGGATGAACTTGAAAATCTCAACATACGTTCGGGCACGTTGAATCTGGCCGAGCGCGAGATCATCAACCGTCATATCGATGTCACCATCAAGATGCTCGAATCCCTGCCCTGGCCGAAACATCTGAAGCATGTGCCGGAATATGCCGGCGGGCATCACGAGCGCATGGACGGATGCGGTTATCCGAAGGGGCTCAAAGGCAGTCAGATGTCGCTGCAGGCAAGAATCATGGGGATCGCCGACATATTCGAGGCGCTGACGGCCAAGGATCGGCCTTACAAGACGGGCAAGACGCTGGTAGAGTCGCTGACCATACTCGGGAAATTCAAGCAGGGCGGTCATATCGATCCTGACCTGTTCGACGTGTTCATCCGCGAAGAAGTTTATTTAGACTATGCACGTCAATTTTTGGCGCCGGAGCAGATCGACGAAGTGGACTTGAGCCAGATTCCGGGCGTGAATCCGGAAGCCTGATTACATTGGAGGTAAGGTGGTCATATTTGAATCCGCATGTATAGGCGAGAATGTATAGGCGAGAATTGACTAATCCGGCAATCTGCCGTACATTGTTGCGCAGGAGGCTCTCACCATGTCAACAGCGATTTCAACCACCCGACTCGAAGCCAGAATTAGTACCGATTTGCACGCCATGCTTAAACGTGCCGCTGAGATTCAAGGGCGCACCATGACAGACTTCATTGCATCCGCTGTGCAAGATGCTGCGCAGCGGGCCATTGAGCAGGCTGGTGTCGTCCGATTGTCTTTGGCTGATCAGGAGTGTTTTGCGCAAGCATTGATGTCGCCGCCAAAACCAACGCCGGCCTTAAAACGTGCTTTTGCACGCCGCAATAAATTATTGAGCGTTGAATGAACGTATTCCGGGTTCTCCCGTACGATGCCGCGCACAAACGCGCCACCTTTAGCAGCGGCTCTGAGCCTCTGGATCGTTATTTCAAGCTACAACTTACGCAGGATATTCGCCGTAGAGTAACGGCGTGCTTTGTGGCACTCACCAAAGAGTTGCACATCGCGGGCTATTACACCTTGGCATCGGCGAGTGTTCCGCTGACAGATCTGCCGCCTGACATCAGTAAAAAGCTGCCGCGCTATTCCCTGGTGCCGGCGGTTCTGATGGGACGATTGGCGGTTGATCAGAATTTTAAAGGCCAGGGACTCGGCGGCGCGTTGCTCGCTGATGCATTGAGACGTGCAGCTTTATCCCAGATTGCGGCCTACGCCATGATAGTCGATGCCAAGGATGAGGCCGCAGCCGCCTTTTACCGACATCATGGTTTTATCTCTCTGCCGGATTCACCGTTGAAATTATTCTTGCCACTTGCGACGGTATCCGGAAGTGGTGAGTGGTCGTAGGGTGCGCTCAGCGCACCATGGTGCATGGAATGCACCCTACATGACTTACTGACGAAAATCGTCACCTGGTTGACGATTTTTGGAATGTTGCCGCGAGACTCGATCCGATTTAACCTGGTGTTTCGGACGGTTGTGAAAATAAAAAAGCGCTGCAAGCCGCACCAATACTACGGAATCCTGCATCCTGCATCCTGCATCCTGATCACTGGCACGGCGATTGCTTTGTAATGGGCAAGGCGAATCGGTAATCGAACCAGCTTTGCCGAATGACCGGATTAAATTACTTACACAGGAGCTCAAAATGAAAAACGTGCAAAAAGGTTTTACCCTGATCGAACTGATGATCGTCGTCGCGATTATCGGTATTCTGGCAGCTGTCGCGATCCCGGCTTACAGCGATTACACCAAGAAGGCGCGCTTTACTGAAGTAGTATCGCTGACAGGCGCTTACAAGACAGCCGTTGAATTGTGTGTACAGGAGCAAGGGATTCCTGCGGGTACTGCAATTACCGGTTGTACTGCGGGTTCAAACGGTGTGCCTAATGCTCCTGCTGCTACTAATAACCTAGCTTCCCTAACTGTTTCTGATGCCGGCGTAATCAAAGCTACTGCAACTGCAAAAGCTTCGAAGACGGCTACCGCTACTGATATCACTCTCACTCCGTCAGTTAAGGATGGTGGTATTACTTGGGGTGTTACCGGGCAATGTATCACGGATGGTTACTGCAAATAATCGCTGTATAGCCTGAAAAAAGCCGCCGCGAGGCGGCTTTTTTATGCAGTTTTGCTATTCACTTTTGCAGAGGATGCATTGACATGGACAGTTCTAAACAAATATCGCTATGGGCTGTTCTGATAGGTGTTCTGATCGCGGCGTTGTACGGGCAGTTTTTGCATAATCCTATCGTGTTCGACGATCTTCAATTCTTCCTGCTGGACAACGATGGACATTCGGCGATTGAGCAATTTGCCTCACGATCGCTGCTGGATTTGCGCACGCTGCCTTATGCCACGCTAGCCTGGAATGCGCAACTATTCGGTTACGAATTGCCGCCGTTCAGGATTGAAAATCTGATGCTGCACTGGCTGGTGGTTATCGCGCTGGCGATGTTCGTGCTGCGTTTGTATCGCGCGGTTTTGCCTGCTGACAGGTCTGCGGGTGAAAATACCGGTATGGAGACATCTGTGCTGGTTGTGGTTAGTCTGTTTGCGCTGCATCCGCTTGGCGTATATGCGGCGGGATATCTGGTGCAGCGTTCTATCGTCATGGCAACCCTGTTTTCTGTGCTGGCTTTGTGGGCTTATCTCAAAGGCTGCGATGAAAGCAATAAGCGCTGGCTTTGGGCGAGCGTTGCACTGTATTTTCTGGCGACGCACAGCAAGGAACTCGTCATCATGTTGCCTGCTGTGATCCTTGCGATGACAGTGCTGGTAGATGAAGACTGGAAAGACAGACTGCGCCGGAACTGGCCGGTGTTTACGGGTTACGCTGTCATTGCTCTGCTGACCATTGCACAAATTCGGGGCGTGCTCGGCCATCCTTATGAAATCAACTCGGTCGAGATGCTGGACGTGCCGGAAAACGCATTTTTCTACAGTATATTGACCCAGTGCTGGCTGTTTTTTAAATATGGTTTCTTGTGGCTGTTGCCCAATCCCGGCTGGATGTCGGTCGATATGCGCGAACCGTTTGCGCAGGGGGTGTTCTCGGTTTACGGCGTAGCGCTGCTGGCCTATTTGATATACGGCATTATTGCGTTTAAGTTGTTGTTAACCCGCGGCCGTCGCGGATTGCTAGGTTTTGCTTTGCTGTTCCCCTGGCTGATGTTCGCCACCGAATTTTCCACGGTGCGTATCCAGGAAATCTTCGTGTTATACCGCAGTTATATCTGGACGGTCGGCGGCGTGATGCTGTTGCCGCTGGCGTTGATGCAGCTAAACGCAAGGCTGACTATTTTTGTGTCGGTGCTGCTGGCTGCAACGTTGTTTATGGTTTCCATGGAGCGATTGCAAAGTTTTGCACATCCGATTGTGTTGTGGGACGATGCTGAAAAACTGGTGAAGAACAGGCAATCTCTACCCGGCGTATGGCGTATCTATTACAACCGGGGAACGGCTTTTTTGAACGCGGCAATAATCGATACTGCCATCTCTGATTTGCAAAGATCTGCTGCGCTCAATCCGAAATTGTCGGCGATTCCTGGCAATCTCGGCGTAGCCTATTCTAAAATAGACCAAAATGAGCTAGCGATACAGGCGTTCAGCCGTGCTATCGCACTGGATCAGGAGCAAAAGTCACCGCCAAGTGCCAATTATTATTCCGGTCGTGCCGGTGCCTATGAGGCGAGCGGTCAGCAGCTCAAGGCGGCGATCGACTACGAGGTAGTCTGTCTGCTGGCTAATAAGGGCTGCGATAAAGCCGGTCTGTCACGGAAACCGTAGGGTTGGCTGTCGGTCGTGCGAGATCAAGGGATAAAGGGGGTGCTACCCTTTGTTTTTCATCTTCGGTGTAATAAAGGGGGCGCTATCCTTTTGCTATAGCCCCAGCTCACTATGGGAACCGAGCCGCACAAGTCGCATATTGTCGGCGTCTGGTTTGTGGTAAATCAATGCCAGGTCAGGCTTAATGTGGCAGTCGCGGTGATCCTTCCAGTCGCCAGTGAGCGGATGGTCACGAAAACGCGGTTCAAGAGGTTGATCGTTCGCAAGACAATCTACAACGGGAAACAAGTCATCATCTAGCGAAGAACGGTGCTGGCCTTTGGCTTCGCGCTTGTAGTCTCGCTTAAATTGGCCGGTCCATTCAATCGTCCGCACGGAGAGCCCTTTTCAGTTCCGCAATACTGTTGGCGCGAGGCAGATTCCCGGCACGAGCCTCCATCATGGCAGCAATAGTGACGGCATTGGGAACCAGAGGATCAAATGGCAGTGCGTGGTCATGTGCAATTTTTGTTAGCAGCATTCTCACAGCATCGGACACAGTAAGACCCATAGCGGCCAGCACGCTCGCTGCCTCTTCTTTGATGGCTCCATCAATGCGGGTTTGTACCAGTTGGTTTGCAGCCATGATCACTTCTCCTCGTTAAATTGAATTACATTGTAATTCATTGCGAGTGGCAGCACAAACATAGGGGCGCAAAGCGGAAAAGGGAAAGGAAAAGTGGCTGTTACCCTTTGTTTTTATGACATACTAGAGGGGGCAGGTCTAATATTCCAACATTTTATTGGGCGCTAGAGGGGGCTGGTCTAACATTCCAACATTTTATTGCGGTTTTCTTAGGGCTGCACATTAAAATGGGCATCTTAAAGGGGACGCTACCCTTTATTTTTCAGCTTTGGAAAGTGTAAAGGGGGCCGGTCTAATATTCCAACATTTTATTGCGGTTTTTTTCAGGCTGCACATTAAAATGGGTATCTTAAAAAGGGCGCTACCCTTTATTTTTCATCTTCAGTCTTTCTCGATCGGCCCCGTGGGCAATATTCCAGGGGTATGGAAAACCCTCGTGCAGATTTATGTGTACTATGTCGCGTCTATGCAAGGAGTTGAATCATGAGCGCGATTACTTTCGATACGCGCAGGTTTGTAAAGGAACTACGCGATGCCGGAATTTCCGAGCAGCAGGCTGAGGCTTTTGTTCGCGCCCAGCAAGAAATACTCTCTCAGGCATTGGATACGACGCTTGCCACCAAGCGCGACATAGATGTAATGGATTACAAGATTGACCAGCTCCGCTGGATGGTCGGCGTTCTTATTGCGATAGCTGCCGCCAATTTTGCGAAACAGTTTTTTTAGCAATGAGACAACATGACAACAGAACCGACAACAGGAGACAGGCCGAGGCCTCCCTAATCTGATTCGTTGTAAAAAAGCCTCACCTCAAAAGGGTGAGGCTTTAGTTTTGAAAGAATAAAGGGGGGGGAGGTCTAACATTTCTTATGGTCGTGCCGGGGCATATGAGGCGAGCGGTCAGCAGCTTAAGGCGGCGATCGACTACAAGGTAGTCTGTCTGCTGGCTAATAAGGGCTGCGATAAAGCCGGTCTGTCACGGAAACCGTAGGGTTGGTTGCCTTGATGGCGAAAAGTCGCTTGGTGTATGATGCGTGATGATTGATGCTGTGATATAGGAGATGTGACATGCGAACGACTTTGAGCATAGATGCTGATGTGTTGGCCGCAGCCAAAGCGCTGGCGGCGGCACAGCACAGGAGTATTGGAAATATACTGTCGTCCCTGGCGAGACAGGCGCTGCGCCCTGATGTGCCGATAAGCAATATGCGCAACGGCGTGCCCTTGCTTACGCCCCGAACCGGCGTGGCAATTGTTACGCCGGAATTGGTCAGGCAGTTACAAGACGAGTTGCCTTGATGACGTTTTTGCTCGATGTTAACGTGCTGATCGCATTGATCGACCCTGTGCATATTCAGCACGATGCGGCTCATGAGTGGTTTGCAGCTCAGGGTCAACAGTCATGGGCTACCTGTCCTTTGACTGAGAATGGCGTGCTGCGGATCGTGGGGCATGCCCGTTATCCGAATTCACCAGGTACGCCATCGGCTGTAACACCATTGATGGCGGGCTTGCGCGCATTGCCAGGCCATGTATTCTGGCCTGATGATATAAGTATGCTTGATGCCATGAGATTCGATATGGCTCGCCTGTTAAGCTCGGGGCAGGTGACTGATAGTTATCTGCTGGCGCTGGCATGTGCTCACGGTGGACAGCTTGCGACTTTCGATCAGCGTTTGGTGACGCATGCGGTGCGCAACGGTGCGCAGGGCTTGCATTTGATAAAGTGAAGAATTTTGGAGGGCGGTCAGCAGCCCTGCATGGCGCCGTATCATCTTACCCGTCCGAATGAATCCCGAAAACACAGGGGCGGGCCCCCGCCCGACCTGCATGGCTGCGATAAAACCGGCGGTGTGTCACGCTAACCGGGGGGGCAATCCTACTCAGGAGTGAAAATATGCGTGTATTAATCGTTGCAGGAATTCCATTCGGGGCAGGTCTGACATTCCTGCACTGATTATCTCGCAGCAGTTTTGTTGCTATGAGAGTCTGATTCTCATGTCCAGTTTCTGTCGATTCGCGTGTGTTGCATATCTTTTTAAATTGCAATAGACTAGCCATCTGACTAGTTTGATGAGGTGCAACCATGCATGCCTGGCCTGTACAAGATGCAAAATCTCGTTTTAGCGAGTTACTGGAAGCCTGTGTCAATGAAGGGCCGCAACTGGTTACACGGCGCGGCGCGGAAACAGCCGTCCTTATTCATATAAACGAGTGGAAGCGTTTGAGCAACGCTGCGCGCCCTTCTCTTAAATCTTTGTTGCTTTCAGATATCGGGCGTGCTGATTTTGAATTGCCGCCACGCGGGCAGGCAAAGCGTCGCCCTGCGGAAGTTTTGTAGGCCGCAGTATGTATCTTCTTGACACCAATATTGTTTCTGAGCTGCGCCGGCTCCGTCCTCACGGGGCGGTGGTGGCGTGGCTTGAGGCCGCAGCCGATGCCGATCTTTACCTTAGTGCTGTAACGCTGGGTGAAATACAGATCGGCATCGAAATGACGCGTGAACAGGATGCGCTCAAGGCGGCACAAATCGAGGCCTGGGCTGATCAGGTCGCCGCTACCTACAATGTTCTGCCTATGGATGCGGCTACTTTTCGAATCTGGGCGAAGCTGATGCACCGGCAATCAGATACTGTTTATGAAGATGCCATGATAGCCGCCAGTGCAATTGCGCATCATCTGACGGTCGTCACTAGAAATGTTCGCGATTTTGAACGCTTCAACGTGCCGCTATTCAACCCGTTCGGGGACTAGTCTAGGTAGGTCGGGATTTATCCCGAAAAGCATAGGGTTGGGCACCTGCCCGACCTGCAGGGCTGCGATAAAACCGGCGGCGCGTCGCGCTAACCGGGGAGTGCAACCTTACTCTGGAGTGAAAATATGCGTGTATTAATCGTTGAAGATGATCCGATATTGGCGGATGGCTTGATGCGCATTCTGCAACGCCACAATTATGTGGTGACGCACGAGTCCAACGGGCGCCGCGCCGATCAACTGCTCGCTGTGCAGCAGTTCGAACTCGTGATACTGGACATGGGGCTGCCGGATATGGACGGCTCTGAAATATTGCGCCGTTTGCGTCATCGCAATCTTAAAGTGCCGGTGCTGGTGCTGACCGCACGCGACAAGGTGGAAGACCGCGTGAAGGGGCTCGATTGCGGGGCGGATGATTATCTGGCCAAGCCCTTCGATCTGCTCGAACTGGAGGCGAGAATCAGGGCGTTGCTCAGGCGCGGACAGTCCGCCAGCAGCGCGTTATTGCAGGTCGGGGAATTGTGTCTGGATACGGCCGGCCACCGCGCAACGTTGAACGGGGAAATGCTGGAATTGTCGGCGCGCGAATTGAGTGTGCTGGAGGTGTTGATGCTGCGTGCGGGGCGGGTGGTCGGCAAGGAATTGCTGGCTGAGCAGATGTCGGCGTTGGGTGAGGAGATGAGCGTAAATGCCATCGAGGTGTATGTGCATCGTTTGCGCAAGAAGATCGAGTCCGGAAATGTGAATATTCGCACCCTGCGTGGCCTGGGATATCTGCTGGAAAAACCATGAGTCTTTACGCATCCTGGTTTGACTCGGGTTCCTTGCGCCATAAATTGCTGCGCTGGGTGATGATCCCGATGTTGATCCTGCTGTTGCTGAATGTCGCATTGATCTACAGGTTGGGTCATGAAAGTGCGGATCGCAGGCATGACCGGTATTTAATGGATGCAAGCCGGATATTGCTGGATCAGTTGAGCACGATAGAAGGTCAGGTGGTTCTGAATCTGCATAGCGGGGCGATGAATATGCTGTACGCCGATAAAAATGACAGGGTCTATTATTCCCTCGCAGGCTGGCAGCAAAAATTTCAGTTCGGCCCCGACGATTTGCCGGTGCCGCGCGACAAATTGAGCGATGTGCCGGTCTATTATCTGGCAAATTATGACGGGCGTCCGGTGCGCATGATGGCCGCCATCATGCCCGATCCCGATGTTTCCAGCGGTCACGTCGTCGTCGTATTGGGCAAGACGCTGGCGCTGCATCATGAACGTGCCCAGGAGTGGATGTGGCGCGTGCTGCCTGCCCAGATATTCCTGACGGTGTTCGCAGGTTTAGTCGTGTGGTGGGGCGTCGGGCGCGGCTTGCGGCCGTTGGTGCAGTTGCGCAATGAAGTGACCCGTCGTTCGTCGCTGGATCTGAGCCCCTTGCCGGAACATAAGGTCGTGACCGAAGTCAGACCGCTGATTCACGGTTTCAATGAATTGATGGGGCGGCTGGATGAATCGCTGGTGCTCCAGCGGCGATTCGTTGCCGATGCCGCGCATCAATTGCGTACGCCGCTCACCGGGCTTAAGGCGCAGGCCGAATTGGCACTGCGTCTGGATGATCCGCTTGAGATACGGCATTCCTTGTTGCAGATGCGTCGTGCTGCGGATCACGCCGCACACCTTGCCAATCAGCTGCTGGTATTGGCGCGCGCAGAACCCGGCACGGAAAATCAGGACAACCTCGCCAAGCTGGATTGGGTAGCGCTGGCCAGAAGCACCACGGAATATTGGGTGCCCAAGGCCATACAAAAAAATATCGATCTGGGATTTGAAGGGACTGATCTTGATTGCCGTATTACCGGCAATACCCTGTTGCTGAGTGAAATGCTGAACAATCTGATCGATAACGCGTTGCGCTATACGCAGAGCGGCGGACAGGTCACCGTGCGCGTGGAACGTCAGGATGAGACGGTTGTTCTGGCGGTGGAAGATAACGGGCCGGGCGTGCCTGAAAATGAGCGCGAGCGGGTGTTCGAACGCTTTTACAGTGTGCTGGGAACCAACCAGAATGGCTGCGGGCTGGGGCTGGCGATCGTTCGTGAAATCGCGGGCCGTCATCATGCCGAGGTTCGTCTGCTATCGGGTGCTGACGGCGTCGGCACGCTGATGCAGGTAACTTTCCGCTTATCCCGTCAGCGTTGGTAAAATCCCGACCTGCAACAGCCTCTATATAGGCGATAATTGCGCATCCTGAGTTGACTGGAGTTTTGCATGTGCGGCATTTGCGGTGAATTACGCTTCGATCAAACACAGCCTGATATGGACGCGCTGCGGCGCATGACGATACGTCTGGCGCGGCGCGGCCCCGATCACGAGGGTTACTATAACGACGGCGCACTGGCGTTCGGTCATCGCCGGCTGGCGATCATTGACCTCTCATCTGAAGCCGATCAGCCTATGGTGGACGAAGGGCTGCAACTTGCTCTTGTGTTCAACGGCACGATTTACAATTATCAGGAGCTGCGCTCTGAGCTCATCGGACTGGGTTATGCCTTCTTCTCGACGGGCGACAGCGAAGTCATTCTCAAGGCATATCACGCCTGGGGTGAGCAATGCGTGCCGCGTTTTTACGGCATGTTTGCAATCGCGATCTGGGATATGCGCAGCAAAACACTGTTTCTGGCGCGGGACCGTCTGGGCATCAAGCCGCTTTATCACACGCTGGACGAAGCGCGTTTTCGTTTCGCCTCCACGCCGCAGGCATTGCTTGCAGGGGGCGGTGTAGATACCCGTCTCGACCCGGTCGCACTTCATCAGCATTTCACCCTGCATGGCGTCGTGCCTGCACCGCGCACGATACTGCGGGGTATCAGGAAATTACCTCCTGCACATACGCTGCGATTTACATCCGATGGCAATTTCGAACAACGCTGTTACTGGCAGTTGGATGCGACCCGCCCCGATGCGGAGCTTTCCGAGGAAGACTGGCTGCAGGCGGTGCGCACCGTGTTGCATCGCGCGTTGGAGCGGCACAGGCTGGCCTCGGATGTGCCGGTCGGTGTGCTGCTCTCGGGGGGGCTGGATTCGAGTCTGCTGGTGGGGATGCTCGCTGAACATGTGGACGAATTGAACACGTTTTCCATCGGTTTCGAACAAGTCGGGGGAGAGCTGGCCGATGAATTCGTATATTCTGACCTGGTGGCTAAGCACTTCGACACAAAACATCACAAATTTGCAGTGACCAATGCCGAGGTTTTAAAGCGCCTGCCGGAAGCCATTCTGCAAATGTCGGAGCCTATGCCAAGCTACGATGTAATCGCCTTTTATCTGTTGAGCGAGAAGGTGTCGCGCAAGGTTAAGGTGGTGCTGGCGGGGCAGGGGGCGGATGAGGTGTTTGGCGGATATTTCTGGTATCCGCGCATGCAGGCTTCAACCGGCACGCCGCTGGAGCGCTTTGCGCAGCATTATTTCGATCGCGATCACGACGAATATCTGGAAATGATGAGTGATGCCTATGCCGTGCCGGATGTGAGCGGCGTGTGGGTGGCAGACCAGTTGCAACAGCCGGGTGCGGACGATTTTCTGGATCAGGTGCTGCGCCTGGATGTGACTCGCTTGATGGTGGACGATCCGGTGAAGCGTGTGGATAACATGACCATGGCCTGGGGGCTGGAAGCGCGCGTGCCGTTTTTGGATCATGAGCTGGTGGGGCTGGCCGCGAAGATGCCGGCGGCGCTCAAATTAAAGGAGGGCGGCAAGTTTCCGCTCAAGGCTGTGGCGCGCGGCATCATTCCGGATGAGGTGATCGACAGGCCTAAGGGCTATTTTCCTGTGCCTGCCTTGAAATATCTGCGCGGCGATTTTCTGGAGCGTATACGCGCTATCCTTAATTCCGATGCCTGCATCAAACGCGGACTGTACCGGCGCAGCTATGTGGAAAAATTGCTCGCCGACCCCGAGGCGTATTTGACGCGCATCCAGGGCAGCAAGCTGTGGCATCTGGCCCTGCTCGAATGGTGGCTGCAATTGAATGTAGATGCAATTAACAATTGATAATTGATAATTGACAGTTGATAGTGAAAGACATGAATGAAAATGTCGTCAAGGAGAAATCGTTTAGCTTTGCGCTACGAATCGTAAAGCTGTATCGGTTTCTAACTGAAGAGCGGCGGGAATTTGTGTTGAGCCGGCAATTGCTGCGCAGCGGCACCGCTATTGGCGCATTGATAAGGGAGGCTGAACAGGCTGAGAGTCATGCTGATTTCATTCATAAAATGTCCATTGCACTGAAAGAAGCCAATGAGTCGGCGTATTGGATCGATCTGCTTAATCAGTCCGGCTACATTGATATAAATGGTTATGAATCCATTTATCCCGAGACCATCGAGCTGCTTAAGCTACTCACCGCTATCATTAAATCATCGAAAGGCAATGCCTGAGGACGTTGTCGATTTTCAATTGTCAATTATCAATTGATTCGCTGTCAGTCGCCACAGCGAGGTGATCTCAGCGCTGCGCGCCGCGTGTAGCGGATCATCTGTATCTGAGGCTTTGGGGTGGCGGGGTTTGATATCGACTTTTCCCAGCACCTGCAAGCCTGCAGCATTAATTGTTGCCAGCAATTCCTCGCGCGTACGCAGACCCAGATGTTCGGCAAGATCGGAGAGGATTAGCCAGCCTTCGCCGCCCGGTAAAAGATGTGCGGCAAGACCGCTCAGAAAACCCCGCAACATGCGACTTTCCGGGTCGTATACCGCATATTCAAGCGGTGAGCTGGGTCTGGCGGGAACCCACGGCGGGTTGCAGACAATCAGGGCTGCGCGCCCCCCGGGAAACAGATCTGCTTCTACTACGTCAACCTGATCCGCCAGCGCTAACCGCGCCAGGTTTTCGTGCGCACAGGCCAATGCCCGGCTGTCCTGATCGGTGGCGACGACGTGTCCAATACCCCGGCGCGCCAGCACGGCGGCCAGCACGCCGGTTCCCGTGCCGATATCGAATGCGACGGATTGGGTTTTGCAAAGTTCAGGCAACGGCGCTTCGTTCACCAGCGTGACGTATTCGCCGCGTACCGGTGCGAACACACCGTAATGCGGATGAATACGCGAGTCCAGGGCCGGGATCTCGACGCCAATTTTTCGCCACTCGTGAGCGCCTATCAGTCCCAGCAAGCTGCGCAGCGAGGCAATATAGGGTTCCGTCACAAAGCCCAACGCTTCGCTGCAGGCTGCGATCGCATCGGGTGCGCGGCGCAAAGGAATGCTGTGATCGCTGTTGAACGGCAGCAGCAGCATGCCGAGTGTGCGGGCGCGTTGCGACTGTGCCTGGCGGTGCAGATGAAATGCCTCGTTAATGTGAAGCGCGCGCAGCGATTCGTTTGCCTCCTCGCCCGCAAGCGGGCGAGGATTGAGGAGAGGGAGGCGGGCTTGGCGGGCTTTTGTTTTGCGCGGCTTTTCATTCGCGCGTCTGGCCATCGCCTGCAACAACTGGCGCGCGTTCTGATAATCCCCGCGCCATAACAGCGCAGTGCCTTCGCAGGCCAGCCGGTAAGCGGCATCGGCGGTCATGCGATCGTCGGCAATGACAACTTTTTTGGGCGGCGCTGACCCGCTTTCAGAGCGCCAACGGGCGGATTTATTCTCGCCCGCCTCGTTCCAATTAAGTACAGGGTAATCAGACATTTAGCGGCCTTCTTCTCTTTTGAGCTGCTGGTAGCGCAGTTTGGCTTCGTGATCGTCGCGTGCGGAGGTGATTTCACGCATTACCGAATACACGTCGGCGGATTTTTCGTTTTGTTTGAAATGACCGGTCAATGGCGTGTCGGGCAATAATTCACCGCGCTGGTAGATCGCCCAGATTTCCTGGCTGTAGCGTGTATCGAGCAGCTCGGGGGCGAATTGCCCGAAGTAGCTGGCCAGATTTTCGACATCGCGATCCAGCATGCGGCTGGCATTGTTGTTTGCCGCCGCATCCACTGCCTGCGGCAAGTCGATGATGACCGGGCCATCAGCATCCACCAGGATATTGAATTCTGACAAATCGCCGTGGATGATGCCGGCACACAGCATCAGCACCACCTGCCGGATCAGCATCGCGTGAAATTGCAGCGCCTGCTCCCGTGTCAGCTCAAGGTCGTTGAGTCTGGGTGCGGGCATGCCGTTTTCGTCTGCAACCAGTTCCATCAGCAGCACGCCCTCGTAAAAACCGAAAGGATGGGGCACGCGCACCCCGGCAGCCGCCAGTTTGTATAAGGCATCGACCTCGGTGCGTTGCCAGGCGGCTTCCTGCTCTTTCCGACCGTAGCGCGAGCCTTTTTCCATTGCCCGCGCCTGACGGCTGTTCTTAACCTTGCGACCTTCGGTGTAGTGAACCGCCTGATGGAAGCCGCGCTGGTTGGCTTCCTTGTAAACCTTTGCGCAACGAATCTCATCGCCGCACTGGACGACATAGACGGTAGCTTCCTTTCCGCTCATGAGCTGACGCAAAACCTGATCCACCAGGCCGTCTTCGATGAGCGGTTCGATTCTTTTCGGGGTTTTCATCGCTTATTCAGACTCGATCTCTTCGCCGCGCAGGGAGTGAATACGCGGTTTTACGGGGTTTTCCAGCGCATGCTTGATCATCGCCTCGCGGGACGACGGGGACTCCAGGCTGATGCGGCCCAGTTTTCCGGCGCGATATTCGGTCAGCAGTATGATCGCGGCCTTTTCCAGATCAAGTTCTCCGCCGCGCCCCTTGATCAGGCAGCCGCGCTTTTTTGCGACCGCTGAGATGACGTCAACGCCGTCCATGCCCGTCGTATCAAACCCGAAGCGCTCGGCAATCCTGGCCGGATAACGCGTCAGAAGGTTGTTCGCAAGGTGCTCGGCGATTTCTTCCTCAATGACTGCATTGCGGCCGATGGCGTGGATCGCGGCGAGAATAAAGCCGTCTTCATCGTGTTCTATCTTCGGCCACATCAGACCCGGGGAATCGGTCAGGGTCATATGGTCGTTGATTTTGTGACACTGCTGGGATTTGGTCACGGCAGGTTCGTCGCCGACATTCGCGACGCGGCGTTTGAGCAGCATGTTCATCAGCGTGGATTTGCCGACATTGGGGATGCCCATGATCATCAGACGCAACGGCTTGTGTGTGCTGTCCCGATGGGGGGCCAGCGGGTGACACAGTTTGGGAACACGCGCGGCATCACTGGCGCTCTTGCAGCTCAGCGCGACGGCTTTTACACCTTCCTGCTTGTTGTAAAAATCCAGCCATTCCTGTGTGGTGACGGGATCGGCCAGATCGATCTTGTTGAGTATCTTGAGACAGGGACGCTGGCGGTGTTCGCGCAGCTCCTTGATCATCGGATTGCAGCTCGCTTCGGGGGCGCGCGCATCCAGCACCTCGATGATGACATCGGTAAACTCCATCGTCTCGGCTGCTTT
>JBAZCE010000013.1:0-8872 GCA_041671105.1 Gallionella sp.
GGCCGTATCGGCACCATGCTCGACATCATGCTCAAGGACATCGAGAAAGTACTCTACTTTGAGAGCTACATCGTGACCGACCCGGGCATGAGCCCCTTCTCGCAGAACGAACTGCTGAACGAAGAGCAATATTACGAAGCGCTGGATCAGTATGGTGAAGGTACCTTCACCGCCATGATCGGTGCGGAAGCGGTGAAAGAACTGCTGAAGAAACTCGACCTGAAAGAACTGCGCGATTCGATGCGTGCGGAACTCAGCGAAGCCACTTCGGAAGCCCGCCGCAAAAAGCTGGTGAAGCGCTTGAAACTCGTTGAAGCGTTCCTTGATTCGGGCAACAAGCCGGAATGGATGATCCTCGACGTCGTGCCGGTGATTCCGCCGGAACTGCGCCCGCTGGTGCCGCTGGATGGCGGCCGTTTCGCGACGAGCGATCTCAATGATCTCTACCGCCGCGTTATCAACCGTAACAACCGCCTGAAGCGTCTGCTTGAGCTGCGTGCGCCGGATATCATCGTGCGCAACGAGAAGCGTATGCTGCAGGAATCGGTTGATGCGCTGTTCGATAACGGCCGCCGTGGCCGCGTGATTACCGGCACCAACAAACGTCCGCTGAAATCGCTCAGCGACATGCTGAAGGGTAAGCAAGGCCGTTTCCGCCAGAACTTGCTCGGCAAGCGCGTGGATTACTCGGGCCGTTCGGTGATTGTGGTCGGTCCGGAACTGAAACTGCACCAGTGCGGTCTGCCGAAGAAAATGGCGCTCGAACTGTTCAAACCGTTCATCTACGCCAAGCTGGAAATCTACGGCATTGCAACCACCATTAAGGCTGCAAAACGTATGGTTGAATCCGAGCGTCCGGAAGTTTGGGACATCCTGGCCGACGTTGTGCGTGAGCACCCGGTTCTGCTGAACCGCGCGCCGACGCTGCACCGCCTTGGTATCCAGGCGTTCGAGCCGATGCTGATCGAGGGTAAAGCCATCCAGTTGCACCCGCTCGTCTGCGCCGCGTTCAACGCCGACTTCGATGGTGACCAGATGGCCGTTCACGTGCCGCTCTCCATCGAGTCGCAACTGGAAGCACGCGTGCTGATGATGTCGACCAACAACATCCTGTCGCCGGCCAACGGCAAGCCGATCATCGTTCCGTCGCAGGATATGGTGCTGGGCCTGTACTACCTGTCGCTCGAATCCGACAAAGAGAAAGGCGAGGGCATGGCCTTCTCCGATCTCAACGAAATCGAGATGGCGCTGGAAAACCATGTGGTGTCGCTGCACACGAAAGTCCGTGCGCGCTTCGGCATCATGGGCGACGACAAGAAAATCCGTTTTGAAGTGATCGATACGACCCCCGGCCGCATGCTGCTCGCGCAGTACCTGCCGAAGCACCCGCAGGTGCCGTACAAGGCGATCAACAAGATCCTGACCAAAAAAGACATCTCGAACATCATCGACCTCGTGTACCGCCATTGCGGCCAGAAAGAGGCGGTAATTTTCGCCGATAAAATCATGGCGCTGGGCTTCAAACACGCAGCGAAAGCGGGCATCTCCTTCGGTAAGGACGACATGATCGTGCCGACCACGAAGGACAAGCACGTGCATGACACGCTGAAAGAAGTGAAGCAGTTCGAGCAGCAATACGCTGACGGCCTGATCACCTCGGGCGAGAAATACAACAAGGTGATCGATGCCTGGTCGCATTGCACCGAGCGGGTCGCCCACGACATGATGAAACAAATTTCGTCCGTCGGGATGGAAGAGGGCAAGAAGAACGGCCGCGGCGTGAACTCCATCTTCATGATGGCAAACTCCGGCGCGCGTGGTTCGGCCGCCCAGATGAAGCAGCTCTCCGGTATGCGCGGCCTGATGGCCAAACCGTCGGGCGAGATCATCGAAACGCCAATCATCTCGAACTTCAAAGAAGGCCTCACCGTACTCGAGTACTTCAACTCCACCCACGGCGCGCGTAAAGGCTTGGCCGATACCGCACTGAAAACCGCGAACTCGGGTTACCTGACCCGCCGTCTTGTGGATGTGGCGCAGGATTGCATTATTACGATGGACGATTGCGGCGGCAAAAAAGGCATCATCGCGAAAACCATCATCGAAGGTGGTGAAGTGCTGATTCCGCTGGCGGACAAAGTACTGGGCCGTACCTCGGCCAAGGACATCGTCCACCCGGCCACCGAGAAAGTAATCGTGAAAGCCGGTCACCTGATCGACGAGAAAACCGTTGAACTGATCGACGAGGCGGGCATCGAATCGATGATGATCCGTTCGGTGCTGACCTGCGAAGCCGAAGAAGGCGTCTGTGGCAAATGCTACGGCCGCGACTTGGCCCGCGGTACGCCGGTGAACCTGGGTGAGGCGGTGGGCGTAATCGCCGCACAATCCATCGGTGAGCCCGGCACGCAGCTGACCATGCGTACCTTCCACATCGGCGGTGCGGCGCAACGTGGCGCCGAGCAATCGTCGATCGAAGCCTCGCATGACGCCAAACTCGAACTGACCAACAAGAACGTGGTGAAAGATTCCAAAGGCCGCCTCGTTGTCATGAGCCGCACCTGCGAAGTGGTGCTGCGTGACGACAAGGGCCGCGAGAAAGCCCGCCACAAGGTACCGTACGGTTCGCGCCTCCTCGTCGACGAGGGTGCTACCGTGAAGAAGGGCCAGAAACTCGTTGAGTGGGATCCGTACACCATCCCGATCATCACCGAGCGTTCGGGCTACGCCCATTACCGCGACCTCGTGGAAAGCGTTTCGCTGAAAGAAGTGCTCGACGAGGCCACCGGTATCGCATCCAAAAAGGTTATGGATTTCCGTCAGCAGACCCGCGGTGCGGATCTGAAGCCGCGCATTGCACTGCGTGACAAAAAGGGCGAAATCATTACCCTGGCGAACGGTCTTGAAGCCCGCTACTTCCTGCCGGTTGACGCAATCTTAAGCGTCGACGACCAGCAAGAAGTGCATGCGGGTGACGTGCTGGCGCGTATCCCGCGCGAGTCGAGCAAGACCCGCGACATCACCGGCGGTCTGCCGCGTGTTGCCGAGCTGTTCGAGGCCCGCAAACCGAAGGACCATGCGATCATCTCGGATATCGAGGGCGTCGTGGAGTTCGGTAAGGACTACAAGAACAAGCGCCGCCTGATCGTGCGTCCGAAGGACGATGCGACATCGGAAGGCGTCGAGTACATGATTCCGAAAGGCAAGCACATCACCGTGCATGAAGGCGATTTCGTTCAGAAGGGCGACCTGCTGATGGATGGCCATCCGGTGCCGCACGATATTCTGCGCGTCATGGGTGTCGAAGCCCTGGCCCAGTATATGGTGAACGAGGTGCAAGCCGTGTATCGCCTGCAAGGGGTAACGATCAACGATAAGCATATCGAAGTGATCGTGCGCCAGATGCTGCAGAAAATCGAAATCATGAACCCGGGCGAAACCACCTTCCTGGTCGGCGAAATCATCGACCGCGAAGAATTCCTCGAAGTGAACACCAAGGCGCTTGCCGAGGGCTTCCGCGTGGCGGAAGGCCAGCCGGTGCTGCAGGGGATCACCAAAGCATCGTTGCAGAACCGCAGCTTCATCTCGGCGGCTTCCTTCCAGGAAACCACCCGGGTGCTTACCGAAGCCGCGGTCTACGGCAAGACGGATTACCTGCGCGGCCTGAAAGAGAACGTCATCGTCGGCCGCCTGATTCCGGCCGGTACCGGTGCCGCCATCGCGCGCATGAAGAAGATTGCCAAAGGCCGCGACACCGAGATCGACGCCGCGAAAGCGAAGCAGATCGAGGCGCAGCAAGCCAAGCAGGACGATGCAGGCGAAGCGGCGTAAGCGGATTCGTTTGCTAAGCAAAAAGAAGCCGGCCCCTTTAGGGGTCGGCTTTTCTTTTAGAAGGCGCGCACGAAAAAGAGGTAGCAACTGGCTGTGGTATCCGAGAGATTGTAAGTCGCTCCGCCATCGGAGCCGGGCGGCTGGTTATACGCCGTGGTACAGGGAGTCGAGCTGCGGGGCGTAACACGCCCTTTATAGCCTATCGTACGCCCTGTGCCCGGCACGCCATCGTCGGTTTTGACGTCCATGTTCCAGGCTTCTTCCGGGAGGAACATGGATTGAATGTAATCCGGCGATCTTCCCATTTGCATGGTATTACCGTAATCACCCGCGAAGAGGGAAGTGTCGCCTTCGTAATTTCCCATCCAGCCGATGTTGAATGTAGCATCCTTGTATTTGGTAACAGGAAGGTTTTTTCCAGGAACATTACTACCGTCCGAGGGCATCGTCGTGCCGACAAAGGTACCCTCGATCATTCCTGCATCCGCGAGGTGTTGCCAGAAGGTAAGCGGTTCAATGCTTTGCCAGTTCGGATAGTACCCGCCCCAGTTCGCGTAGTAAAAACTATCCTGGAGTACATGTATGGACACTTGTCCATTGCCATTCCCGTTGCAGGTACTGCGCGTATTGCTTGGATAATTGGTACCCTGCGCATCAATGCAATCCAGCCCGCTACCGTCCCCGTTATCAGCGGCATCCCAGAAGCTGGTGGCATTGGGTATATCGCCGGGGAGGAAGAAATATTTGTCACGGAATGTATGGGCGACCGTAATATAGCGGGTGCGGTCCGATAAGAGGGAACGCAACTCCGCCGCGTGTATCAGTGATTTTCCAGCAAGGATACCGCCTGTCAGCAGGCCAAGAATCACCAACACAATCGACAACTCAATCAAACTAAACGCACGCATCGCAATTCTCCCCCACTGGTGATCGGGGAGTTCAAAAACCTATAAACAGAAAGGTCGCACATGTCTTTAGCCGCAAGGCCTGGACATACACATGCGCCTCCCCGACCATGTGGTGGGGAATGCGGATTACGGCTGCACAAAAGCCGCTGTTTATAGAGGTTTTGAAGCCCCAAACGCATTGCTGCGTTCATTGGGAGGATAATGGATCGGTGAATTTATGCAAGGTGCAGCTTTACAGCTTTATATTTGTCATTCCCGCGCAGGCGGGAATCCAGTGATTATTAGTGCGCTTCGCGCGCTGGATCCCCGCCTGCGCGGGGATGACGGGTTCACGGCGCGGCTCAAGGCCGCTTGTTCAAACCCGTCACCTTCTGACCCTTTTTCAACTCGCTCATGCTTTTGAGCTGGCCGCAGGCGGCCATGATGTCTTCGCCGCGGGTTTTGCGGATGGGGGCGGCGATACCGGCTTCCATGATGATGCGGCCGAAAGCGTGGATGCGGTTGTTGCTGCTGCAGGTATAGGGCGCGCCGGGCCATGGGTTGAAGGGGATCAAATTCACCTTGCTGCGGATGCCTTTGAGCAGGCGCACCATCTCGCGGGCATCGGCTTCGGAATCGTTCACGCCCTGCAGCATCACATACTCGAACATGATATGGCGGTCGCTGACGATGGATTGGTATTCGCGCACGGCTTCCAGCAATTCGGCGATCGGGTATTTGCGGTTGATGGGGACGATTTCGTTGCGCAGGTCGTCATTCACCGCATGCAGGCTGATGGCGAGATTTACCCCAGCGTCCTTGGCCAGCGGCACGATTTTCGGCACCACGCCGGAGGTGGAGACGGTGATTTTGCGGCGGCTGAGTTTCAGCCCTTCGCCGTCCATCATGATCTGGCAGGCCTTCACCACATTGTCGTAATTGAACAGCGGTTCGCCCATGCCCATGAACACGATGTTGGAAAGCTGGCGTGCTTCGTTCTCGGGATTGGCCGCGTACATTTTTTTGCGTTTCGCCGCCGATGGAGAAAGGTTCGTCGTGGCGCCCTTGTTATGTTCCGGTTGGCCGGGCTCGTGTTTGAGTGGCACATAGACGGTACCGGGCGGAGTACCTGCCGGGATCGCCGCCTGATGCAGTACGCCGCGGCCGGGCCATTCATTCAACCCGTCGCGGGCGACCAGCACCTGAGTGATAATTTCACCCGCAGTGAGGTTGCGCACCAGCCGTTGCGTGCCGGTATGGCAGAAGGTGCAGGCGAGGGTGCAGCCCACTTGCGACGAGACGCAAAGCGTGCCCCGGTTACTCTCGGGAATGAACACCGTTTCGACTTCGTTCTGGTCGGCGAATTTGAGCAGCCATTTCTGTGTTTCGTCGAAGCTCACCGCATTGCGCGAAATACCGGCACGGGCGATGGTGAAATGTTCGGCCAGTTTTTCCTGAACGGGACGGGCGATGTTGCTCATCAATGCGAAATCGGTGACGCCTTTGCCATACAGCCATTGCCAGATCTGTTTGCTGCGAAACGGTTCGATGCCGAGCGGTTTCAAAGCCTGCGCCAGCTCGTCGCGCGTCATGCCGATGAGGTTTGGTTTGCTGGCCAAGCGCTCGGCGGCGTCATCCGTCGTGTCGGCGATTTTCATGATTGGGGCTTGAGCGCTCATGCGGCCTCCAGTTCGAGTTGGTAAGCGCCGTCCACCGTGACGATGGTGCAGGGCCTGGGATCGAGCGCTTCCAGCTTGCTGCGCAGGCGGTAGATATGGGTTTCCAGTGTATGGGTCTCGACATCGCCCTGCATGGCCCAGACATCCCGCAGCAACTGCTCACGGCTGCAGGATTTCGGATGGCTGCCGAGCAGTGCGGTGAGCAGCAGCGATTCCTTTTCGGTCAGTGCGTCGCTCTCCTGTCCACGGCTGAGTTGGCGGGCGGTGGCGTCGAACTGCCAGCCATGATTCAGGGCAGGCAAGGCAGTACTTTTTGCGGTGGTCAGGACCTTTAATATTTGCTGCGGCCGGGCAGGGCAGGCCAGCGTCTGCACTTGCGAACCGTCGCGCAGGATATGGAGTTTTGTCCCCGTATGCTGCAGCGTCATATCGCTGCCTGCGCCGGCCAGTGCGGCGAGCGCTTGCAGCGTGCGCGTAACGGCCGCCGAGGGGGATTGCACAATGGCGGGCATTATTGCTCCCGGTCCGGATCAAGCGCGCGGGCGGTGGGTGGCGGGATGTCGTTCGGCGAAACGCTGAGCGCATTCTGCTCCGACGCGGCATTGCGCAAATCGAGCAGGTAGATGGTGCGGCGTTCCTGCTCGGGCTGCGAATACATGGTGACCCCTTCGTTGCGTGTGCTCATGGCGCTGGGCATGGTGGGCGCTTTGCCGGCGACCTGTGACGGGCTGTTGTCGGAATTGGTGGCGGGCAGCAATGGCAGGCCATAGACCAAAGCCGCATTCACCAGCACGATGATGATAAGCATGGCGACGCCGAAGCGTGCATCTTCCTGCCAGGCATTGATTGGCGTGAGATGGGTTTTGGGATTGGTTGCCGCAGGCGGTGCCAGTGGCTCGTCGTGTATCGGCATCACTGTGGCCGTAGTGCGCGCAAAGCTGGCCGGACGCCGCGCGAGTTTCGGGCGCGGGGCAGCATCATGCGGGGCATCGCCCGGAGGCGTACCCGACGGCAGGGCGGGAGCCATGATCACATCATCCTTGGGTTTCCTCGGATTTTGCCATGCCGGGGCCTAATTGCAATGGCTTTCGGTGCATGGTAGGGTAAAAGCCTGTGCAACTTGACGCAATGCAGCAGAACACATAACAGTACGCGAATGCCAAGTTCCGAAAAAACAGGTACCCCTCAAGCCGCAGGCTATAGCGAGCGTGCCATGACCATGATGCGCGGCCTGCAGGTGCAGCCGACACCGAAAAATTATTCGGTATTTTTCGCCGTGGCGGCTGGCCAGCCGACCGACCTGATCAAGGAAGTCGACCGAATTATTTCAGAAAAACAGCGTTTTACTGAGGATATGCTCGACCATCTGTATAACCATTACATCGCCGAAGCGCAATCGCGCGCGCTGCAGGAAACAGCCACCAATGCCAAGCGCATCCTGGCTGAGATGATCTCAAATGTCGGTGCCTTCACCGGGGCGACGCATAACATGAGCCAGGAAGTATCCCACCAGCTGGAAGGGCTGGAGACGCCGCTGACCGAAGATGCCATCCGCCAGATGGCGAAAACGGTGATCGATAGTGCGCAGGCCATTGTCGAATCCGGCGGATCGATGAACCAGCAGTTGGCCACCGCACAAAAGGAAATCTCCGAACTGCGCGAGAATTTGGCCAAGGCGACCATTGAATCGGAGCGCGACTTCCTCACTGCGGCCTATAACCGCAAAGCATTCGACAAGCGCCTGTTGCAGGCGCTGGAAGAAGCCAAGGCCAACGAGTCGGACCTGACCCTGATCATGTTGGACATTGATCATTTCAAACTGTTCAACGATAATTTCGGCCACCTCATCGGCGATGAAGTGTTGAAAATCGTTGCCAAAACCATTGGCGATTCGGTGAAAGGGATGGATACGGTGGCGCGGTTCGGCGGCGAGGAATTTGCTGTTATCCTGCCTAAAACGCCGGTCGGTGGCGGTATGATTGTGGCGGAGTCCATCCGCAAGACCATCGCCAGCAAGGAACTCAAGCGCAAATCGACGGGCGAGCATTACGGGCAGATTACCATCTCGCTCGGCGTCGCGGCCTTCCGTCATCACGACGACAGTCCCGCCACCCTCATCAAGCGCGCCGACGATGCGCTGTATCGCAGCAAAAAAGCCGGACGCAACCGGGTGACGCAAGAAAATCTGTCGGAGTAGAAGCGGAGCTTATCCCTCTCGCCCCGTTGTCACCGTCGCACCGCTTGCCGACAAACTGCGTGATTTGATGATGAAATCAGTTATTTAGCGGCTGCTGCCAAGTTTCTTGACATTCAGGCTGCCACTGTTAGAAAACCCGCCTCACTTGGAATGGGTTCGTAGCTCAGGTGGTTAGAGCGCACGCCTGATAAGCGTGAGGTCGGAAGTTCAACTCTTCCCGGACCCACCATCTTCATCCATTCATCTCTATACTGCTTTTTGCAGAGAAGTTTCTGGCC
>JBAZCE010000013.1:8882-27809 GCA_041671105.1 Gallionella sp.
CTCAAGACGCAAGCAATCTCAATAGATTGGATTCCCTCTTTTCATGGTGGGGTATGAAAGTGAGGCATTTCATGCGTACTTCCTGCCATCTTGAGCAGTCCCGCCACGGCATCTTTTACTTCCGCTGGCCGTTACCAACCCACCTACAGCAACGCGATAAATCCAAGCATGTGAAAGTGTCGCTGCGTACCAGTGACCGCAAGGAAGCCTTGCAGCTATCCCGCATGCTTGACTACCATGCCTCCGTACTTATCGAACACGAGGGCAATGCCCAATGGTGATCCTGTGTGAATGGCAGCAACTCGCCTTTCCGGACCGCGACTGGAAACCGCTCGTCTGGTTTGATCAAGAGTAAGGGGCCTTGCGCAAATTAATGCGACATCAGAACGGGCAGGTCGGCTGTTTTCAGCATCGTTTCGGTTACGCCGCCTAAAATCATTTCGCGGAACATGCTGTGGCCGTAGGCACCCATGACGAGCAGATCGGCGTTCGCCTCCATGGCGGCGGTTAGCAAAAGGGTGCCGACAGGGCGCTTGTCGCGTTCGATGACGGTAATGCGCGTATCGAATCCATGGGCACGCAGGTAATCACGGATGCGGATTTCCGCAGGCGAATCCCACGGTTTTTTATCTTCGCGCGCCATCAGTATATGGACATCCTGGGCGTCGGCAATCAGGGGGAATGCGTTATGCAAGGCGCGCGCGGCTTCCAGGCTACCGTCCCATGCCAAGGCGACCACGGTATTTTTCCAGCCTGCCGATTTGTTCTTGGAAGCGGGGATGCGGAGGACGGGTTTGCCGGTCGTAAAAACAGGAGCAATAGAATCGTAACCAAGCTTGTCGTACTGGGAAATGACAATCAGGTCACTTGTGCGCCCTTCTTCTGCAATGATCATGTCAATCAATCCAACACGATGCAGAAAGGCGGCAGAGACCGGGTAGATGAGCGGTTCCGGGCTGCCGATGGGAATATGCTGGCTGGTGCAGGCCTGCTTTACTTGTTTGCGCGCGTTTTCAAGCCGCAATTGGATTTCCTTTTCAATCGCAGTGATAATATCACCGGCGATGAAAAGACCGTCCCCATAAAAGCCGATATATTCGCTGGGATGGGGTGACATATGGAGGAAGCGGACATGGGCGCCATATTTTTTGGCCATGGACAATGCGGTGTCGATAGCGCCCTGATCTTCTTTTGATCCGCCGATCATGCATAGGATGGATTTGATAGTCATGGGTAACTCCCTTGGTTGGAAGTTGCATAACCATGAAACGGATGGCGGGCTTTGACCGGGATCAAAAAAACCGATCAGCCCCAGCGGCGAATGCGGCCCGTATCCATATGAATGAAATTCGATGCCGGGTAATAACCGACACCGCCGGCCTGCATGGAAAGCGCGGCCCGGTGAAGAGAGGCGAGATCTTTGCCCGGCAGGCAGATATCGATGGCGCGGCCTTCCATATGCAGGCTTTTGCTGGCCACCCCGTCGGAATGCGCG
Organism: Gallionella sp.; assembly: GCA_041671105.1. Lineage (GTDB taxonomy): Bacteria > Pseudomonadota > Gammaproteobacteria > Burkholderiales > Gallionellaceae > Gallionella. Next base: position 10,378 of record JBAZCE010000013.1, read on the forward strand.
TTGAGCATATGGTTGGTCAGCGGCGAGCGGTAGCCGGAGATGACATGAAATGCGCCAGGCGTTTCCACGTGGCGTTGCAGCAGGTGCAGCTGGTCGAGCAATGCGGGATCGATGGCATGGACATCGCCGGTGCGGTAGTCGCGCAGCACATGGTTGATCTCGGCCAGCGCGCCGGGAATATACTGCCCGTTTTCGGCATAGGCGAGGCGCAGCTTCTCACCCGTATGCAAATTATAAAAAGCCAGCTCGCGCGCCGGTGTTGCGGCCAATGCGCGCGCGGGCCACGGCAGGGCCGCAGCCAGGGCGACGCCCGCCCCAAGCTTAAGGAACTGCCTGCGAGAAAATGACTGCATGGCTCCTCTATAGCAAAAAAAACCGGATGTGAGGAGTGCATTTTGATGGCGGTCAAATCCGGCCATGGATGGGGAGCCTAAAGACGGGGTGTTCGTGAGGAACGGACTAACCCGACAAAGGAGGATTTATGACTACCCGTGATCTGCTGCCGTTCGGCAAAAAATCGGTATCCGTCACCAAAGGCGGCAATCCCATTATCGCTTTTCAGGACGAGGTAAATAAGCTGTTTCATGACTTCTTCGGTGACGTCTCGTTGCCGTCCTGGTTCCGCAACGCCGAAGCGGTAAGCCCCGCCATGGACGTGGCCGAGAACGAAAAGGAATTCAAGGTAACCGCCGAGCTGCCCGGCCTTGATGCGAAGAATGTGCATATCACCGCCGCCGACGGCTATGTCACCATCAAGGGCGAGAAGAAGCAGGAAGAGAAGGAAGAACGCGCCGGCTATTTCCGCCAGGAACGTTCCTACGGCTCCTTCCAGCGCGTGGTTTCCCTGCCGGATACGGCCAATTTCGACAAGGCGGAAGCCAGCTTCAAAAATGGCGTGCTGACGCTTTCCATCCCCAAGAAAGCCGGGGCGCAGAGCAAGGAACGCACCATTGAAGTCAAACAGGCAGCGTAACCTATCGCATGAACCGGCGCAGGAAATTCCTGCGCCGGTGCCTCAACCCAAGGAGTTTTTTTATGAAGTCCATTCTTGTGAAACATATCATGACGGCAAGCCCTATCATCATAATGGCGTTAAGTGCCTGCACCACCCCCATGTCCGAGTCCGATTCGGCGAAGATTGATGGCGCCTATCGCGCGGCCGACGAAGCCCGCATCGAAGCACGGGAAGCGCGGGCTGCCGCCGAACGTGCCGCCACCGAGGCAGGTCGTGCTGCAGCGGCAGCGGATAGTGCCAGTGCAAGAGCCGACCGGATTTTCCGCGAAGGCCAGAACAAGTAGTTACGGTTTTACAGCAATCACGACCGGGATGCCGTCATGGCGGGCAATGGCCTGCTCGATGGCATCCCACTCGATGGGCGCGCCATGTGCAGCAAGCCCGATTGCATCATAAATGCCCGGCAGCTGGTCTGCCTTTACCGAACCGTATTTGGCAATCACATCCGCCTGCTGCTGGTTCGGCGTTACTTCCAGCCACAGCTTGTTTTCCTGCCAGCCGAGTTTATAGGGCGCGTCGATCACGGTCACCTTCGTGCCCACATCAACTGCCATGAAGAGCTGGGCGATATCTTCCGGATACAGGCGAATACACCCATGGCTGGACCGTTTGCCTACCCCGTAGGGACGGTTGGTGCCGTGGATGGCGAAGCTCTCCCAGTCCAGGCTCATCGCATAGGCGCCGAGCGGATTGTCCGGCCCTGCCGGAATGATGGGCGGCAGGCCGGGATTTTCGGCGAGGATGGAAGCGGGAGGAATCCATGCCGGATTCTCGCGCTTGGCGGCGATGGTGGTTTCACCCTGCGGGGTCGGCCAGCCTTCCTTGCCGATTCCGATGGGGAAGGTCATGACGACATCGTCGTTGGCAAAATAGAACAGGCGCAGTTCCGAGAGGTTGATGACGATGCCCTCACGCCCGGCATCAGGCAGCACATGCCGGGTGGGCAGGGTCAGCCGAGTTCCTTCTTCCGGCGTCCAGGGATCGATCCCTGGATTGGACGCCAGCAGCTCGACGATGCCGATATCGAACTGTCGGGCGATGCGGTAGAGATTATCTCCCGGCTGCACCTTGTAATGAGTGACCTTGCCGATGACATCGCCTGAAAACTCATAGGTTAGCGCCATGGCCGGTGATGCAAAAATCATCGCTGTTGCCAGGAATGCGCCCAGTCTTGTCATGGAATGCATCGATTATCTCCGGCTGCCGATTCATTGTGCCGATGCCGGAAATAGCCAGTGAAATGCAGATAGATCAGGCCGCTCAGAAGGGCCGCGAATGCCAGATGCCCGCGCAGGATGAGCCACAATATGCCTTCCGTCAGTTGCTGTGCGGCGAATATCAGTGGTAGCGCGGCCAGCAGCCACTCCCCTTTAACCCTGGGTTTTCCTAAGGTGACAACGCCGATAAGCGTCAATACTGCGGCGGCGGCAAAACTAGCATGGGGAGAAAAGCACATCAGTAATGCCGGAGGAATGAAATAGCGACGATCATCCCTTGAATGGAGCGGGCATAGAACAGAATGATCAGCACAATAAGCGCGGTGGCAAAAAAGATAACCCAGCGCCACCAAGCGGGAATGGAATCGATGCTACGGAGTTGCATGTTACGCCGCCATCGTTTGGCGGGCGACGGACAGCGACAGCAGCGCGGTAAACTGGGAACCGGCCCCAGGCATGCTCACAACACTGATGGAGCCGCCCATCATTTCCAGCAGGCGCTTGCAGATGGCCAGCCCCAAGCCACTGCCGCCATACTGGCTGCTGATAGCTGTATCGGCCTGCCGGAACTCGTCGAAAATAGTTCCCTGTTTGTCCTCTGGAATGCCGATACCCGTATCGGTGACGGTCATGCGAATGCGATAGCTGCCGTCCGGTGCCGGATCGGCCTGCACGAACAGGCTAATAAAGCCGCTTTCGGTGAATTTCACCGCATTGCCAAGCAAGTTGAGGATAATCTGGCGCAACCGTAACGGATCACCCTCCAGCAGGGGTACTACCGGGCAATGCACGTGCAGGCCGACATTTTTTTCCCGGGCACGCGGAGCAACCATCTGTGCGGTTTCCTCTACCAGTAAGGTCAGGTCGAGCGGTGTACTCTCCAGGGCCATCATCCCTGCATCGATGCGTGTGAAATCCAGCACATCGTTCAGCAACTCCTCCAGCATGGCGGCGCTCTGTTCCAGCACATGGAGACATTCGCTCTGGCGCTCGGGAGAAGCCTGCTTGCCCATGATGCGCGAGAGGCCGACAATCGCGTTCAGCGGATTGCGGATCTCGTGGCACAGGCTGGCGAAAAGCTGTTCTTTTTTGTCATACGACGGTGCCGGGCCACGAATTGCTGTCGAGGATATAAGTTGCATGGTTGCCTCCGATGTTGCCGGAACTGACGTCCGGTTACGCCATATATAAATTCCCCGTAAAAAATAGATTTGATCGAGGTCAAAGTGGCGGGCGAAAAAATCACTATGGTACGAGCATCCCATCAAGACTTTATTTTAAGGAGAATTTTATGCCGCAGCATGCCCATAACGGAAAGAATCATGCTTCCGCCACAAAACAGCCGAAACATTCCGGCTCGAAAGAATTATTCCCCATGTTTTCTGATCAAATCAATGCCTTGATGAAATCAGGCAGTGCGGCTTCCTCAATTATGAAGGATGTAGGTAGCGAAGTGACCGCCCATTGTAGTCACTGTTTTTCAGATGCGATTAAAATTTCAAAGGAATCACTCGGCTGCCGCACCTGGAACGACATGATGCAGTTGCAGCATCAGGCATGGCGTCAGTTCTTCGATGATTATGCGCAGAGCACGACTAGGCTGTGCGATGCAGTCATCCATGGATATACTGAGGCGATGGTGCCCCTCAACGAATGCACCAAATCCGCCTCCGAACAATTCCGCAAGGCATTGGCTGCATAATAATTGACGCACCTTGCACTCATGCGTAAATCTTGCGTCTATCGCACCAGTTGCTACGCGAACATGGGACACAGGACGTAAGACGCACTTTGTAAAAGCTTTAAATATCAATTCTATGCTGGACTGTGGGAGGGATCTTTCCAGACCTACTATTCCAAGCATGGATGTTGCCTTGGGCAAATCCCTTACTTCGGCGGTCTGTGCTGCGTGTTCCGCATTAATGATTATCCGGCGATTACGCGTTTTCCGTGCGGTGCATTGTCTGCGCAAAGGGTGACGAACCATTCGCTGACCGATTCCGGCGGCGGCACGGTATTGGGGTCTTCCGCCGGGAATGCCTGGGCGCGCATTTTGCTGCGGATGACGCCGGGATCGAGGATATTTACCCGGATATTGGTGGTGCGGACTTCGGCGGCGTAGGTGAGCGTTAAATGTTCGAGCGCCGATTTGCTGGCGGAGTAGGGGCCCCAATAGGCGACCGGCGCGCTGGCGGCACCGGAGGTGACCATCACCACGCGCCCGGCATCCGAACGGCGCAACAGCGGGTCGCAGGCGCGGATCAGCCGGTAGTTGGCGATGACGTTGACATCGAACACATCTTCCACCTCGCTGGGCGAGGCATGGGCCACCGGCGACAAGCTCCCCAGCATGGCGGCGTTGCCGATCAGGAAATCCAGCTTGCCGAAACGTTCGTAGATTTGTGCGCCGAGCGCGTCGATCATGTCCATCTGCCGTAGGTCGAGCGGCACCAGCGTGGCGCTGCCGCCCATGCTGCGGATGGCGTCGTCCACCTCTTCCAGCCCGCCGATCGTACGGCCGGTGATGACGACATGGGCGCCCTCCTGGGCCAGCCGCTTGGCGGCTGCCGCGCCGATTCCACGTGAGGCACCGGTGACGAGGGCAATTTTCTTGTCGAACTGAGGCATAACGCTTTCATAGAGATATTTAGGCGGCACGGCAATAAAGGCGTTATGATTTATTGAGTGGTGCCGTAGGTGCCGGGAAGTTTCCGGCACCCGCTCGCTCCGCGGCTTGCGCTACCGCGCTACGCGTCGCATATCGAGGCTATTCATTTTGGGTGATTCGGTTTCCGGTGGAAACCATGCATGCCCATTTTCCATTGTAGGGCGACGATGGTGCCCTTGATCGGCTGCAACAATCCGATGGCGAGCGCCAATGTCAGCGGCAGCACGACGGCCAGGTAGAACCAGTAGGATGGCTGGTAGAGCAGTTCAACTGTTACCACCAGCGGCACCAGGATATGGCCGAGGACCAGGATCAGGATATAGGCCGGCAGGTCGTCGGCACGGTGATGGTGCAGTGCTTCGCCGCAATGCGGACAGTCGTCGGCGACTTTCAGGAATTTTCGGAACATCTTGCCGATGCCGCAATTGGGGCATCGGCCCAAGAACCCGCGCCAGAGGGCTTGGCCCATGGTGACGGGCTGGTTCACGCGACGTCCCGCACGAAAAGATCCTGTTGCTTGCCGGTGATGCCGGTGGAGACATCGGTGAGCTCGACCGGATATTCGCCGCTGAAGCAGGCATCGCAGAATTGCGGCATTTCGTTGTTGCGGCGGGCTTCGCCGACGGCGCGGTACATACCGTCGAGCGACAGGAATGCCAGCGAATCGACGCCGATGATGCGCGCCATCTCGGCGATGGAATGGTTGGCGGCCATCAGTTGCGAGCGCTCGGGCGTGTCGACGCCGTAATAGCAAGAGTGCGTCGTGGGGGCGCTGGCGATGCGCATATGCACTTCGGCGGCGCCCGCTTCGCGCACCATGGCGACGATTTTTTTGCTGGTGGTGCCGCGTACGATGGAATCATCCACCAGGATCACACGCTTGCCTTTCAGCGCGGCAATATTGGCATTGTGTTTCAGTTTCACGCCGAGGTGACGCACGGATTCCGACGGTTCGATAAAGGTGCGACCGACATAATGGTTGCGGATGATACCGAGTTCGAACGGCAGGCCCGAGGCTTCGGAATAACCAAGCGCGGCGGGGACGCCGGAATCCGGTACGGGAACCACCATGTCGGCATCGATGCCGGTTTCTTTGGCCAGTTCCATGCCGATGCGCTTGCGCACGGCATAGACATTGCGGTCCTCGATCATCGAGTCGGGGCGGGCGAAATAAACATATTCAAAAATGCACAGGCGGTGCGGCTTCGGCTTGAAGGGGAATACGGATTTGATGCCGTTGCCATCGATCACCAGCATTTCGCCGGGCGCGACATCGCGCACATATTTGGCGCCGATGATGTCGAGGGCGCAGGTTTCCGAGGTGAGGATATGTGCGTCGCCGAGCTGGCCGAGCACCAGCGGGCGTACGCCGAACGGGTCGCGCACGCCGATCAGCGCGGTGGGCGACAGCATGACGAGGGAGTAGGCGCCCTCGACCTGCGTCAGCGCGTCGATGATGCGCTCTTCGACCGTTGCTGCCGTCGACAAGGCGACCAGGTGAACGATGACTTCGGTGTCGGATGTCGAGGCGAAAATGGCGCCGCGGGTGATGAGGTCGCGCCGCAGCGTCATGGCATTGGTGAGGTTGCCGTTATGGGCGAGGCCGAAGCTGCCGAAACTCAAATCGGCCGAGAAGGGCTGCACGTTGCGCAGCAGCGTTTCGCCGGTGGTGGAATAGCGGTTATGGCCGATGGCCATCTGGCCCGGCAGCTTGTTGATCACCGAGGCGGAGTTGAAATTGTCGCCGACCAGGCCCAGTGCGCGGTGGGCAAAAAACTGCCCTTCCTGGCAACTGACGACGCCCGCTGCTTCCTGCCCGCGATGCTGCAGCGCGTGCAGGCCGAGCGCGGTGTGCGCGCTTGCATCGACGGCGCCGAAGATTCCGAAAACGCCGCACTCGTCATTAAATTTATCAAATGCCATTAGTAGCCCCCGCCGACGGGCTCGTCGCTGTTCATACGGTCTTTAAGGTCGTCCATGGTCGGCCATTTGTCCTGTACATGGTCCTTGATTTCTTGCGAGCGTTTTTTGGCGTCGTCGACGGCATTGTCGAGTTTTTCTTTCGCTTTGTCGGGATCGGTGTCGTCGCCGGAAATATCCTTGATATATTCCGGTGCGGCGGCGGCGACCCAAGTCGAGGCGGCCTCGACATACGGAAGCGTCAGCGCGCCTTTCATCCAGTCGGGATAGTCGGCCTTGGCAGTGGTAAGGCCGAATACGAAGAAGGCCACGGCAACCAGCAATGCGCCACGCATGGCGCCGAATACCAGCCCCAGGCCGTTATCGAGCAGGCCGATATCGGAGCCGGATTTGAATAGTTTGCGCAGCAGGCCGGTGAAGATCGAGATGATGATCAACGCGCCCATGAAAGTGAACAGGCTGGCGAAACCGTTGGCCACTGCTTCGTTCTTCACATGGGGTTTGAGCATCTCGGCGACGGCGGGGAAGGCGTAGACAGTAATGAGCGCCGCGCCCACCCAGGCGCCAAGCGACAATACTTCGCGTACAAAACCGCGGAAAAACGACATCATCGCGGAAAGCCCGACAATGCCGAAGACGATGAGGTCGAACAGGTTCAGGGTGGTATGTTCCATAATCTCCCTTTGTTAACGTCATTCCCCGAATTTTGCCAGTAGGCAAAATTATAGGGGAATCCAGATTGCCAACGCCAGGAGGCATTGGTGACGACAGCCGCCTGCTGGCGGTCGCGCGGTCTGGATCCCCTTATAATTTTTTCTACTGAAAAAATTCAGGGGATGACAGATTCGTAAGCGGCAGAGCCGCCAACTCAAATCCGTCAGCTCTCTAGCATGAATTTCACCAGCCCGTCCACATGGGCGACGCGGTTGCCGGCGATATTTTTTTCCTTCGGACCCGCAGGGGTGACTGCCTGGCTGAAACCAAGGGAAGCCGCCTCTTTCAGGCGGGTATCCATGCGGCCGACGGAGCGGATTTCTCCGGTGAGGCCGATTTCGCCGAAGCTTACCATTTGGTTAGGAAGCGGTTTATCGAGCAGGGCGGAGATCAGGGCCATGGCCGCCGCGACATCGGCTGCAGGCTCGCTGATCTTGAGGCCGCCCGCTACATTCAAAAACACTTCCTTGTCGGAAAAACGCATCCCGGCACGGGTTTCCAGTACGGCGAGGATCATGGCGAGGCGTGCGCCATCGAAGCCGACGGTGGCGCGGCGCGGGGTGCTCATGGTGGAGGGCGAGACCAGCGCCTGGATTTCGATCAGCAGCGGGCGGGTGCCCTCCATACCCGCAAACACAGCGGCGCCGGAAACGGGACTCGTGCGCTCGTGCAGGAACAGGGCCGAGGGGTTGGCGACTTCCTTTAAGCCCGCATCGCCCATCTCGAACACGCCGATCTCGTCGGTGGCGCCGAAGCGGTTTTTCACGGCGCGAAGGATGCGGTAATGCTGCCCGCGGTCGCCCTCGAAATAGAGCACGGTATCGACCATATGTTCGAGCACGCGGGGACCGGCAATTTGCCCGTCCTTGGTCACATGCCCCACCAGCAGCACCGCGAAGCCGCGCTTCTTGGCGGCGCGGATCAGCTCGTGGCTTGATGTGCGCACCTGCGCCACCGTGCCGGGGGCGGAATCGAGCGAATCGACGAACATGGTCTGGATGGAATCGATCACCACCACATCCGGCGCCTGCGGCACGTCGATGGTGGAGAGGATATCACGCACCGAGGTAGCGGCGGCCAGTTGCAGCGGTGCCTTGCTTAGGCCCAGCCGCTGGCTGCGCAGCTGGATCTGCGCCAGCGATTCCTCGCCGGACACGTAAAGGACGGTTTTGCCCTTGGCCGCCAGCACACTGGCTGCTTGTAGTAGCAGCGTCGATTTCCCAATGCCCGGATCGCCGCCCAACAGGATGGCCGATCCGGCCACCAGCCCGCCGCCCAACACGCGGTCCAGTTCGACAGAACCGGTCGCCGAACGCACCGGATTTTCGGCGGTATCGTTGAGGGAGGCAAGCTCCAAGCCTTTGCTTTTTCCGGGCTTTAAGCCTTTGGGTGTAGCGGTGACGACTTCTTCGCTTAAGCTGTTCCAGGCCCCGCAGGCCTCGCATTTGCCAGCCCATTTGCGGTGGCTGGCACCACACTCGGCGCAGACATATTGGGTGGATTGTTTGGCCGCTGTCATAAATCGGTAACCATTTGGGCCTACATGTTATAATATACAAGGGAAAATATGACAGCTGTCACCACATCACACGCAACCAGACCCAGTCTCGACCATAATGGCGAAATTTCCGTTAAGCTTGAAATGAGCGGGCGTGGCTACCGGCTGGTGCTGGACTATCCCAACATTCCGTCATCTCGATTAACCACCCAATTGATGCAAGGGCTTAGCCTGAAAATTGGCGGGCATAGTTATAAGCCGTCGGGTTCAGCCATTCAGTCGCACAATGATAACCATATCGAGTGCGAATTTCCCGATATAGGGACGGTGAATCCGAATGATGCGACGGTAGAGGTTCATCATGAGCCCATCTGTGTGATGCATAAAGCGGCGGATGGTTCGGATTTCGAGATGGATCCGAAACTAGAATACCAGCGGCTGACGACCACCGAAATCCGGATGATGGCCAATGCCGACCGCACATTGCCCAATGTGCCATACTCGCGTGAGCGGATGAAGGGGTTCGATCCCGCCAAGCATGCGCCCATCACCGACCAGCACACGCATATCAGCGCGCAGATTGAGGCGAAAGACCTAGTCGATATCGCCGTCGAGCATGACAAAAAAATGGATTCACCGGGGATTACCTATCCGGTGGAGCTGCTCGACATGCTGGGCATCAAACTGGATGGGGAGCAGCGGCAGAAACTTGTCACGGTACCGAGTATCAAGTTTACGTTGGGACTGCAGGAGAAAGTGCACCCGCAATGCGAGAAAGATGGCACGAAACCCGGACCGGATGGGAAGAAACCTACCTGCCAGGCAATTCGCATGAAGGAACTCACCGAAGAACAGCGGACAGCGCTGGCGAAGCGGATGAAAATTCCGCAGACGCAGGTCCTCCCCAATAGCCGGTTCGATCTGGAGATCTATCGCTACCTCAATCCATTGGTGAAGCGACGCGAGCTTGCGCACGACATGATACTGAAGATCGGGGAAGATTATCACCGCAAACATATTCAATACGCGCGGATGTTCATTGGCCCATTGATCGACGACCCGGAATGGGTGCGGGAAATGGAGCGCGCCACCGCGGAGGTTGAGCAAAAACTTCACGTTAAATTACGCTATCTCAATAGTACGCGGCGCAATAACGAACCGGAAAACATGCTGCGCGATCTGAATGCGGTGAAATATGTGTCGCGCCACCCATATGTAAGCGGGTTGGATGTGATGGGGTATGAGTTTAACGCCACGGAGGATTTTTCCTGGGCGCTCGAGCATATCGCCATGTGGGCTGACGGATCGGATCGCACCGGCATTCCCGGTGAAGAAGAGTGGGATTTTAAACGTCATGCCCAATTGCACATTCATGCTGACGAAACGGGAAAACAGACTGCTAATGCCATTGAAGCCGCGCGCATTGCCTACAAACATGGTATCGCGGTCGACGTATCGCACGTGCTGCGCAGCAAGCCTTTTACTTTTCAGGAGGAGGAGATCCTCAAACATCTGGCGAAGCGCGGATTGCTGAATGTGATTCTCTGTCCTCCGTCCAATGCTGCCTTCAATAATTTATTCCATATGGGTGAGTTGCCTATTGCGCGCTGGGAGAAATATGCGCCGGTATTCCTCGGCAGCGATGGCGGAAATATCGTCCAGACCGACCCAATCCAGTTGGCGGTCGACGCAATGGGCGCAGGCTGGACGGTCAAGAATCTCCAAAAGATGCGCACCAATGAAGAGAAACGTATCGGCAAGTTGGAGAAAGACGAGCATGCCAAACGTGACGTTTATGAACGCCAGTATGGGAAAGAAGGACCAGCCATCGATTCCTTCGTGCCGCTATATGCCGAGCACCTGGCCAAGGTGGCATCACATGACGCCAATGCCGAACTGAACGGCCGGTTTTCATTTCTCATCATGGGTGCCGGCGGCGATACATTTAACGATTTGATACCGCCCCACACGCATCGGGAAGTCCGCCAGGAAATTTCACTGATGGCGGAAATGTTACGTGCGGCGTGCCGCCAGGAGAGCAACGGCTTCATTCTCGGCCGCACCAAGCGCGAAGGGGTAAGCCGGGAGTTTGATGAAGCATTCCGCTATCACCGGCAACTGCACCCCGATCGGGCCTATCCCGTGGTCGGGATGACGGCATTGAATACCACCAACCTGCCTGTATCCATTACCCATTGCGAAAGAATTGAAGGCAGCCAGGCAACGTTCGTGCAGAAAATGTGTGAGCGCTGCATGAAGCTCAACCCGCCACCCATGCCCATTTTCATCGGTGGCGGCGATTCGACGCGTCAGGCGCTGCGTTTCTACCATGGCGATCACGGCGTGATAGTCCCTTATATCCTGATGAGCAATGCACCGGGGGCGACTCAGGAATTTGCTCCCTCCGCCGCCGCTTCGCGCTGCTTCACCGAAGCTATTGGGATGATCCGGGCCATCGATGCCGGTTGGCGAAGCAAGGACGGGCAGGCAGTCTGGGGTAATACGCCGCCGTTGCGCAGTGATCTGTATGTTCAGGATCCAAACGGCGGGCTACCGCTGCTCGATGAGAAAAAATTGTTGGGCCTATGCAAAAAAGCGGAAGATCGACTGTATGAGCGGCAAATTAAAACCGAGCAAGACAGGCTGACACGCTTGATGGGGGAGCGCGCTTTGGAGATACAGCAGGGGAAGAGGAGTGTACACGGGGGAGAGATAGGCGGCTAGCTTCTTCTGCCTTCGACTTCGATTGGCCCGTTAGCCTTGCCGTGGACGAATTGCTCGACATAGGGGTTGCCCGAGTTGTCGATGGCGGAGACGGGGCCGGTCCAGATAATTTTTCCTTGGTAGATCATCGCCACTTTCGAGGCGATCTTGCGCACGCTGCTCATATCGTGGGTGATGGTGACGGCCGTGCTTCCCAATTTTTTCACGCAGGAAACGATCAACTCGTTGATGACGTCGGACATGATGGGATCGAGGCCGGTGGTCGGCTCGTCGAAAAAGATGATTTCGGGGTTGGTGGCGATGGCGCGCGCCAGGCCGACACGTTTGGCCATGCCGCCGGACAGTTCGGCGGGGAATAGGTCGGCCACTTCGGGCCTGAGGCCGACTTGGCCTAATTTCTCGATGGCGATATCGCGCAGCTCGGCTTTGCTGTGACGGCCGTTGCGCTGGCTGACGGCAAAGGTGATGTTGCGCCAGACGGGCAGCGAATCGAACAGCGCGCCGCCCTGGAACAGCATGCCGCATTTCTGCAGGAAGGGTTCGCGCTCGCGGAAGCCGAGATTGGTAACATCCTGCCCGTCGATCTCGATGGTGCCGGAATCGGGTCGGATCAGGCCGAGCACGGATTTGATGGTTACCGATTTACCGCTGCCCGAACCGCCGATGATAACAAGCGATTCCCCCGGCATTACCTCGATATGCACGCCGTCCAGCACCACTTTTTTGCCAAAGCGCTTATGGACATCCGTCAGTTTGATTTTGGGTACGGCGTTGATCATAGGGAGAAGAACATTTCGGTGAGCATGTAGTTGGCGAGCAGAATCAGGATCGAGGCGGAAACCACCGCATTGGTGGTAGCCGCCCCCACGCCCTGCGCGCCGCCCTTGCTGTGGTAGCCATGGTAGCAGCCCATCAGCGCCACGATGAAACCGAACACGGCGGCTTTCACCAGGCCGGTATTCACATCGTACCAGGTCAGGAAATTCCAGGTGTTGTTGATGTAGGGGACGGGGTGGAAGCCGAGCACTTTCACGCTCACCGCATAGCCGCCGAAAATGCCGATGATGTCGCCCACGAACACCAGGCAGGGCAGCATCAGCGCAGCAGCGAGTACGCGGGGGAATAGCAGGTATTTATACGGGTTGGTGGAAAGCGTGACCAGCGCATCGATCTGCTCGGTGACGCGCATGGTGCCGATCTCGGCGGCGAAGGCGGCGCCGATGCGGCCGGCCACCATGAGGCCGCCCATGACGGGGCCGAGTTCGCGGGTGATGGCCAAGGCCACAATCAATGGGATGGAAGATTCGGCGCCGAAATCAGAAAAACCGGAATAGGATTGCAGCGCCAGTGCGGCGCCGGTGAACAGGGTGGTGAGGCCGATGACGGGCAACGAGAAATAGCCGATCTCGATGATCATCCGCCCGAACTGGCGGTAATAATACGGGCCGCGCACGCCTTCACTCAGGATATGCCAGGTGAACAGCACCACCCGCCCAATGGCGGACAGGAACAGCAGGAACACATGGCCGATGGTGGCGATGGGATTGGTGCGGAGAATGGCGCTCATGAAAACTGCCTACCGGATTCGGCGGGCGGAGTCTAGCTAGACATAAATACGGTAGTGTCTCAGTTTGAAAATCCGCCCGCTTGACCGCTATAGCACAGGGGCTTAAGCTGGTCGCATGATAAAAAGACTTGCAGATGTTATCTATTGGTTGGCTGGCGCGGGAGCCATTGCCCTACTCATTTTCGATATAGATGATTTCCGTTCGCGTGCGACAGCCGCCGCCATAGTGTTCATTACTGGTTGGGCGCTTCGCTACATCCTCACCGGCAATAAGAGTCTCAAGCCATGAAGAAGCCCAAAAGACCACGCGACGCGAACCAGCTTGCCAAATTCATTACCGATGTGGCGACCGGTAACGCCGAATTACCAGAAAAGCATGATGACGGTAAAAACCCCGCAGCAGTAGCCTTGGGCCGCCTAGGTGGACAGAAGGGCGGAAAAGCTAGGGCTGAAAGCCTTACCGCCAAAGAGCGAAAGACCATTGCAGAGAAGGCCGCAAAGGCCCGGTGGAAAAAGTAAAAATTATTTACACGACCAGTTGACTCTGTATTACTTGTTGTGCTATAATACACCCAGTAACTAAAATTTTAGGGTGTTTATGGACGCACTTACAAAACTCAAGGCCAGGCTGGATTCGATACTGACAGATATATCGACAGCCGAAAAGCAGATTGTCAATCTGCAGGCTGAGCGTAAGGAAATTGAAGCCGCGCTGCGCGTGATAGGCCGCTACAGCCCCGACGCTGGTGTTGTTGAGCCTGTACGGGCCACGGAATCCTCCCCTAGCAATCATATCACCCTCACAGATGCGATTCTTCTCATTATAAAGAGCGCTGGTCCGAAGGGAATCAGTAGCTCCGAAATGAGGAGCATGTTGGACATAATTTATGGATACCCCAATGTTAAAACGCCTACTCTGTCTGTGACGCTAACGCGTCACAAGGAGAAAGGGCGAATCAAGAAGGTTGGGAAAACATGGTTTCTATCGTCTCTAGCCCCAGGTGGGGCTGGAAACGAAGAAAACTCCGGCGTTGGCGCGCCGGAGTCGGGTAACATTTTCGGTTAAGGCGGAAGGAGCAACGTATGAAGTTAAGAACTTAGGGCTGCGAAGCAGGTAATGCCTGCGGCGGTGGGGTTGAAAACCTCACCCCGCAGCCCGTTAGTTGCTCAATCCGTTTATATTTGTATCTCATTTGTGTGTCGCTTGCAACCAAAAATAATTGGTTTGTAAATGCCAGACGTGTGGATTCCTGCGCCTTCTGCATAAACAGTAGTTTTATGTAGTCAGTATCATTTTGTATGTTGACATTGCCTAACCGCTCAAGTATAAAGTTCAGTATGAATAAGTTAAACATACAGAAACGCGCACAAATCCTCGGAATGTTGGTCGAAGGGATGAGTCTCCGCGCAACTAGCCGCCTTGCGGATGTATCCATCAACACGGTGACGAAACTACTGGTAGACGCTGGCAAAGCTGTTGCCGAGTATCAGGATAAAACGCTCCGCAATCTTCCCTGCAAGCGTATCCAGTGCGATGAAATCTGGGCGTTCTGCTATGCGAAACAAAAGAACGTAGCTACGGCAAAGGCCGCTCCGGAAGGGTCTGGCGATGTATGGACGTGGACCAGCCTGTGCGCCGAAACCAAACTCATCTGTAATTGGGTAGTTGGTGGCCGCGATGCTGAATACGCAATGATGCTGATGGATGATCTGCGCGGTCGCTTAGCTAATCGCGTGCAACTCACGACAGATGGCCACCGCGCATACCTTGAAGCTGTAGAAGGTGCCTTTGGCGGTGATATTGACTACGCCCAACTGATTAAAATTTACGGCGATGCACCAGAGAGCATGAAAGGGAAGTATAGCCCCGCTGAGTGCTGCGGCACCCGTAAAACCGCCATCGAAGGCAAACCGGACAAGGCGCACGTTAGCACTTCATACGTTGAGCGCCAGAACCTCACCATCCGCATGAGCAACCGTCGCTTCACTCGCCTCACCAATGGTTTCAGCAAGAAAATTGAGAATCACGCGCATGCCATCGCTTTGCACTTTATGCATTACAATTTTGGGCGTATCCATAAAACGCTGCGGGTGACTCCGGCGATGGCCGCTGGCGTTACTGACCATGTTTGGAGCCTTGAGGAAATTGCGGGGTTGGTGAATTAAATGACGGTTCTATTTCACCCCAATCCCGGCACTATTCTTTTATGCGATTATGACGGGTTCGAAGTTCCCGAAATGGTAAAACCGCGTCCTGTTCTTATTGTTTCTCCTCGGTCTCGTCATAATGACCTCTTTACGATTGTGCCTGTTTCAACAACACCGCCCACTACGGTTCTGCCGTGGCATCACAAAATAATTTTACCAACTGCGTTATCTCCCAAATGGCCAGAATTAGAAATATGGATAAAGGGAGACATGTTGAATACTTTCGCCCGTTCAAAGTTTGATCGGTTCCACGCTCGCCTCCCTAATGGTGGCAGAAAATACTATGATAGACGTATATCGGACGCAGATTTGGCGGCAGTTAGAACTGGAATTACTGCTTTTCTAACATCTTAGCGGCCATCAAATTATGGACTTTTATTTGCTGGGATTGGTGTGCTATAATACACTTATTCCCGCTCTACGCGTAAGCGCAACGGGCTAGAAATCCTCGAAAGAGGTAGCCGCCGCAAGCGATAACCAAGCAAACGGCGGCTTTTTATTTACCAAAATTTCAAACTGAGACACTACCATAAATACGGCGGACGCGGGCGCCGATCCGGGTGAGGATTTCATAGCCGATGGTGCCTGCGGCATCGGCCACATCATCCACGCGGATGCCGTCTTTGTCGCCCAGCAGTTCGATATGGGTGGCGGTGTTCAAGGCTGCGTCGGGCACGGCGGTGACGTCGAAACAGAGCATGTCCATAGTCACCCGACCGATGAGCTTGACGCGGTGTTTGCCGATATAACCGGCAGCCTTGTTGCTTAAGCTGCGCAGATAGCCGTCGGCATAACCGCTGGCGACGGTGGCGATTTTGGTACCTTTGGGCGCGCTGGCGGTGGCGCCGTAGCCGATGGTCTGGTCGCGCTCCAGCGTGCGCAGCTGCAGGATGGGCGCTTCCCAAATGGCGACCTGCTGCATCGGGTTTGCTTCGCCGCTGGCGGGGGCGATGCCGTAGAGCGAGCAGCCGGGGCGGGCGAGGTGGAAATGGAAATCCGGCCCGAGGAAAATCCCGCCGGAATTGCAAAGCGAGGCGGGAATGCCGGGGGCGCGGGCGCAGGCGTCGCGGAACAGTTGGAGCTGTTGTCTGTTGAGTGGATGATCGCGCTCGGGTGCGCAGGCGAAATGCGACAGGATCAGGCCGGTGCGCAAGCCGGCCAGCAGGTCGGGTGTTTTCTCCAGCAATGTGCCGAACTCATTCGGCTGCAGGCCCAGCCTGCCCATGGCGGTGTCGATATGCAGGGCGCTCACCGCATGGATATGCTCGGCGGCGACGGGTTGCCAACGGGCGATCTGCTCGCGGCTATTAAGCACCGGGATGATGCGGCGGTTGGCGAAGGCAAACTCTTCGCCTTCCTGCACGCCGTGGAACACGAGGATGCGCACGTCGGGCAGGGCGTCGCGTAAGCGCACGGCCTCATCGGCGGTGGCGACGAAGAAACTGTGGCAACCGGCGTCCGACAGGGCGGTGGCGACTTCAACCATGCCGAGTCCGTAAGCATCCGCCTTCACCACGGCGGCGCATTCGTCGCCGGTAAATTTGCCGCGCAACAAATGCCAGTTGGCGATGATGGCGGAAAGATCGATGGTGAGGGTAGGAGTTTGGAACATGAGCTAGGGCTAATGGCTGGCTTTTGTGATGTAAAGCGGCATTCCATTCTATGGTGTCATTCCCGCCTGCGCGGGAATGACACCATTATTATTCGTAATACCGCTCCGGCAGATGGTCGGGCTTCACATAGTCCGAGAACTTGGTGTGCTCGCTGCGGAACGAGAGCTCCACGTTACCAATCGGGCCGTTACGGTGTTTGGCGATGATGACATCGGCCAGGCCGTGCACCTGGTTCATTTTCTCCATCCACCCGGCATGTTCGGGCGTGTCGGCGCGCGGTTCGGTGCG
>JBAZCE010000014.1:0-27768 GCA_041671105.1 Gallionella sp.
CGCGTATCGCATAGCGGGCAGCGTGTCGTGCCGTTCATAAGGAAATCAACTCAGCGTTTGCGACCGGACAGGCACGACCAGCCGTCTTCGAAAATCGGTGCATTCAGGTCAAACCATTGTGCATAGATGTTCATCACATCCTGCGCCTGTGCTTCGAGTATGCCTGACAGCACGATTTGTCCGCCTGCCTTCGTTGCATCCGCAAGCAGCGGGGCGAGCAGGCGCAGCGGGTTGGTCAGGATGTTGGCGACCACCAGGTCGTACTGGTGCCCGGCGCTGCCTTTCGGTACATCGTTGGGCAGATAAAACTGCACGTTTTCAACGCAATTAGCGAGTGCATTGTCGCGACTGGCAGTGACCGCCTGTGCATCCACATCGACGCCGACGGCGCGAGCCGCTCCGAGCTTGATTGCTGCGATGGCAAGGATGCCTGAGCCGCAACCGTAGTCCAGCACAGTTTCGCCGCCTTGCAGGTTGTTGTCCAGCCAGCGCAGGCACAAACGCGTGGTGGGATGGCTGCCTGTGCCAAATGCTAACCCCGGATCGAGCACGATGTTGATGGCGTCCGGATTGGATGGCGTATGCCAGGTCGGCACGATCCACAGCCTGTCCGAAATAGGTATCGGTTCAAACTGAGATTGGGTAAGCCTCACCCAGTCATTGTCGGCCAGTGTTTCGATGCGATGTTCGGGAAGCTTTTCAAGACCGACATCGCTGGCGGCCAGGCGAAGAATCGCTGCTACATCGCGATCCGCATCGAACAGCGCGCTGACGCGGTTGTGCTGCCAGACACCGGGCGGGGGTTCTCCAGGTTCGCCAAAAATAGCCTGTTCATCCGGCGTATCGGCATCGGCATCGAGCAAGTCAACAGACAATGCCCCGTGTTCGAGCAGCGCATCGCTCAGGGCTTCTGCGTGTCTTGCGTCCGTTTCTACAATGAGTGTTAACCAGGACATTATTTGTCTTTGCTGCGTTCGGCCAGACGCTCTTCCAGGTAGTGAATGCTGGTTCCGCCACCGATGAACGCCGAATCCAGCAACAGGTCGCGATGCAGTGCGATGTTGGTCTCGATGCCTTCGACCGCCATTTCGGACAGGGCTGTACGCATCCGCGCCATCGCCTGTTCGCGTGTGTCACCGTAGGCGATGACCTTGCCTATCATCGAGTCGTAATGGGGTGGCACGTAGTAATTGTTATACGCATGCGAATCAACCCGGATGCCGGGGCCGCCGGGTGCGTGCCAGGAGGTGATACGCCCGGGAGACGGTGTGAATTTGTAGGGGTGCTCAGCATTGATGCGGCATTCGATCGCATGGCCTCTGAACTGCACATCGCGCTGGCGGAAGGGAAGTTTTTCACCCGCTGCGATCAGAATTTGCTGGCGCACGATGTCAATGCCGGTAATCATCTCGGTTACGGGGTGTTCTACCTGCACGCGCGTGTTCATTTCGATGAAGAAAAATTCACCGTTTTCATAGAGGAATTCAAAGGTACCTGCGCCGCGATAGCCGATCTTGCGACAGGCTTCTGCGCAGCGTTCGCCGATCTTGTTGCGCAGCCTTGGGTTGAGCAGAGGAGCGGGGGCTTCTTCCATGACCTTCTGGTTGCGGCGTTGCATTGAACAATCGCGCTCGCCCAGATACACCGCATTGCCATGCTGGTCGGCCAGTACCTGAAATTCGATGTGACGCGGATTTTCCAGATACTTTTCCATGTACACCGTGGGGTTGTTGAATGCGGCCTGTGCCTCGGATTTGGTCATGGTGACCGCACCCAGCAGTGCCGCTTCAGTATGTACCACGCGCATGCCGCGTCCGCCGCCACCACCGGAGGCCTTGATGATCACAGGGTAGCCGATGCTGCGCGCGATCTTGATGATCTCGGCAGGATTGTCCGGCAGTGCACCTTCGACGCCGGGTACGCAGGGAACACCGGCCTTTTTCATCGCAATCTTGGCGCTGACCTTGTCGCCCATCAGACGTATCGTTTCAGCACGCGGCCCGATAAACACAAAGCCGCATTTTTCAACGCGCTCGGAAAAATCGGCGTTCTCGGAAAGAAAACCGTAGCCTGGATGAATTGCCTGAGCGTCGGTGACTTCCGCCGCGCTGATGATGGCGGGGATGTTCAAATAACTCAGGTTGGAAGGCGCCGGGCCAATACAGACCGACTCGTCGGCAAGTTTTACATACTTGGCATCGGCATCCGCTTCGGAATGCACGACGACCGTTTTGATTCCCATTTCACGACAGGCTCGTTGAATACGCAATGCTATTTCACCGCGATTTGCGATCAGAATTTTTTCAAACATTTACAGTCTCCGCGGTGAAATAGCATACGCGGCTTGCAGCCGCTATGCGATTTGGCTGCGCCGCTGCGCTGCCTGTTGGCGACTTGTCACCGCGATTTGCGATCAGTATTTTTTCAAACATGTGATGTTCACCCAATTACGAACAGTGGCTGACCGAACTCAACCGGTTGACCGTTTTGGCTGGAGCTACGCTGTTTAACGTTGCTCACTTTAGTCTGCGCCGAAACGGACAAAATTTTGCTGTGAGTTTTGATCATCGCATCATCCAATTACGAATAGAGGTTGACCGAACTCTACCGGTTGGCCGTTTTCCACCAGAATAGCCTTGATAACTCCGGTGTGATCCGCGTCGATTTCGTTGAGCAGCTTCATGGCTTCAATAATGCACAGGGTGTCGCCCGTATTTACATTTTGGCCGATATCGACAAACTGCTTGGAACCTGGCGAGGGAGAGCGGTAGAAGGTGCCTACCATCGGTGATTTTACGACGTGTCCTTCTGCTACAGCAGGTGCGACAGGTTCCGGGGCTGCAGTTGCCACGGGGGCTGCCGCCATGGGTGCGGGTGCGAAATGCTGTTGCGGAGCCTGTGCGTACATCTGTTGCCCGGACGCGACAGTGCGCGTGATGCGCACACGTTCTTCGCCCTCGCTGATTTCCAGTTCGGCAATGCCGGAAGCTTCAACCAGTTCTATCAGTGTCTTGAGTTTGCGTAAATCCATAATATTCTCCTGGCTTAGTTTTTATAGTTCAGCGCATATTGCACTGCGAATTCGTATCCTTTAGCACCCAGACCGCAGATAACACCTGTGGCGAGATCGGAAAAGAATGATTCACGGCGAAATGCTTCACGCGCATGAACGTTGGAAAGATGTATCTCAATAAAAGGTATGGCAACGGCTGACAGCGCGTCGCGCAAGGCAACGCTGGTATGCGTGAACGCAGCCGGATTGATTACGATGAACTCCGTACCGTCTGTCCGTGCCTGATGCACACGCTCAATCAGCGCGGCTTCCGAGTTGCTTTGAAAACACGACAGGCTTGCGCCGTTTTTACCTGCTAATGCAGTCAACTGCTGGTTAATTTCTTCTAACGTGGTGCTTCCATAAACTGCCGGCTCACGCGTTCCGAGCAGGTTCAGATTGGGGCCGTGGAGTACGAGTATTGCTTTCATATGCACAGTTTGCCGTAAATTAGGGGTAATTGTCTACGTTTTTTAAACAGATGGGTTAAAAAGTATTAGAGCCCGACGCGTTGCAATGTGTTTATAAATTGTTCTATATTCTGGAAGCCTACCACGCGAAAATCGTTCAATTCCCGGCCCTTTGCATCGAAAAACAGGATGCCTGGCGGGCCGAAAAGACCGAATTTTTTGAGTAACTCCTTGTCGGCAGCGCTGTTGGCGGTGACGTCGGCCTGAAGAATAATGGCGGATTTAAGCCTGGCTTGCACTGACGGATCGGCAAAGGTAAAGCGTTCCATTTCCTTGCAGGAAACGCACCAGTCTGCATAAAAATCCAGCATGACGATTTTTCCGTCGGATTTTTTAAGTCGTGCGTCCAGTTCTGCCAGATCCTTAATGCGCGAAAAGGCTTGCACAGTTTGCGTATCGGCTTTGCAGGCCGCGCAAACGGCATCGAGCGGTCGCAGGATATCGCGCGAGCCGGACAGTGCGCCGATCAGATAGGCCGTGCCTGTCAACAGCGCAAGCAGTCCGATTCCTTTCATCATTTTGTGGATGCCTTTTGCGTTGTGCGGCAAGGCTTCAAGTACCCGCAAATAGCTTGCAGACAACACCAGCAGCGTACCCCACAGCAGCATTTGCACGGCTACGGGGAGCAGTGGCTGAATGATCCAGATTGCCAATGCCAGCAGCAGCACGCCGAAAAAGCGTTTTACCCCGTCCATCCATGCGCCCGCTTTGGGCAAAAGCACGCCGGCCGAGGTGCCGATAAGGAGCAGCGGTGCTCCCATTCCCAATGCCAGTGCAAACAAGGCGATGCCGCCCAGCATTGCGTCGTGTGTCTGGCCGATGTAGAGCAGGGCGCCGGCCAGCGGGGCGGCGACACAGGGTCCCATGATTACAGCGGATAGCGCGCCCATCACAAACACGCCGGACAGGTGTCCGCCATGCAGACGGTTGCTGGTGTCGCTCAGTTTGCTCTGCCATGCGCTGGGCAATTGCAGTTCATAAAAGCCAAACATGGATAACGACAGCAGCACGAACACCGCCGCGAAACTGCCCAAAACCCAGGGCGTTTGCAGCGCGTTGGAAATCAGATCTCCCGATAACCCCGCCGCTATACCGGCCGCGGCGTAGGTGACGGCCATGCCCAGCACGTATGCCAGGGAAAGTATGAAGGCGTGCATCCTGGTGATTTTGTGTCCGCGCCCGACGATGATGCCGGATAAAATCGGAATCATCGGGAACACGCAGGGCGTTAACGACAGTAGCAGTCCTGCGCCAAAGAAGAATGAAATAATCAGCCAGAAGTTGCCATTTTTGAACAAGCTGGCAATTTTCGAGTTTTCCGTGCCGACATCTGCGGTGTTTGAAGTGTTTTCGGCGACCGGCGGCAGCGTATGCGAAGTGCTGACTTCCTGTCCTGCATAGGGTAAGTCAATTTTCAGCACCTTGTCCTGACTCGGGTAGCACAGCCCCTGTTCGCTGCAACCCTGATAGGATGCATTCAGCGTGATGCCGGTTGCGGCATCGCTTGCCCGATTTAGCGTAATTTCGGCCTGGAACGGGTGGTGATAGACTTCCATTTTGCCGAAGTTGGGATCGCTCTTCTCTTTGCCTTTAGGGAATTTTATTTCGGTGATTTTGGCTGCATCGCCTGCTACGGTAAAACTGATTTTGTTGCGGTACAAATAATAGCCCGGCGTGACCTTGAAATTCGCTTGCAGTGTGTGTGCATCGCGCACCTCTACATCCAGTATAAAAGCCTGATCGGGTGGCAGGAAGCTGGGAGGTGAGCTGGTCCCAAACGCCGGTAGCTTATCCAGCAGGCTTTCAGCATGAGTGCCGGGATTGTTTAAACAGAGCAACAGAAAAAATACAATACGCATGTTTATTCCTTGCAGGGGGTTGTTTCCTGATTTACCCAGTTCAGATAGGCCGGCAACCCGGTCGATACAGTGACAGCGATAATTTCAGGAAGTTCGTAAGGGTGTGAGGACAGGATCAGCGCTTCGAGGCGCGGGTAGGCCGATTTTGTGGTTTTGATCAGCAGCGGCACTTCGCTGGCGGTTTCTATTTTGTCATGCCAGCGGTATGTCGAGGTGCAGGGGGCTAACTGATTCACGCAGGCTGCAGTATTTGATTCGATAATCTGTTGTGCCAGCAGTTGTGCCGATGCGGCATCCGGCAGATTGGTCATCACCAGTAATAGCTCGCTCATGATTTTGAAAAGCGCATGCCGAGTTGCAGAAATTCGTCCCACACATCGCCGGAGCGCAATCCTTTGATCGTTTTGTCCAGTTTTGCGCAGTGCGCAATGGCTCGTTCGATTTGCGGGAATTTCAAGCGGCGTGCGGCATTCTCGATCAATGCTTGCTTATCGCGGCGCACCCGAATTTCGCGCATTGCATCGCTCATGTTGACTCCTCTGCGGGTGGCGAGCAGCAGCTTGCCAAGGGTGCGGATTTCTTCGGTGACCGCCCATAATATCAGTACAGTGGCCGTCCCCTCGGCGCGCAGACCCTCAAGAATGTGTGCGTAACGTGCGGTGTCGCCGGCAAGCAACGCTTCCGAGAGCTTGAAGATGTCGTAGCGTGCGACATCCATTACGGCTTCTTTCACCTGATCGAAGGAAAGGGCGCCTGGCGGATGCAGCAGTCCGAGTTTCTGTATCTCCTGAAACGCGGCGATCAGGTTGCCCTCGGATCTGTCGGCAAGAAACTCAAGCGTGGCCTTATCGGTCGATTGCCCCTGGCGTTGGAGGCGGGCGGCCAGCCAGTCCGGCAGTTTGCTGCGCGGGATGTCGTCGGCACAAATCACCACGCCGTGCCGCTCAAGCGCATTGAACCACTGACTCTTTTGAGCCTGCCAGTCGAGCTTCGGCAGGGTAATCAGCGTGAGCACATCGTCATTCAGGCGAGTGACGTACTCCTGTAATGCCTGCCCGCCTTCGATGCCGGGCTTGCCCGAAGGGATGCGCAAATCCACTACTTTTCGCTCTGCAAACAGGGAGAGACTCTGCGCGCAACTCTTTAATTCTCCCCATTTGAAATGTTGTTCGGCGTTCAGCGTGTCGCGTTCGCTGTATCCGGCCGCGCGCGCCGCCGCGCGGATGCTGTCCGCCGCCTCGATGACCAGCAGCAGCGCATCGCCGTGTACCACGTAAAGTGGTTTTAGCCCCGAGCTAAGGTGGCGCGGCAGTGCTTCGATCGAGAGCTGCATTATTTTTGCGGCAAGGCTATGGGTTTCGCGTGGCTCAAACGACGCATGATCTGCTGTGCCATGTCGGCACGCATGCCCTGATAGAGCTGAGCTTCCTCGGTTTCCTTGGCGAGAATCTGGCTGTCGTCATAGGTGAAGTCGCGACTGAGCATCAGCTCGTCGGCGGGCAGCCATTCGCGTTGTTCGTTGTCATAGGCGCGCAATGAGACGCGGTAGCGCAGCTGGTATTCGTTAACGCGGCCGCTACCGCCCAGTGTCAGAATCTGTTTCTCGGGAAGATCCGACACGATGTTCAGCACCACTTCAGCCTGATCTGCCGTCTTGGTCAACTGGATGCGATTGGCCTCCAGCAGGCGGCGCAGTTCACCGATGAGCGGCGAGTTGGGATTGGCCGCTTCGATATACAGTGTTTTGAAAGGCATGATCGCCTCGCCGAGCAGATGAAAGCCGCACGCGGAGAGCAGCAAGGTGGCGGCCAGCATAAACGGTTTTATCAGACGCATCCTTGTTCTCCTAGGCAACAATATTTATCAGGCGATTCGGCACGACGATGATCTTTGTAGGTGTCGCGCCCGCCAGCTGTTTTACGACTGCCTCATGCGCCAGTGCCGCCTGTTCGATATTTTCACGTGTGGCATCCTTTGCGACGGTCAGACTGCCGCGCAGTTTACCGTTGATCTGGATCATCAGTTCGATTTCATCCTGCACCAACGCGCTCTGGTCGGCATCCGGGAAGCACTGATCCAGCATGTCGCTGCCCGGGCGCAAGGCAGACCACAAGGCCTGGCAGGTGTGCGGCACGATGGGGTTCAGCATCAGCGCAATGGCTTCCAGCGTTTCCTGTACGACCGCGCGTCCCGATGGCGTCGGATCGTTGTATTTGCCCAGCGCATTGAGCAGTTCCATGTTGGCTGCGATAGCGGTGTTAAACGTCTTGCGCCGGCCGATGTCGTCATTTACTTTCTGGATGGTCTGATGCAATTGCAAGCGCATCGCCTTGGCAGCTGAACTCAACTCACCCTTGCGGTACGCCGCCACCACGCCTTGCTCGACGTGATCGTGGGTGGCCTTCCATACCCGTTTGAGGAAGCGGAATGAGCCTTCCACACCGGCATCCGACCATTCCAGCGATTGTTCGGGCGGGGCTGCGAACATCATGAACAGGCGTGCGGTATCTGCGCCATATTCGTCGATGATGGCCTGCGGATCGACGCCGTTGTTCTTGGATTTCGACATTTTTTCCGTGCCGCCGATAATTACAGGTAATCCGTCCGCGCGCAGCGTGGCGCCAACAGGGCGACCGCGTTCGTCGTTTTTGACATCCACTTCCGCCGGGTTGATCCACAGCTTCTTGCCGTTGGCCTCAATGCGGTAGAAGGTCGGCGCAATCACCATGCCCTGTGTGATCAGGTTCTTGAACGGTTCATCCAGATTTTGAGTTGCGCCCTCGCCAAACACGCCCACATCCCGCATCAGCTTCTGGAAGAAGCGCGCATACAGCAGATGCAAAATCGCATGTTCGATCCCGCCGATGTATTGATCTACCGGCAGCCAGTGTTTAGCGCGCTCATCCACAAGACCCGTGGTGCAGTCCGGGCTGGTATAACGGGCGTAATACCAGGAAGACTCGACGAAGGTGTCCATCGTGTCGGTCTCGCGTCGGGCTGCAGCGCCGCATTTCGGGCAAGTCGTCTCATAAAACTGCGGCATTTTTGCCAAGGGGGAGCCAGTGCCGTCCGGTACGACGTCTTCCGGCAACACGACGGGCAGCTGATCGTCCGGTACCGGCACATCGCCGCAAGTCGCGCAGTGGATGATAGGGATAGGGCAGCCCCAGTAACGCTGGCGGGAAATGCCCCAGTCGCGCAGGCGGAATTGCACCTTCTTCTCGCCCAGGTCTTTTGCTGTGAGGTCTGCAGCGATGGCATCCACGGCCTGATCGTAATCCAGTCCGTCGTACTTGCCGGAGTTAATGCAAACGCCGTAGTCGACAAATGCCGACTCAGGATTGAGGATCGAGGATTGAGGATCGAGTGGGTGTTCGCTCCTCGCTCCTCGCTCCTCGCTCCTGATGACAACCTTGATCGGCAGATCGTATTTTTTTGCAAAGCCGAAATCGCGTTCGTCGTGGGCCGGAACCGCCATCACTGCTCCGTCGCCATAGCCCATCAGCACATAGTTGCCGACCCACACCGGCACTTGTTCGCAGGTTATGGGATGGGTGACCTTCAGTCCCGTGTCCATGCCCTTCTTTTCCATCGTCGCCATATCGGCTTCGGCCGTGCCGCCGTGCTTGCAGTCTTCGATGAAGGCGGCAAGTGCCGGATTGTTGGCCGCCGCGAGCGTCGCCAGCGGATGTTCCGCCGCGATTGCGACGAAGGTTACGCCCATGATGGTGTCGGCGCGGGTGGTATAGACCCACAGCTTTTCTTTCTTCCCTCCCCCGCAGGCGGGGGAGGGGCTGGAGGAGAGGGTGTCAGCAACTGCCCTCTCTCCTAACTCTCTCCCGCTAGCGGGAGAGAGTGATTCAGTGCCACCTTCGGTGGAATATTCAAACGCGAAGCGCACGCCGAAGCTCTTGCCGATCCAGTTGGCCTGCATCGTCTTCACCTGTTCCGGCCAGCCGCTCAAGGTGTCCAGATCCTGCAGCAGCTCGTCCGCATACTGGGTGATGCGGAAGAAATACATCGGGATATCGCGCTTTTCCACCAGTGCGCCCGAGCGCCAGCCGCGACCGTCGATGACCTGCTCGTTGGCGAGCACCGTCTGATCTTCCGGATCCCAGTTCACCGACGAGGTCTTCTTGTAGATGATGCCCTTTTCGAATAAACGGGTGAACAGCCATTGCTCCCAGCGGTAATACTCAGGTGTGCAGGTAGTTACTTCGCGCGACCAGTCGATTCCGAGTCCCAGGCTTTGCAACTGACGGCGCATGTAATTGATATTGTCGTAAGTCCAGGCGGCAGGCGGCACGTTGTGTGCCTGAGCCGCATTTTCAGCCGGCAAGCCGAACGCATCCCAGCCCATCGGTTGCATTACGTTATAGCCCTTCATGCGGTGATAGCGGGACAGCACATCGCCGATGGTGTAATTGCGCACGTGTCCCATGTGCAGCTTGCCCGACGGGTAGGGGAACATGGACAGGCAGTAATATTTGGGCTTGTCGCTGGTCTCGCTGGCTGTGAATGCGCCGGAATCATTCCAGTGTTGCTGGGCTTGTTTCTCGATGGAGGCTGGGTGGTAGTTCGATTGCATGAGTTTACGGATGGCTAAATTTTCGGATGCGGCATTATAGCGGCATAGCACTTTACTCGCGAATCGAGCTGTAAGCGCTTTTCCCTGAATGAGCAAAAATGCGCATGAAAAAGTCGCATCACACTGCTGTTTTTGATAAGACAGTCATATATTTATGCATAAAAAGGCGGCGACCAGTAGTGAGGAATGATGGTTTGATATAAAATCGACGTCCACAAAAATTTATTCAATTATTTTAAACGTTCAGGAGAGGTTATTATGTCGAGCAAGCATCCCGTTATTGCGGTCACCGGTTCATCCGGCGCAGGCACCACCACCGTTAAACGTGCTTTCGAAAACATCTTCCGCCGCGAGAAGATCACTGCTGCGGTTATCGAGGGAGACAGCCTGCACAGTCTGGATCGCATGGCGTTTCGCGCCGCTGCCGCTGAAGCCGCCAAGGCTGGCAATAACACCTTCAGTCACTTCGGTCCTGAAGCAAATCACTTCGACAAGATCGAAGCTATGTTCAAGAGCTATGGCGAAACCGGTATGTGCAAACGCCGTTACTACGTGCACAGTGATGTTGAAGCCGTGCAGCACAATCAGCATTTCGGTCTGACCGATCTGACTCCGGGCGTATTTACCCCCTGGGAAGACATCGAAGAAAATTCCGACCTGTTGTTCTACGAAGGTCTGCATGGTCTGGCAAAGGACGAAGCGCAGGGCGTGGATGCTGGTCGCTATGTCGATCTGGGTATCGGCGTGGTGCCTGTGGTCAATCTGGAATGGATCCAGAAGATTCATCGCGACAAGGCTGAACGCGGCTATTCGGCTGAAGCGACTGTCGATACCATCATGCGTCGTATGCCGGACTACATCAAGTTCATCACGCCGCAGTTTACCAACACGGATATCAACTTTCAGCGCATCGCAACGGTCGATACCTCCAATCCGTTTATCGCGCGCGATATTCCGACGCCGGATGAAAGCTTCGTGGTGGTGCGTTTCCGCGAGCCAAAAGGCATTGACTTCCCTTACATGCTGGCGATGATCCCGGGTTCTTTCATGTCCCGTGCCAACACGCTGGTAGTCCCTGGCGGCAAGATGAGCCATGCGATGGAAGTCATTCTGGCGCCGGTCATGCACGACATGATCGCGAACAAGAAGAAGTAATAACTGTCGTGCCGGATCAGTTCCGGCAAGTCAAAGCGGGGAATCGGGCGATGAGTCCGGTTCCCCGTTTTTCTGTTTCCTCTGATTTCAGGTGTAAATATATGGATACCGTGGCGGTCATCGACTTTGAAACAACCGGAAAGTCGCCAGTCATGGGGGATCGCGCGCTGGCGGTTTTTTTGGGTTTCGCTTGACGAAGCGATAGTCACACCCCTTGCCGTTTGAAGTTGTTTTTTAAGGGTTTCTTCGTGTTTTGCGGAAGAAAGTTCTATCATGAAGCGGTGAATTGCTAGATAATCCACACCTTGTAAGCGCATGACCAATCCCTTTTGGAACATCGCGAAGGAATTAAATGCCAGTCCATATAAAGCACTTCGATCGAGACAAGGCGCTGGAAGCGATTTTGTACATCGCCAAGCGCCTCCACAACCCGACCTTCCACAGCATCTCTAAAATGCTCTACCTTTCGGACAAGCTGCATTTGCAAGAGTATGGGCGTCTGATTTGCGGCGACCGCTACGTTGCGATGGAGTATGGCCCCGTGCCGTCTGCCATTTACAACATGATGAAAGTGGCCGCAAAGAAACAGTCAATAGACGTGGATTGGGACGAAATCATTCAGGAAGCGCTGGATGTCCGACATGGCCGTGAAGTTATCCCCAGGCGCGATTGCGACATGAACATGCTGGCCGAATCGGAAGTCGAGTGCATCCGGAACACCATTGCCGAGTATGGCAGCCGGAGTTTCGGTCAACTCACCGACATTACACATGACAGCGCATGGAATGCAACCGATGACAATCAACCTATTCCGCTGGAATCCATCGTTGCAACGCTGCCCAATGCTGCCGAAGTGGCGGGTTACCTGCATGCACATTGATGTCACCACTCGGCGAACACTTCCCCGCTGAGTTGCTGCGGCCCCGTATCGAAGCAGCCCTTAAGCCGGGATGTGTTATCAGGTTGCTGGTCAAGTTTCCCCAAATTACAAAACATAAATTTCTGGTACTCGTAGCATGCGATGATCCGGAATATCTCACTTTTATCGTCAATTCCGAGATCAATCCGTTCATCGCCAACAGGCCGCACTTGTTGCAATGTCAGGTCGCTATTGATGCCGTAAGCCATGATTTTCTCGACCACGATTCACATGTGGCCTGTCACGACGTGCTGCCCATGAAGCGAGAAGAAGTAATCAAGAGCCTGATGGCCGATCCTTCGGCTATCAAAGGTGAAGTATCGCCCGGTGTCCGCAGCCAAATCGCGGCTGCGGTGAAATTTACCAAGACCATAGAGCAGGACAAAAAGAACCGCATCATCGCCGCATTCGGAGCTGTAGCTTGACTATGCTGGCAGTGAGACTATATAACAGTATGATTTATATTGCTTTTTTGAAAAGTTCATTAAAGACCTTATAAGTGATCGTCATTCCCGCGAAAGCGGGAATCCAGCGAGATATATACTCCGCAAAGCGGACAAAACATTGACCTTGATCCACCAGGCGGAATTTTTTCAATCAACTGGATTCCCGCTTTCGCGGGAATGACCGAGTTATGTTCTAATGAACTATCCGGGGTGAACTTAACCCGAACGGCCCATTTGATACGCCACCTCCCATGAATGAAATTACCGTCTTCATCAGTTACAGCCATGATTCCGACGCGCACCGCGAGCGAGTGCTCGCTTTGTCTGAGCGTCTGCGCGAGGACGGGATTCACACAATAATCCTTGGCAAGCACGGGCAGAGCTGATGGATACCGTAGCCGTCATCGACTTTGAGACAACCGGGATGTCGCCCGCGATGGGGGATCGCGCGACCGAGGTCGCGGTGGTGATCGTCGAGAACGGCCTGATCGTCGACAGTTACCAGAGCCTGATGAATACCGGCGCGTATATCCCCTTCTTCATCGAGGAGCTGACGGGGATATCCAACGACATGATCCGCACTGCGCCGCCTGCGGCACGCGTGATGGGCGAGCTGGCGGAGTTTGTCGGAGATGTTCCGCTGGTGGCGCACAATGCTTCATTTGATTGCAAGTTTCTGGATGCAGAGTGGGCAAGAGTCGATCACAGCCGGCAACAGCAGTTCGCCTGTTCGATGTTGCTGGCGCGCAGGATTTATCCGCAAGCACCAAATCACAAGCTGGGCACGCTGGTAAGATATCTGGGATTGCCGATGGCTTCCCGTTTTCACCGCGCACTGGCCGATGCCGAGATGACCGCTCATCTGTGGATAAGGATGGTGGACGACATCAGGCGGGAACATGGCCTGAACACGGTTACGCACGAGCTGCTTTGTTCGTTACAAAAAGCACCCAAGGCTAAGTTCGCAGGCCTGATCGAAAAAGCCGGCGCCGGCTTGTAAAACTATTTGACGTGGTCAGCGCAACGGGGTGCCGGCACCTGTGGGATAATTCGCGCATGACTACGAACCTCTTATCCGGCCTTAACCCCCCCCAACTGCAAGCGGTCACCTTGCCTCAACAGTCTGCGCTGATATTGGCGGGCGCCGGCAGCGGCAAGACGCGCGTGCTGACCACGCGCATCGCCTATCTGATCAGCACGGGTGCGGTCAGTCCGCACGGCATTCTGGCGGTGACCTTCACCAACAAGGCAGCCAAGGAGATGGTGACGCGCCTGTCTGCGATGTTGCCTATCAACACGCGCGGCATGTGGATAGGCACCTTTCACGGCTTGTGCAATCGCCTGCTGCGCGCGCATTACCGCGAGGCAGCGTTGCCGCAGACCTTTCAGATACTGGACTCCGGAGATCAGCTCTCCGCGATCAAGCGGGTGATGAAGGCGCTTGAGGTGGACGACGAGAAGTACCCGCCGCGCGAGATGCAGAATTTTATCAGCGGCAGCAAGGAGCAGGGGCTGCGCGCGCATGATGTGGAAGCCTTCGATCCGTACACGCGTCGCAAGGTCGATGTATATGCCGAATACGATGCGCAGTGTCAGCGTGAGGGAGTCGTGGATTTTTCCGAATTGCTGTTGCGCTGTTACGAGTTGCTGTCGCGAGACGCGGCGCTGCGCGAGCATTATCAGGAACGTTTCAAACACATCCTGGTGGACGAGTTTCAGGATACCAATCCGTTGCAATATCAGTGGCTGAAACTGCTGGCAGGCGGACACAACTCGTTGTTTGCGGTGGGGGACGACGATCAGTCCATCTACGCATTCCGCGGGGCGAATGTCGGCAACATGCAGGAGCTGCTGAAGGACTTTCACGTCGAGGCGGTGATCAAGCTGGAGCAGAACTATCGCTCGCACGGCAACATTCTCGATGCTGCCAATGCGCTGATTTCCAACAACCGCAACCGTCTGGGCAAGAATCTGTGGACGTCTGAGTCGGGCGGCGAGAAGCTGCGCGTGATGGAAGCGCCCACCGATGTGGATGAGGCGGCCTTTATTGTAAGTGAAATCAATCAGTTGAAATCTGAAGGTTTGAAGCTTACCGAAATCGCGCTGCTTTACCGTTCTAACGCGCAGTCGCGGGTGCTGGAACATGCGCTGGTATCGGCGGGATTGTCCTATCGGGTGTACGGCGGTCTGCGCTTTTTCGAGCGGCAGGAAATCAAGCATGCGTTGGCTTATCTGCGCCTGATGGAAAATACCGACGACGACAACGCGCTGCTGCGCATTATCAATTTTCCCACACGCGGCATCGGTGCGCGCAGCATCGAGCAACTGCAGGAAACGGCGCGGATGAATTCGACCACGCTCTGGGATGCGGCTGCCCGTGCCGGCGGCAAGGTATCAAACTTCGTCGCCCTGATCGAAATGTTGCGCAGTTCGACAAGTGGCCTGCCGTTGCCCGAAATCATGGATCATGTGCTGGTACACAGCGGGCTGATCTCGCATTACCTGAATGAAAAGGGCGCCAAGAAGCGCGAGGCGGAAGAACGTCTGGAAAACCTGAAGGAGCTGGTGACGGCGGCGACCCTGTTCGTGCATGAAAATGAGGACAACAGCCTGACTTCTTTCCTGACCCATGCGTCGCTGGAAGCGGGCGAACATCAGGCGGGCGATCAGGACGATGCGCTGCATCTGATGACGGTGCACGCGGCCAAGGGGCTGGAGTTCAATGCCGTGTTTATCACAGGTCTCGAAGAGGGGCTGTTCCCGCATCAGAACAGCCAGCGGGTAGACGGTGGCCTGGATGAAGAGCGTCGTCTGATGTATGTCGCGATTACCCGTGCGCGCCGCCGCTTGTATCTGAGTTTCGCACAAAGACGCATGCTGAACGGGCAGGTGAGTTACGCGGCACCGTCGAGCTTTCTGCGCGAGTTGCCGGATGAGTTGCTGCAATGGCTGTCGCCGCGCCAGGTTCCGCGCAACCCGTTCGCGTCCTTCGGTTATGCAGCGCCTGCGGCGCCTGCCGCACCGGTTCAGCGTGCCGTGAGTGGTACGGGCTGGCGTGCAGGCCAGCGCGTGATGCATCAGAAGTTCGGCGAGGGTGTGGTTACGGGCGTCGAGGGAGGCGGCAGCGACGGTCGCGTGCAGGTCAACTTCAAACATGCGGGCAGCAAATGGCTGGCGCTGGAATACGCAAAACTCACGGTGCTATGATCCTCCCTGAAATTCCTCCGCCCGAGGCCAGGTCAGATTCGCGGCTCGCGCTGATTGCCGACAGTTTTTATCGTCTGACGGGCAAGCCGCTGGTCGAATCTGCCGACCTGCTGTGGAATGCACCGAAAGTTATCGTTGCACACGGCACGGAAGTCGATCCGGTATTTTTCTACGGCAACAAGTTGGCGTTGCAGCTGTTTGAGATGAGTTTCGCCGAGTTCACGCGTCTGCCTTCGCGCCTGTCAGCCGAAACGATGGAGCAGGGAGCGCGCGCTGCGCTGCTGGAACGTGTCACAAGAGCGGGATTTGTCGATGATTATTCTGGCGTGCGAATCAGTAAGAACGGTGCGCGTTTTGTGATCAAGCAGGCGACGGTGTGGAATCTGCTGGATGAGGCGGGTGTCTATCGGGGGCAGGCAGCAACGTTTGACGAGCCTTTAGCCTAAAAACCTTTTTTCATCCACGAAATGATTCTCGCAGGGCTGCTGGCATAAGCCAGCAACTCGCAAAAGCACGAAAGTCACGAAAAGGGTTAAGCAGGCAAAGCCGCATGGCGGCTGCTCGCAAACAAATCAATAAGTTACATGAAATCAGCGAATCACCTCTCGGGTGATACTGTCAATAGCGGTTGTATTTGAATCTGTTGCGAGTTATCGCCCACCGGGCAATATCCCTGCTAAAACCGTTTCGTGTTTTTTCGTGTGGTTCGTGGACAATAGCTTTTTCTAGGTTTAGCGCGAAAATAAATCCCGTAACAATATATTAGAATATGCTAATATTGTGGCTCTTTTAATTTCTCCGGGAGCCATTCATGAGCAAGTCATTCAAAACCATCACTCAGGATATCAGCCACGCACTCATGCCTTTTCGCAAGGAAGCAGCAGCGCCGATGGCAGGTTTCGATGCGATGGCCAAGTCCGCGATGGCAGAGGGCGTGTTGTCGGCACTGCACAAGGAGTTGATTGCAACCTCGATCGCTGTCGCCACGCGTTGCGACGGCTGTATCGGTTTTCATGTCAGGGCACTGGTGCGCATGGGCGCCACGCGCGAACAGGTCAACGAAATGCTGGCGGTGACGGTGTATATGGGCGGCGGGCCATCGCTAATGTATGCGGCCGAGGTGTTGCGTGCCTTCGAGGAATTTCAGCCTGCCAGTGTTTAATCAGAAATGTTCCTGATCGTCGCGGTCTGACACTTCGACGTCAATTGTTCCTCCGATTTTCTCTTCCGGGAAAATGTCGCAAAAGCTTGCGTACATGGTGGTGAACACCATCGGCATCAGCACCAGCCAGCCCAGCATCATCGGCATGCTGGCGAGGATTGCCAGCAACAGAAAAGCCATGCCGTAGACAAACATCGCGCCGACATTGCTGGTGAAGGCGCGCAGGCTGAGTTTCATTGCGGCGATCGGCGGCACATCGCGGAAAAACACCAGCATGGGTGCAAATTGCATGGACATCAACAGCACGGTGAACAGCGCCGCGCCAACCATGACGGCGGCAGTCGCACCTGTGATGGCCTGCTGGAAAACTTCCGGTTCGGCAGCCTGGGTGCCCATCAATATGCTGACCAGTGTCGCACCGCCTACCATCAGCATTGCGCCGAAGATCAGATATTGACTGACCAGCGCGATGCCGCCCAGCGTGATCAGATGCGAGGTGTGTTTCTGAAAACCGCAGAACAGATGCGCCAGTTCAAGTTCATCGCCCATCTCCAGCGAGCGGCAGCCGGCCATCAGGCCGATCACGACGACAGGCATCAGCAGGCTGGCCAGCGGCTCGCCTACCACCGGCACGGAGGATAAGGCGGCGGCTGCGACAAAGCAGATGATCAGCAGCACGATCCATAAAAGAGGTGCCTGCCTGAACAGCGCATAGCCTTTTTTGATCCATTGCAAGCCTGTGTTGGCTTCTAAACGTTGCGGTTCCATGTTTTCCTTAAATTATAGAGTCGGCAAGCAAATAGTGAGTAGGGTGGGCTCCGCCCACCATGTCGGGCGCAGCCCGACCTACCGTTATTCTTGTAACCAAATGGCTTGTTTCGTCTTAATGTGGTTTTTCAGTACGCGCTCGAAATGACCGGGGTCATGGGCATGAATCAATTCCCCGTCGCGCGGCATATGCATGTCGTACAGGCGGGATAGCCAGAAGCGCAGTGCTGCCAGACGCAACATCAGCGGCCAGGCCAGGCGTTCATTGTCCTGTAACGGGCGTACCTGGTGGTAGGCGCGTAAAAATGTCTGTGCCCGGATAGCGTCCAGCGTGCCGTCGCTATTCATGCACCAGTCGTTTACGGTGATCGCCACGTCATAAAGCAGGGCGTCGGTGCAGGCGAAATAAAAATCAATCAGCCCGCCGATGCGATCCTCGATCAGCAGCACGTTGTCGCGAAACAGGTCTGCGTGAATCAGCCCTTGCGGCAAAGTCGTGTTGTTTTGCTGTGCCTGCAGCGCAATTTCGCTGTTCAACAGGGCAGCCTGCCCGGCATCTATATAGGGCGTTACCAGTGGTGCAGTCGCAGTGCGCCATGCCGCGCCTCGCGGGTTGGGCATGATTTGCGAAAAGCTCATGCCTGCGATGTGCATCTGGCCCAGCATAGCACCCATCGCGGCGCACTGGGCAGGAGTGGGTGTCGTGGTGGACTTTCCGTTCAGGCGGCTGACGATGCAGGCAGGCTTGTCGTTGAGTATGCTCAGAAACTGGTTGTGCCGGTTCGCCATCGGAGCCGGACAGGGGATGCCGTGGCGCGCAAGATGGGCCATCAGGTTCAGGTAGAACGGCAGTTCCTCCGCACTGAGCTTTTCGAACAAAGTGAGCACGAAGCTGCCGTTGCTGGTGGTAACGAAGTAATTGGTATTTTCGATGCCGGACGCGATGCCCTGCAAGCTCAGCAATTGCCCCAGGGAATAATCGCCCAGCCAGGCCGTCAGTTCAGCCTCGGTAACGGTAGTGTAAACAGACATATTAAAGTTAAATTCGCACAGCGATTCATTGTCCCCCTCGCCCGCTAGCGGGAGAGGGATGGGGAGAGGGAACGGGCATGGCGGAAGTGATTTTAGCCATGACTGTTAGAATTTATGAATGATCCAGCGCGGCGGACGGAACCCGGAATCCAGGCTCTCCTGGCGTGCAAATTTGCCATCGCCGCGGTCATCCAGCAGATAGTAAGGTGCGCCGACTTTAGGCGTGATCTTGATCATGTAGAGCTTGCCGCCGGCGCGATATTCTTCGATGGTCAGCTCAGTTTGCTTGATGATGGTGACTTCCGCTTCTTCGTCCGGAGCCGCGTCAGCTACAGCCGTGAATGCAGGTGGCGGAGGCAGCGGTTCAAGATTGCCGGGCACCGGCTGAGCTGCAAATGCAGACAGGGAAAAGCTACCGAACATGAATAACGTTAATAAGCGCATGGTAGCGGCCTTTAGTAAATGTGAATGCGCGTATTTTAGCCGATTTATCGGCCTGTAAGTTCGTCGTCGATATGCGCGGCGCTGACGAACTTGTAATGCAACGCTACAGGTAAAGTTGACGTTCGCGTTCGGCCTCGGTAGGTTCGAAGCCCGAGGTTTCATAATGTTTGAAAATGGCGCTGACGATTTCCTGAGGCTCGTCGATGAGCTGGACGAGTTCAAGATCGTCATGGCTGATGACGTGTTCATCCAGCAGCGCTGATTTGAACCACTCGATCATGCCGCCCCAGAACTTGGAGCCGACCAGGATGATAGGCATGCGGCGTGTCTTGCCGGTTTGCACCAGCGTCAGCGCTTCCATCAGTTCGTCCAGTGTGCCGAAACCGCCGGGCATCACGACGTAGGCATGCGCGAATTTGACGAACATCACCTTGCGCGCGAAAAAGTGCTGGAAAGACTGACTGATATTTTGATAAGGATTGTTGGACTGTTCATGCGGCAGCTGAATATTCAGGCCGACGCTGGGCGATTTTCCGTAGAAGGCGCCCTTGTTTGCCGCCTCCATGATGCCGGGGCCGCCGCCGGAGATGACCGAGAATCCCGCATCGGACAGCAGCCTGGCAATTTCCTCGGCAAGCTTGTAATAAGGCTGATCAGGTTTGGTGCGCGCGCTGCCGAAGATGCTGACGGCAGGGTGGATTTGCGCGAGCCGGTCGGTCGCCGAAACAAATTCTGACATAATGCCGAAAACGCGCCATGCCTCCTTGGCATCCCAGGCTTCGGGGATATCGGATGTAGGCAGCTTCGGCGTCTCGATCATGTCAGTACCTTAATATAAAAATGAAAACAATGAGTACCAATAACAGTAAAACATTGCTTCTGGTGGATGGTTCTTCTTTTCTGTATCGCGCGTTTCATGCCATGCCTGATCTGCGCAATCGTCACGGTGAACCGACCGGCGCGGTCTATGGCGTGCTCAATATGTTGCGCCGTCTGCGTCAGGACTACCCGGCGGATTATAGCCTGTGTGTATTTGACGCAAAAGGAAAAACCTTCAGGGACGACTGGTATCCGCAATATAAGGCTAATCGTCCGTCCATGCCGGTAGATCTGGTGCAGCAAATCGAGATACTGCATCAGGCCATCGCTGCGGCAGGCTGGAAAATCGCGATGATAGACGGTGTCGAGGCGGATGATGTGATCGGCACGCTGGCGGGGCAGGCTGCAAAAGACGGCGTGCGCTGCATCATCGCCACGGGCGACAAGGATCTTGCGCAACTGGTGAACGAGCACGTGTCGCTGATCAATACGATGAACAACGAGACGCTTGATATTGCAGGCGTGAAGGCCAAATTCGGCGTGCCGCCTGAACTTATCATCGATTTGCTGACGTTGACGGGCGATACGGTGGACAACGTGCCGGGCGTGGAAAAAGTCGGTCCCAAGACGGCGGTGAAATGGCTAAACCAGTACGGCACGCTGGACAATGTGATGCGCTGCGCGGACACGATAAGCGGTGTGGTCGGGGTAAATCTGCGCAATGCGCTGGAATGGCTGCCGACAGCGAGGCGCCTGATCACCGTGAAATGCGACGTTCCATTGCCGTTAGCCTATAACGAGCTGATCGCCCCGCCGCAGGATCAGGCGCAACTGGCGCGTGTGTATGAACGGCTGGAATTCAAGACCTGGTTGCGCGAACTTTCACTACCCTCTCCCGCTAGCGGGAGAGGGGCGGGGGGAGAGGGGACTGCACCCTCGCAGGGTGAACGCTCCATTCCTGTCCCCTCACGGGGGGAGGCAGGGGGTAAATCACATTCAGAGTCTACCCTCTCTCCAGCTCTCTCCCTGCAAGGGCGAGAGGGCGGTGAAGTTGCTTTTGAAGAGGCCGTGCGTACCGACAGTGCCCATTACGAAACGATACTGACGGAAGCTCAGTTGCTTGATCTTATTGATAAATTATTGTCGGCCGAACTGGTGTGCGTGGATACCGAGACAACCGGCCTCGATGTGATGGAGGCGCAGCTGGTCGGCATTTCTTTTTCGATTGCGCCGCATCAGGCTTTCTACTTGCCGCTGGCGCACGTGTATCCGGGCGCGCCGGATCAACTGGCGCTGGATTCGACGCTTGCCAGACTCCGTCTCTGGCTGGAAGGCGAACAATACAAAAAAGTCGGGCAGAACCTGAAATACGACAAACACATCTTTGCCAATCACGGCGTCAATCTGGCGGGAATCCACGACGACACGCTGCTCGAATCCTACGTGCTGGAAAGCCATAAGCCGCACGACATGGATAATCTGGCGCTGCGCCATCTCAACGTCAAAACCATCAGCTACATCGATGTGGTGGGCAAGGGGGCGAAGCAGATCTGCTTCGATCAGGTCGATCTGGCGACCGCCACGCACTATGCGGCCGAGGATGCCGACATCACCTTGCAACTGCATCGGGCGCTAATCCCGCAAATCGATCCGTCTGCAGGACTCCTGCACGTGTATCGGGACATCGAACTGCCGGCGATGCATGTGCTCTATACGATGGAGCGCAACGGCGTGTTGCTCGATTGCAATCTGCTGCATGTGCAGAGCCACGAGCTGGGCGTAAAACTCGTCGAGCTGGAGAAACGCGCTTATGAAGCTGCAGATCAGCCGTTTAATCTGAACTCGCCCAAGCAGATTCAGGAGATCCTGTTTGAAAAATTAAAACTGCCAGTGAAGAAAAAGACGCCGAGCGGCGCGCCTTCCACCGACGAGGAGGTGTTGCAGGAGCTGGCGCTCGATTATCCTTTACCGAAGCTGTTGCTCGAGTATCGCGGCATGGCGAAATTGAAATCCACCTACACTGACAAGCTGCCGAAAATGGTGAATCGCCGTACCGGGCGCGTGCACACCAGCTACTCGCAGGCGGTCGCGGTCACCGGACGTCTGGCGTCCAGCGATCCCAATCTGCAGAATATTCCGATCCGCAGTCCCGAAGGGCGGCGCATCCGCGAAGCTTTCATCGCACCAGTCGGCAGTTGCATCGTTGCGGCTGATTATTCGCAGATCGAATTGCGCATCATGGCGCACCTGTCGGGCGACGAAGGCCTGTTGCGGGCTTTTGCCAACAACGAAGACGTGCACCGCGCAACCGCTGCCGAAATTTTTATGGCCCAGCCTGCGGATGTGACGTCCGAGCAGCGCCGCTATGCGAAGGTGATCAACTTCGGTCTGATCTACGGCATGTCGGCGTTCGGCCTGGCCAAACAGTTGGGCGTCGAGCGGGGCGCGGCACAAGCCTATATCGACCGGTATTTTTCGCGTTATCCAGGGGTAAAAAACTACATGGACAGCACCCGCATGCTGGCAAAAGAGCAGGGCTATGTCGAAACTGTGTTCGGACGCCGTCTGTGGCTGCCGGAAATCAACAGCAGCAACGGCATGAAACGTCAGGGTGCGGAGCGCGCCGCGATCAACGCGCCTATGCAGGGTACGGCAGCGGACTTGATCAAGCTTGCGATGATTAAGGTGCAGCACTGGCTTGAATCTGAAAAAATGCAGAGCCGTCTGATCATGCAGGTACACGACGAACTGGTGCTGGAAGTGCCCGAAGACGAATTGCAGCGTGTTAAAGATAGCCTGCCGGGGCTGATGTGCAACGTCGCCGATTTGCACGTGCCGCTGCTGGTCGAATTGGGTTCAGGCAAAAACTGGGACGAGGCACACTAGGGCTGGATTGTCATTCCCGCGCAGGCGGGAATCCAGATTTTATTCGTCGCAATATCGATTGTGCTCGTAGGTTGGAAGATTGTGTTGTCGTCAAAACAGTCATGCACCATTTCGCGGTTTTATAGGGGACTATCATGCATACCACGTATTTTGATGAAGACGATATTCTGGTTATCCGTTTATCAGACAAGCCCATTACGCGCGAAGTATCACAAAATTGGAACACGCATGTAAGTTATGCGGAAGATGGCAGCGCTGTGGAGGTGGTGTTGCTGGATGCGCGCGCCAATGGCGCTTACCCCCTCGAAGTTCAACATGCGAGGGCGGCCTGAGTTATTGTCAAGTTAGTAGTCGTTAATCAGGATTTTCCGGCTGCGTTTTATGCTTATTCCGACCATCCTGCAATTGCGGATCGCCTGCAGCTATGTGTCGCTGACTCTGGGGTATCGAAATTATTGAGGATAATTTGCACGCTATATTGTCGAGTTGTTACACTGGAAACAGTCCAAATGGAGGTTTGAATGGGATACGCAGAGTTAATCGAAACAATTCAGAGTCTGCCGCAAGACAAGCGTGCAGAGGTGTTCGACTTCGTTGAATTTCTTGCCGCCAAATCAGGGGTGGAAAGTGGCAGGCAGCATCAGCCAGAAGAATGGACTGACAGCGAGTTTGCTGAATTAGCCATGCGCCAGGCATTGCGCGGTATGGAAGAGGATGCTGTGATCTATACGCACGAGGACATCAAGGAGCGCTGGCAGTGAAGTGTGCAGGGCAGATCGTTCTCACCCCTTTCCCTTATACGGATTTGTCGGGTGCCAAGCTTCGCCCGGTATTGCTGTTGCGCCCGGCATCAAACCGTTTCGACGATTGGCTGGTGTGCATGGTCTCGTCGCAACTACAACAGGCCGAGACTGGTCTCGATGAAATTATCTGTTCGAGCGATGCTGATTTTCGCGCCACCGGATTGAAAACTTCCAGCGTATTGAGATTGTCGAGGCTGGCCGTGCTGGATGGTGCGCTGTTGGTTGGCAGTATCGGTGCCATTGATGAGCGCAGGTTGGTGGATGTGCGTCAACGCTTGGCGGACTGGATTGTCGGTCGTTAGGTCTAAGGTAACTTTGCCATAGCCGATCCGGCACAACTCAGCCCGCGTATCGCCAGTATCCTAATCATTAATCAGGATTTCCGGCTGCGTTCTATGCTGATCCCGACCATTCTGCAGTTGCGGATCGCCTGAAGCTTGGCGACGCTGACCTTGACCCAGGGCGCATCGAAATCCTTGAGGATGATTTGCGCGATGTGTTCGGCCAGCGTTTCCAGCAACGAAAAATGCCCTTCGCTCAATACGGTCTGGATGTGCTGCGCGACATTGGCATAGTCCAGCGCATCGTTGATGTCGTCGCTGTGGCAGGCGCGGCTGTTGGGCAGGGCGATGTCAAGGTCAAGCTGCAGCGTCTGAGGCACGCGCTTTTCCCGTTCGTAGATGCCGATCAGCGTGGTGACCTTGAGTTCGCGTATAAAGATGATGTCCATGCCTGTTACCTGTGTGCCGTTCCTGCTTCGCTGGCAGGAACGAATGAATTTAATAGTTTGTTTTGGCGCATCCCCTGCATTCAAGTAAAATCCGCCATTCGCGCATTTTAAGGTATTACAGATGTTAAACCTGGTTTTTGTTGCAGCAGCCTATCTTTTGGGTTCGATTTCCTTTGCGGTCGTGACCAGCCGTGTATTCGGCATCGCCGATCCGCGTACTTACGGTTCTGGCAATCCGGGGGCGACCAATGTGCTGCGCAGCGGCAAAAAGGCGGCAGCCGCCTTGACGCTGTTGGGCGATGCGGCCAAGGGCTGGGCGGCGGTGGCGCTGGCGATCCATTTTTCCACGCCGGATGAGCGGGGTTTATTGCTGGTTTTGTTTGTTTCTCTGGCCGTCTTTCTGGGGCACGTGTTCCCGGTATTTTTGAAATTCAAGGGTGGCAAGGGTGTGGCAACCGCGCTGGGCGTGTTGCTGGCGCTGAACCTCTGGCTGGGCCTGGCGGCTTTGGCGACCTGGCTGGTGGTGGCTGTGGTGTTTCGCCTGTCCTCGCTTGCCGCGTTGATGGCTGCAATCGGCGCGCCGATTTATGCGCAGCTGTTGGGATTGCCGCTTGAGTGGGTGTTGGCTTCTATCATCATGTCTTTGCTGCTGGTCTGGCGG
This sequence comes from Gallionella sp., assembly GCA_041671105.1. GTDB lineage: Bacteria > Pseudomonadota > Gammaproteobacteria > Burkholderiales > Gallionellaceae > Gallionella. Next base: position 25,002 of record JBAZCE010000014.1, read on the forward strand.
CACAAGAGCAATATTCAGAATCTGCTGGCGGGCCGTGAGAGCCGGATCGGCAAGAAAGCCAGCTAATCTGCAAGTTCGACTGTTGAATCCGGCAGCCAAACAAACTGAGCTGTAGTATCCTGTCCGCTAAATAGTCGATCCGTCTGCACTATGAAAAAAATACTGCTCAGCGAAATTCTGACGACCTCCATCAAGGCGGTGTCTCCGCATGCCGCCATTTCCGAGGTGTTGGAGATCATGGCGGTTCAGAAAATCAGTTGCGTGGTCGCCGTGGATGCCGAACGCCGCCCGCTGGGGATTTTCACCGAACGCGATGCCGTGCACCTGCTGGCCGAACAACGCGGGTTAGGCTCGCTGAAAATGGCCGAGGCGATGAGCACACCACCCTTTACATCCTCGTCCGATATCGATTTTCGCGAAGCCTATCGCAAGCTTCAGGAGCGCGGTTTCCGCCATCTGGTCGTCGTGGACGGGCAAGGCATTCTGCTGGGAATCGTCACCGAGGGCGATTTTTTGCACCATCTCGATGCGGGCGATCTGTCCGAATTCAAGAGCGCCGAAAAAGTCATGTCGCGAAATATCGCCACCGTCGATGTCGGCGCTAGTCTGGCCGATGCGATCGGTATCATGAGCCGAAATCGTTACAGCTGCGTGGTGGTCATGCGCGAGCAGGCTCCCTACGGGATACTCACCGAACGCGATGTGGTAAGGCTGGCCGCGAGCACGGTGAATGTCGGCGAAATACAAGTCGGCAGCGTGGTTAATACGCCTTTGATCACCGTGCCGCCGAGTACGACGCTGCCGGATGCAATCGGGCAGATGGAGCGGCACAAGATCCGCCACCTCGTCGTCACAGAGGGGAATCTGTTGCTGGGCCTGGTGACGCGTCACGATCTGGTCAAAACCCTGCAGGGCAGCTATGTGCATTTTCTGCATGAAACCATACAGGAGCAACGCCGTGAACTGTTCAAACTTGGCCAGCAGCGCAGTCTGTTTGAGCTGCACGATGCGGCGCTGGCGGCAGCGGCCAATGCGATTGTCATTGCAGACAGGCAGGCTGTGATCCAGTGGGCCAACCCGGCTTTTGCCAAGTTAACCGGCTACACGCTGGAAGAAACGGTAGGCAGTCACATCAAGGATCTGGTCAAATCCGGGGAACAAGGCACGAAGTTTTACGACACGCTGTGGAAGACCATATTGGCCGGGCGAGTGTGGCAGGGTGAGATCGTCAACAAGCGCAAGAACGGAACGCGTTATCACGAAGAAATGACGATCACCCCGGTGCAAAGCAAAAGCGGCGTAATCACGCACTTCATCGCCGTCAAACAGAACATCCAAGAGCGCAAGGAAGCGGAAGGACAGATTCGCGATCTCGCTTTTCATGACGCCTTGACGCATCTGCCAAATCGCCGCCTGCTGAATGACCGGCTGGAGCAAGCCATGGCCGCCAGCCGACGCAGCGGTCGTTATGGCGCGCTGCTCTTTCTGGATCTGGATAACTTCAAGCCTCTCAACGATGCGCACGGTCACGATGTTGGCGATTTGTTGCTGGTGGAAGTGGCGCGTCGCATCTGCAGTTGTGTGCGTGAGATAGACACCGTCGCGCGCTTCGGCGGCGACGAGTTTGTGGTGGTGCTCAGTGAACTGGAAACAGATAAAGCCAAATCCATGTTACAGGCCAATCTCATTGCAGAAAAAATCCGCGTCATTTTAGCCGGATCTTATGCGCTTAGCATTCTGCCGGGTGGCGACGGGATAAGCACGGTGGAACATCATTGCACGTCGAGCATCGGTGCGGTGCTGTTTTTTGACCACGAAGCCACCCCGGCGGATATTATCAAATGGGCCGATCTGGCGATGTATCAGGCCAAGGCGGCCGGGCGCAATCTGATCCGCTTCTATGAAGAGTAACTGAAGGTCAGGTTTTTTGCGCTTCGGGTGCCAGGTCCGTTTGATCCGTCGCATCAGGCTTACGCCGATATACACCCATCAGCACTTCCCCGAGTATCCCCGCGATATTGGCAGATTCCACCGCCAGAATGACGCATAAACCCCAGTAATGCAGGTGCAGTTTAAAAAAGAAGTCGCCCTGCGGATCCGACAAATACAGGTAAAGATAACTTGTGCTGCGAACGATCAGCGGCGGGATGCAGGCGAGCCATTTGCTGCCCTTGCCGAAAATTTTAGCCACTGCCAGACCTGAAATGAAGGGTACCAGGAAGATGTCCAGCATCCAGGGAAAGGTGAATGTGGCGATCCCTGTGAATATTTCAATCTTGACTCCGAGCAGCCAGTCCCCCAGAAAGTTGATTGTAGTGCCTGCCAGCAATGCAATCGCGCCTTTTACATACCTTGGATTCATTTTATCCCTTTGTTTTAATGGATTTGTTCGCGACTATATCTGTATTACGCCGTCTTGTGAACTTGACGGTTTTACGGTTGTTGAGTAAACGCCTTTATCGATCCCGCTTCTCGAACCATTGTTCAATCACGCCGATGCGTTCAAGTATGAAAAATAGCGCTGCGCCGCCCAGCATTCCCGCATCGAACCTGTGTGCCGCTGTCATGATTTCTCCCTGTTAAATTCGGCTTTACTTTACAGTGTGACAACCTGACAATACAGGTACAGTTATCCAGATAATCCTTTGTACTGTACCGGTTCGAATGCCATGACAATTATTGCTATCAACCCTGATGATCCCTTGCCGCTCATCTATCAGATAACCGATGCGATCAAAAATCTGATCGACAGTCGTGTCATCAGAAG
>JBAZCE010000015.1:0-679 GCA_041671105.1 Gallionella sp.
CGCAGCGCGTCAAACTCTCTCTGGAACTGTCCAAGCGCGACACCGGACGTACGCTGTATATTCTGGATGAACCGACCACCGGCCTGCATTTTCACGACATTGCACTGTTGCTGCGCGTGATCCACAAGCTGCGCGACCAGGGCAACACGCTGGTGGTGATCGAGCACAATCTGGACGTGATCAAGACCGCAGACTGGGTGATCGATCTCGGGCCTGAAGGGGGGAACGGCGGCGGTCAGATCATCGCCGAAGGCACGCCGCAGGATATCGCTAAAAACAAACGCAGCGTGACGGGTAAATATTTGAAGCCTGTACTTGGCAAGTCGCCATGCAAATAACCGGCAACATCGAGATTCCCGACGCCGAGATCGAACTGAATGCGATACGCGCTCAGGGGGCGGGCGGGCAGAACGTCAACAAGGTCTCGACCGCGATCCATCTGCGCTTCGACATCAATGCATCGTCCCTGCCGGAGGAATACAAGGAAAAGTTAAGACAGCTGGCCGACCGGCGCATCTCCAATGACGATGTGATCATCATCAAGGCGCAGCGCTATCGCAGCCAGGAGAAAAACCGGGCCGATGCGCTGGCGCGTCTGCAGGCGCTGATCGAGAGTGCCGGCGTCGTTGCACGGGAACGCAAGGCTACCCGCCCCACCAAAAGTTCGAAGAAGAAGCGT
>JBAZCE010000015.1:689-14381 GCA_041671105.1 Gallionella sp.
AAAACCCGCAGAGGCGAGCTCAAGACGCTGCGCGGTCGCGTCGGGGAATAACAGCCTCTGCCCGGGCATCAATGTCAGGGTGCCGACCAGTTGTAACCCTGCACGATGCCGCGCATGTCGTACTTGATCTGCAGCGTCTTCAATTTCGCAGCGGACATGTTGGATACGGTTCCTTCTGCAAAGTAATAGGTCCATTCGTCGAATTTACCGCCGTCTGTCTCCACCCTGACGCCCGTGCCGTTAGGCTCTCCCAGCCACGAACGCACCTGCTGCTTCGTCGTCGCGCCGCGTTCGACCCTGTCGGTGAAGGTCTTCACATTGAAATCGGAACCGACCTGAAATCCGGTGGCACTGCAGGCGGCCAGCAACACGGCGATCAGCAAAACAGTCATTTTTTTCGCAAGCTTTAACATTATTTTTCCCTCATTCCGGGCAAGTTGATCTTTAACATATCAAGTTTTACCCTTAACATGAAGCTTACGGCTGAATGAACGGATTGATTATGGTCAATGTACTTTCAAACAGCCAGATATTCGTATCAACAAATATTTTAGCGGGCATTCGCTTCCTCACGGCTCAGAGGAATAAAGCCAGGCACCAGTAGTGGATTTCTCATCATGTCGGCCAGCGATGATTTTGCAAACGTATGTTCTTCCTTGCGTTCTGCCTGATTGCGAGCAGCCAGAAATTCAACGAAGTCGAAAACCTCGGCCTGCTTAGCCTCAGGGAGAGTCATTAACTTTTTTTCGATCAATTCCGCGGAGGTCATTTTTATCTCCAGTCAGCGTGATTATCCAGAATCATACGCAAGCATGCAATATATTGATTTTGCGAGTACAACTTACCGAGCAGTTCCCGCCGTTTAGTTCGTCTAAAAAGGCTGATACCGGGAGAATACCGAGTACAAGCTGTAAATATCATTTACAAGCCACACTCTGTAAATGTAAGATACAAATGTAGAGTTGTAAATTAAATTTACAACTGACAATCTGTATTAGCATAAAGTTGATAACGGAGAAAAAAGTGAACTATCCCATTAAGGCCCTCAGCCAGCTACCCTTAATCCTCAAGGGGTTTCGCAAGGAGCGAAGGCTAACTCAGGCGGTCATGGCCGAAAAGCTGGGAATCACTCAGCAAAGTTATGCCTACTTTGAAGCCAATCCGGCGACAACCACGCTTGACAGGCTTTTCGTGGTGCTGCGCATATTGGGCGTTGAAATATCTCTGGACCAAGCAGCTTCCGTCACAAGCATGAGCCCCGTCTCCTCCGAGGCTATGGGCAAGCACCTCACTATTGGCAAAACTTCAAGTCAGAAGATCGCCAAAACAGCCGACGCAGAAACCATCAGGAAAGAGAAACCGTCAGCGCTTATAAAACCGGGCCGTATTATTTCCACCACGCAGAAGAAGGAAAGCTGGTAATCATGAGGCGCCGCGCAAAGATAAAGAGATTGAACATCTGGATGAATGGCATCCCGGTAGGGTACTGGGAGACCACCCGGCAAGGCGAACGACTTGACTACTTTGATGAGTGGATCGCGGATGAACAAGCCCGACCTTTATCTATATCACTCCCCTTCCTGCCGGGCAACGCTCACTACCAGGGACAAGTCGTTACCGACCATTTCGACAATCTGTTGCCCGACAGCGACGCCATTCGCCGTCGCCTGGCTCAGCGTCATCAAACAGGGGGCATTGATGCCTTTCAACTACTGGCAAAGCTGGGACGTGACTGCGTTGGCGCGATACAGCTTCTTCCCGAAGATGAGACACCGTCGGATTTATTTGAAATCAGGGGCGATGTGCTGAGCGTTGCCGAGATCGCCCAGCGACTGCGCAACACCACGTCGACTCAAGCATTAGGGCAACATGATCACGATGAGGATTTGAGACTTTCCATTGCGGGCGCCCAGGAAAAAACCGCCTTGTTGCGCCATGAGGGTCAATATCTCCTGCCGCAGGGGAGCACCCCGACAACGCATATCTTCAAACTACCCTTAGGCTTAGTCGGCCATATGCAAGCCGATATGCGCACATCGGTTGAGAACGAATGGCTGTCCTCAAAAATCGTGAATGCTTATGAGATTCCCATAGCGCCGTGCGAAATTGAACACTTCGAAGATCAGAAAACGCTCGTTGTCGAACGATTCGACCGGACACCGGCAAGCGATGGCAGCTGGATCATCCGACTTCCCCAGGAAGATATGTGTCAGGCAACGGCTACGTCACCGCTATGCAAATATCAGTCAGACGGCGGACCTGGTATCGCTCAAATCATGAAGCTGCTTTTCGGGTCGGATCATGCAGAACAGGATCGCAGGAACTTCTTCAAGACCCAGATCATTTTTTGGGTGCTTGCAGCAACCGATGGCCACGGCAAAAACTTCAGCATCGCTCATCTGCCAAGGGGCCGCTACCACGCCACGCCAATCTATGATGTACTTTCTGCTCATCCCGTCATAGGCAAGGGAAAGAATCAAATCCCACCGCAGAAAGCCAAACTCGCCATGGCAGTACGAGGAAGTACCAATTACTACCTGATCGAGAAAATCCAGCGACGGCACTGGATTGCTCAGGCGCAACAAATCGGGCTCGGAGCTGTGGCGGCAGAACAATTGATTGAGGAAATCATTGAGTCAACAGAGGGCGTGATTGATGAGGTGAGTAAACTGTTGCCTGACAACTTTCCCATGAACCTCGCGAAAGCGATTTTCAGTGGAATGAAAAAGCATTGCGCTAAGCTGTCCACCGTTCACTAAAATCATACCAAGCGTTTTCCTCGGGCGTGTATTCAAACTCCAGGCAATCTCATCCAGCTGTTCTTATGTGTGATCCGACAGGTCTGCCCCCTGCACCTCTACAACGCGCGATTTATCGCATGCTTGTAAACTAGCATTTACGCCGACACTCTGAAAAATTGAAGAAGTGATATGCGGCGAATCAGTTACCATCCTATGCTAGGATCAAGACATTGATTATCATCGGGCTTATCTAATGGTTGCGGTATCGACTTTTTACATTGATGACTCGGGCACAAGACATCCAGATCACAAAGCAAAAGAAGCACTGCACGGACACGATTGGTTCGCCTTGGGCGGTATTCTTATTGACGACGACAAGATACTGTCATCAAACGCAGAGATTGACGCATTTCGTGCTCGGTGGCCCCAGCTTGCAGATGCTCCGCTGCACTCTTCTGAGATTCGTGGACAACACAAGAACTTTGCTTGGCTTGGACTCGATACAAAGGTGCGCAAGCAGTTCATTGATGAGCTTGGACAACTGCTTTTAGCACTTCCCGCTACTGGTCTTGCGTGCATCATCGATCGTCCAGGCTATAACCACAGGTACATGGAAAAATACGGTCGTGAGCGATGGTCTTTATGCAAGACCGCTTTCGACGTTGTTGTAGAACGTGCGGTAAAATTTTCAAATGCGAGAGGTCGAAAACTTCGTGTCTATGTAGAGCGCTGTAGTAAAGCAGATGATGCTCTGCTGCATGGGTACTACAACTCGCTCAAGGGTTCAGGGCACTCTTTTAATCCAACTACCGCTTCGATATACAACCCACTCGACTCTGTCGATTACGACGCCACGCTTTACGAGTTCAGGACAAAAGCCAAATCTTCGAAACTGATGCAAATAGCAGACATATACCTTTGGCCGATGTGTATCGGCGGATATGACGAAGGAAACCGCGCCTATTCTGCACTAAAAGATGCAGGCAAGTTAATTGACTGTCTCCTGCCTCGTGAATTGGTGGCGGAGAGAGGTATTAAGTACAGCTGTTTCGACTTAGTGAAGCGAATCCCAAAAAACGCAAAAGCCGAGTAGCGAAAAACGCTCCCGGCTTTTAGCGCAGCCACCTACGGCGACCTCGTGGGCTAAGCCCGAGCGAACTATAGCAAAATTCACCAAAAAGTAAACAGTGGTTTAACGCTTTTCCGTTAATTTTTTTGCCCGTTTAACGCATCAGCACCCAATCAGCAGACCTTATCCACGACCAGCGCCATGGGTTCGTTCGCGGAGCTGCGGCAGCGATGCTTTTCACGGGATTCATTAGCGACGAACAGTTTTTCTGTTTCATAAATCAGGCGGATTATCCGCAACCCAATCCGCTGGGTGTATAGCCCCAACAATGACCGGCCGGGCGGTTCCCGGCACAACACACCACAAATAGGGAGCGTCAAATGAACCCAAGTACTTTGTATTATTCCCTTCTCGCCCTCTGCGGGCTGCTGGGCGAACTGACCACCGTTTTTATCCTGCAGGCTGTCGCGTGGTTGGCGGCGTTCGGGTTGGTCGCTGGGCGTTCTTATATTGATGAATTGTTTTTTGTGGACAGGTAGATCCTAAGCTTAATCGACACAGCGGCCAACATGCTGCGGTTCGGCTGCTGCTATGTTGCCAAATAGCAGCTAAAAATCAAGGTTTCTTTCAGCCAGCCAGTTAGCTGATACTCATGACGCGCTGTTCCCGGGACGGAGCCGACCATCACACAGCGCTATGCACGAAGACCAAGAATTAAGTTTTGTTTCATAATTTGAGTGACGATTTCCTGCCATACTGCTTTTGAATTTTGATTATGCTTGATTCGCAATCCCCGTCCGTGGTTATGATTAATGAGACTAGGTAAATTTAATGTCGGGCGTCGGAAAGGCTGGGGTGTACCGCCTGCCGCGAATGGCAAGGCGGGAAAGAAGCTGAACATACCATCAACAGGGTTTGCGAAAGATGCGCCCCGGCAAACTAATTTATCTTTTAAAAAATATGCTCCGTTGGCTTGTTTAAATAGCCCACACAGCGATGGGTCTTGCACCGATACCCAATCGTCCACAACAAACACTGTATCGACAACAAAATTTCCGGCGAGCTTGGAACCGAAAACCACAATGTCACCTCTTCTTAATTTGCTGAGGCATGTGAACGTATGAATTTTGCAATGGTAGTAAAGCAATGGTTCACAGAACACGAAAGGGTCGGTGGACATCGCATTAGCACTGCCGCACAGTCTTGCCAAACTACCGCACATAGTTGGGGTTTTAGGCAGTACGGGTGGAGATGCTAGGGACGATAGTAGAGGGGTGTGTAACTGGAAAGGCAAGTCTTTGTAATTAAGGGCGCGCGGGCGTTGGTGAAAGTTAGATGGAAATGTGACACTGGAGGAAAGTTCCCACTCCCCCCAAAAAGTGAAGCGCGCATCATTTTTGTGCCCCCAATCTTTGGTGTCCTGACTGTTATTCGGAGTGACATACCTGCCTTTATCGGCACGAAGGAACTTTCTGAAATGCGATCCAGTGTTATTGGCGGGGCAAATTCCGTTTTTAATGAAGTTGACTGGCGGTTCTCCGCCAGGATGAGGGAATTGAAAAAAATCATTTGGCATCTGACAGTATGCCTTTGCTTTGGTATTAAGCACGAGTAAATAACGCTTTTCACCAACCGCACAAAATTTATTGCAACCCCTGAAATAGATTTTCCCCCACTGCCGCTGTTGGCACGTTGTTGGAGATCACGTTCGTTGATTTTTATGCTGGATATTTTATACCTCGACAGTCCGCAACTGGCACGAACTTTCCCATCGGCCCGCATTATTGCACGGAAAAAAACCGTCGTTGGAAATACTCACTTGGCTAATTTTTCAGCCTACCGGATTGCTGATTTTCGTGACGGAGGCTATACCCTTTTCACTGTTTGGTTTGGAGCATTGTAGGTGGCGGTATTCACTAGAATATGCTGTTTTCGGTTTTACCTGATTCAACCTCGCACGGAATGGCTAATTATGGGACCGGCACAATTCTGGCACAGTGAGCGGCACAAAATACAGGTAATTTTAAGTATGCTGTGGTTATCGCCGGCAATAAAAAAGCCGCCAATCCATTGAATTAGCGGCTTTTATTTGGTGGGTCGTCACGGACTTGAACCGTGGACCAAAGGATTATGAGTCCTCTGCTCTAACCAACTGAGCTAACGACCCGTAAACTGTTAACCTTCGCTGTCCAGGAAGCTCTTGAGCTTCTCGGAACGCGAGGGGTGACGCAACTTGCGAAGTGCCTTGGCTTCGATCTGACGAATACGTTCACGCGTCACATCGAACTGCTTGCCAACTTCTTCCAGCGTGTGATCGGTGTTCATCTCGATACCGAAACGCATGCGCAACACTTTCGCTTCGCGCTGCGTCAGGCTGTCCAGGATATCCGACGTTGCACTGCGCAGACTCTCGTACACAGCCGCATCAATCGGCACGGTCGTGTTCGAATCTTCGATAAAGTCGCCCAGATGCGAATCGTCATCGTCGCCGACCGGTGTTTCCATCGATATCGGCTCTTTGGCGATCTTCAAAATCTTGTGGATCTTGTCTTCCGACATTTCCATCTTGGCAGCCAGCGTTGCGGCATCGGCTTCCTGACCTGTTTCCTGCAAAATCTGACGCGAGATACGGTTCATCTTGTTGATGGTTTCGATCATGTGCACCGGAATACGGATGGTGCGCGCCTGATCGGCGATGGAACGCGTGATCGCCTGACGAATCCACCAGGTCGCATAGGTCGAGAACTTGTAACCGCGACGGTATTCGAACTTATCGACCGCCTTCATCAGACCGATGTTACCTTCCTGAATCAGATCCAGGAATTGCAGGCCACGGTTGGTGTACTTTTTGGCAATCGAGATCACCAGACGCAAGTTAGCCTCGATCATGTCGCGCTTGGCACGGTGAGAACGCGCCTCGCCGTTGGTCATGCGACGGTTGATTTCCTTCAGATCAACGATCGGCAAGCCGACCCGCTTCTGCATGTTGATCAGATTCTGCTGCTTCTCGACGATTGCATGTTGATAGCGCACCAGCAACTCGCTGTAAGGCTTGTTCGCCTTGACTTCCTGAGCCAGCCAGTCCATGTCGACTTCGTGACCGATAAAGCTCTTGATAAAATGCGCACGCGGCATCTTGCTCTTCGTCACGCAGATTTCCTGAATCCCGCGCTCGTTGTTGCGTATTTCCTCGACCAGCCCGCGCATGGTATTGCACAGCGCATCCACCTGCTTGGCCGTAAAGCGGAAAGCCATCAGCTCTTCGGTAATGCCGGCCTGATAGGTATTGTATTGTTCACTGAGATAGCCGTGCTTTTCAAAAGCCTTGCCCATCTTGTTGAACAAATCCGCGATCACGGCAAACCGGGCCAGCGCATCCGCTTTCAACTGAGCAAGATCGGCTGCGGCAGCGGCAGCGGACGCGGCGGCCATCGCCTCTTCGTCTTCGTCGTCTTCGTCTTCGTCAGCGCCCGACTCTTCTGATGATTCCTCTTCCTCTTCGTCGCCGTTCTCATCCTGCTCTTCGCCCGCATTCATTCCGGACTCATCTTCAAGCTCGACTTCGACAAAACCGTCTATCAGTTCATTGACGCGAATTTCTTCGGACTCGATCTTCGCAGCCAGCGAGAGGATTTCCGCAATCGTCACAGGACAGGCGGAGATCGCCTGAATCATGTTGCGCTGTCCCTCTTCGATACGCTTGGCGATCTCAATTTCTTTTTCACGGGTCAGCAAATCGACTGTACCCATTTCGCGCATGTACATGCGCACGGGGTCCGTGGTGCGGCCGAATTCAGAATCCACAGTCGACAGAGCGGCTTCCGCTTCTTCGGCCGCGTCTTCGTCTGCAGCGGTCGGCGCGGAATCGGTCATGATCAGCGCTTCTGCATCGGGCGCCACGTCGCAAACACGGATACCCATGTCGTTGATCATGCTGGCCACGCTTTCGATCTGCTCGACTTCGAGCATATCCGGCAGATGGTCGTTGATCTCGGCGTAGGTCAGATAGCCGCGTTCCTTACCCAGTACGATCAGCGCTTTCAGACTGGTACGGCGCGCGTCGATATCCTGCTGCAACTCGGCAAACGGTTGCGCGATGACATCATCGGCCTTCTTGTCCTGTTTCTTCTTGCTTTTTTTAATCGTTACCATTTTTTGTTTCCAATTGCGTAAGACCTACGTTAGCGTCGCAGAAAAGCGCACCATTATACCTGAAATACGCCAATATTTTCTCAACCTTTGTAGATAGTTAGCGTTTCATCAGCCACCCGCCCCGCACGAGGCTGGCATTTAAAACGACTAACCCCGTTGCAACAAGCGTAAATATTGTTCGCGCTCCGAACTGCTCAGACTCGCCAATCCGCCTTGCGCCGTCTTTCCCTGCAAGGCCTGAAACTGCTCGCGGCGCTGCCCGTCATCCAGACGACTGATCAACCCTGAAAATTCCGCCTCGACATCGAAGGAATCTCCCCAGGCCAGCATTTCGGCTTCAGCCTGCGCCATCGCACGGGCATGAACCGTTCCCTGAAACATCTGCGCCAACGCAGGACTGCTGATTTCAAAATCAGCTTCGCGCAATACCGACAAAACCGCACCAATCGCATCAGCGTCCGCACCTTCGCCGTGCCAGCCTTCCGGCATCTGCGCACCCAAGGCCGGTTGTGCGATCAGGCACTGCAACAACAAGCGCAGCACAGGAAATGGGGTGCGTACGGCTTTTTTCAAGCCCGGACGAGGCGCATGTGAAATCGGCTTGATCTCATACAACGCCTCCAACTCCGCCTGACTGACACCCGAGAGCGCAGCAACCTCCTTGCGCAGCAGCAACGAGGCAACCGGAGACGGGATTACCGACAGCAAGGGCTTCGCACGCTGCAACAACTGATTACGCCCTTCCTGACTTCTGAGATCCAGATCTGCCGTGATTTCACGCAGCAAATAGCCCGACAGCGGCATGGAATCCGCAACCTGACGCTCAAACACCTCTTTGCCGTATTCCCGGATAAAACTGTCCGGATCGTGCTCTGTCGGCAGAAACAGAAAACTGATGAGCTTGCCATCCTGCAAATGCGGCAGCGCATTCTCCAGCGCGCGCCATGCCGCCTTCTGCCCCGCCTTGTCGCCATCGAAGCAAAATACGATCTGATCCGCCAGACGCAACAATTTTTGTATGTGAAACGCCGTCGTCGCAGTGCCCAGGGTCGCGACGGCATAGTCGACACCGTGCTGCGCCAGGGCGACCACATCCATGTAACCTTCTACAACCAGCACACGCCCGTTTGCACGTATGGATTTTTGCGCCTGAAACAGGCCGTACAACTCATGCCCCTTTTCAAACAACGGCGTTTCCGGCGAATTGAGATATTTCGGCTCGCCTTTATCCAGCACGCGCCCGCCAAAGCCGATGACCTGAGCGCGCACATTGATGATCGGAAACATGATGCGATCGCGAAACCGGTCGTAGCGCTTGTCGTTGTCGCCGTTGATCACAAGCCCCGTCTCGTCGAGCGATGCATCCTTGTAATCGGGGAAGGCCGCCGACAGATTCTGCCAACCGTCAGGCGCAAAGCCGATGCCGAATCTTGCGGCAATTTCACCGCTCAGACCCCGCTTCTTCAGGTATTCGATCGCGCGGGGCGAGAGCTTGAGTTGATCGCGGTAATAACGCGTCGCGGTTTGCATCACCTCATACAGATTCGGCGCAACCTTTTTGAACTGCTCACCCGCAGCCGAACGTTCGCGCGGCACATCCAACCCGACGCTCTGCGCCAGCTCTTCGACCGCCTCGACAAAACCCAACCCCAGATGCTCCATCACGAAGCTGATCGCGGTACCATGCACGCCGCAACCGAAGCAATGATAAAACTGCTTGGATTGACTGACGGTAAACGAGGGGGATTTTTCGTTATGGAACGGACAGCAGGCGACGTAATTGCTACCTGCTTTTTTAAGAGGCACATAGCGCTCAATCACGTCCACGATATCCAGACGATTAAGCAGATCCTGAATGAAACTTTTTGGAATCATGCCATCACCTTATATCGCTTCCAACCATCGCACCAAAAATGGTTATCGAGGCACTACCCGGAATGACTATTTGGACAGCTGCGCTTTTATCAGGGCGGAAACTTTACCCATATCGGCAAGACCTGCCAGCTTAGGCTTGAGATAAGCCATGACTTTTCCCATATCCTGAGGACCTGCCGCACCGACAGACGCAACCGCATCGACCACGGCAGCAAGCACCTCGGCTTCACCCAGCTGCTGCGGCATATACGCTGCCAACACGCTCATCTCGGCTTTTTCCACATCCGCCAGATCCTGACGGCCGGCCGCTTCGTACTGACTGATGGAATCGCGGCGTTGCTTGTTCATCTTTTCGATGATGGCAACGATATCTGCATCCGTTAATTCGATGCGCTCATCCACCTCGCACTGTTTGATCGCCGAGAGTAGAAGACGAATAGCCGAAAGACGCGCCGTTTCCTTGGCACGCATTGCGGCTTTCATATCATCAGTAATTTGTTGCTTTAGACTCATATCACCTCCAATTGCCACGCAAGCGTGGACAACCAGAAAAAAGCTTAGTAAAGCTTAGGTGGCAGAGTCTGACTGCGCAGACGCTTGTAGTGACGCTTAACGGCAGCAGCCAGCTTGCGCTTACGTTCAGCAGTTGGCTTCTCGTAAAATTCGCGCGCACGCAAATCGGTCAGCAGACCGGTTTTTTCTACAGAACGCTTGAAACGACGCATTGCGACTTCAAACGGCTCATTCTCTTTAACACGTACGGTTGTCATCTACGAACTACCTTCTACCAAAAAATTGAGGGCGCGATTCTAGCAAAAGCACTCGCGCATAACAACTCATATTTCACCATGAGCACAAATAAACCTGATTTAAAAACGTCTGTCCACGAAAAACACGAAAGGCACGAACAAGCAAAAAGCCACAAACTCCACTTATTTATCTCGAAAACTGCCCGCACTCCGCATAATAGCACCAAACAACATTATTATTTCAACGTATTAACCAACAACGACATTTATTTAAAAAACACCAAAACAATCCAAATCAACAACAAGATTCGTCATATTTTTGTGCCTTTCGTGTATTTCGTGGACAGGAATATCTTTTTACACCACTGTGATTCTGGCAAACTTGCGCTTGCCGACCTGGGCCACCACGACCCGTCCGGCAGCTACCGTATCGGCATTATCGTTCACACGTTCACCATCGAGCTTGACCGCCCCTTGCGCGATCATACGCATCGCCTCGGAGGTACCGGCAACCAGATCGGCAGATTTGAGCAGCTGCGGAACCGCGATGCTTCCGCCGATTGCGGTAACACTGATTTCAGGCATATCGTCCGGCAATGCACCACGGCAAAAACGCGCCTCGAATTCGTCCAGCGCAGCTTCCGCATCCCGACCTGAATGGAAGCGTGCGACAATCTCCTGCGCCAGCAATACCTTGATATCGCGAGGATTACGTCCGCCTTCCACTTCGGTGCGCCATGCGGCGATTTCACTCATACTGCGGAACGACAACAATTCCAGATAACGCCACATCAACACATCGGAAATCGACATCAGCTTGCCAAACATATCCTGAGGCGCATCGGTCACACCTATATAGTTGCCCAGCGACTTGGACATCTTGTTCACGCCATCCAGCCCCTCCAGCAACGGCATGGTCAGTATGCACTGCGCAGGCTGCCCGTAATGCCGCTGCATCTCGCGCCCCATCAGCAGGTTGAATTTCTGGTCCGTTCCACCCAGCTCGATATCCGCCTTCAGTGCAACGGAGTCATACCCCTGCACCAGCGGATAGACAAACTCGTGTATCGCGATCGGCTGGCTGCTCTTGTAGCGCTTGGAGAAATCATCGCGTTCGAGCATTTGCGCAACCGTATGCGTCGCCGCCAGCCTGATCAGATCCACCGCACTGAATTTATCCATCCAGGTCGAGTTAAACACCACCTCGGTCTTTTCAGGATCCAGCACCTTGAATACCTGATCGCGATAAGACTGCGCATTTTCCAGCACCTGCTCGCGCGTCAAGGGCGGACGGGTGGTATTTTTACCGGTCGGATCGCCTATCATGCCGGTGAAATCGCCTATCAGAAACAGTGCGTGATGCCCCAGATCCTGTAGCTGGCGCATCTTGTTGAGCAGCACCGTGTGACCAAGATGCAAATCCGGCGCGGTAGGATCAAAACCCGCCTTGATGCGCAAAGGGCGCCCCAGCGCCAGCTTCTGCTTCAATTCTGCCTCTATCAACAGTTCATCCGAACCGCGTTTTATCAAATCAAGCGCTTGTGTCATTTCATTCATATATTTTCAATTCAAGTTCCAGGGATGCACTGTCGCTCAACAGAGGCTCAGACCGCTTGGCGATCCGATTCTGCGAGCAGGAATATTTAATGTCAGTTAAAGCTTTAAGGAATAGCCTGTTTCTGTTAAAGTTCGCGCCAATGTAAAAATGAAGCTGATTTTAACTAAAAATCGGCTCACGGAGACGCGAATGTTAACGCAAAACACGCTCAACCTAGAACGCAAAAAGAAATTACGCTGGTTCGTCACTGTATCCACCATGCCTTTGCTCGGCGTCGTGACCGCATTCGGTCTTGTCCCCACCAGCAATCTTGGTCTGGACACCGGGAAAATTGCCATCGAACAACTCGCGCTGCCAACCGCCGCGCCTGTCGATACCAATACCACCACGTTCTGGCACACCGAACGTGTACAGCCGGGTGACACCGTAGCAGAGCTGATGCAACGCCTGAACATCAAGGATGCGGCTGCCAGCGACTATCTGCGCAACAGCAACGAAGCACGCGCCTTCCGCAAATTATCCTCAGGAAAAGAAGTTCAAGCCGTAACCGATTCGTCAGGTGCACTGGTTTCACTGAGCTATCTTGGCGAGCAGGGCGCAAAGGTCGTCATCAGCAAACAGGGCAACACCTTCAGCGCCAGCACGGTCACCGCACTACTGGAAAAGCGTCTGTTTGTGCGCACCGGCGAAATCAAGACCAGCCTGTATGCCGCCACGGATGCGGCAGGCATGCCTGAATCCGCAGCCAACCAGTTAACCGAGATTTTCAGCGGCGACGTGGATTTTCACCACGATTTGAAGCGCGGCGACAAGTTCACCGCCGTTTATGAAATGACCTACAGCAACGGAGCACTGGTCAAGGCGGGACAGATCCAGGCTGCCGAATTTATCAACCAGGGCAATGTCTACCGCGCGGTGCGCTTCCAGAGCGATGCTACGCACAGCGACTATTACACACCCGAAGGCCGCAGCCTGAAGAAGGCGTTTTTGCGTTCACCTATCGCCTTTTCACGCGTCAGCTCAGGCTTCAGCATGTCCCGCTTTCATCCGGTACTGAACAAGTGGCGCGCCCACAAGGGCGTTGATTTTGCCGCCGCGACGGGTACACCGGTCAAGGCGACTTCCGACGGTACAGTATCCCTCGTCGGCCAACAGAACGGCTATGGCAATGTCATCATACTCAAGCACCAGGCCAATCTATCGACCGTGTACGGGCATCTGTCGCGCTTTGCCAAGGGCTTACACAACGGCGAACACGTCCGACAGGGCGATGTGATCGGCTATGTCGGCATGACAGGTCTGGCCAGCGGCCCGCATCTGCATTATGAATTCAGAATAGATGGCCAGCAGCGCGACCCGTTGCGCGTGGCTCTGCCTAATGCACTGCCTATCAATGGCGCCAACAGGACTGCATTTAAATCGATGGCCGATAAATTTGTCGCAAGCCTTAACCAGTTGCGCAACACCAATCTGGCCAAACTCGATTAGTTGAAGCAGTCGCTCTACATCGGACTGATGTCCGGAACCAGCCTGGACGGCATCGACGCC
>JBAZCE010000015.1:14391-25112 GCA_041671105.1 Gallionella sp.
TCCTGGTTGACTTCAACCAGAACAAACTCATCAGCAAATACTATTTGCCGTACGACGACGCACTGAAACTGGCGATACTCGACCTGCACAAACCATCCTCGGGCGAACTGCACCGCGCTCAACTGATCGCAAATCAACTGGCAAGACTGTACGCGCTGAGCGTAAATTCGCTGCTGAATGAGGCAGGATACTCACCCGGACAGATCACGGCGACAGGCTGCCACGGCCAGACCATCCGCCACTGCCCGGAACACGGCTACACACTGCAGATTGGTAATGCCGCCCTGCTGGCCGAACTGACAGGAATCAGCGTGGTCAGCGATTTTCGCAGCCGCGATATTGCAGCAGGCGGTCAGGGCGCCCCGCTGGTCCCCGCCTTTCACGACAGGATCATGCGCGATCCCGTTCAGCACCGGGTGATCGTCAACATCGGCGGCATCAGCAATCTGACCGATCTCAAACCAGGCAGCGCAACGATCGGCTTCGACTGCGGTCCCGGCAACCTGCTGATGGACGCATGGTGCATGCAACACCGTGAGGCGCCGTTCGATGCCGGCGGCGCATGGGCCGCGACCGGCAAGATATTACCGGCGTTGCTTGCGCAAATGCTGTCGGAGCCGTATTTTTCGCTTCCGCCACCCAAGAGCTGCGGTCGCGACCTGTTCAATATGGCGTGGTTACAGAATAAGCTCAACGGGGACGAATTGGCCGGGGATGTGCAAGCCACGCAGCTGGAGTTAACTAGCAGGACGATAGCCACAGCCATAATCGATCAATGCACGGGCGCGCAACAAATATACCTGTGCGGAGGCGGCGCGAAAAATCTGACACTGAAGAATCGCCTGGCCGCGCTGCTGCCTGAAAGCAGCATCCAGACCACAAACACCCTCGGCATGGACAGCGACTATCTGGAAGCCATCGCCTTCGCCTGGCTGGCGCAACAAAACATCCTGAACAATCCCGCTAACCTGCCGCAGGTGACGGGCGCTGCACACCCCTGCATACTGGGCGCGGTTTATCCGGCATAAAAAAATGGCGCAAAGAGCGCCATTTTTCCACACACTGCTACATCAACAACCTATACCGAGAATGAAGATCCGCAGCCGCAAGTCGTCGTTGCATTCGGGTTCTTGATGACGAACTGCGAACCTTCCAGACCTTCCTGATAGTCGATCTCGGCGCCGGCCAGGTACTGAAAACTCATCGGATCGATCAGCAATTGCACACCGTTTTTATCCAGCACGGTGTCATCTTCGTTGGCGATTTCATCGAAAGTAAAACCGTACTGAAAGCCGGAACAGCCGCCACCGCTGACAAATACGCGCAGCTTGAGTTCGCTGTTACCCTCTTCCTCGATCAGTTGGCGAACCTTGGCAGCCGCATTATCGGTAAACACCAGCAGGTCTTGTGATACTTCAGTCATTGCATTCATAATTTCTCCTTAAGATATATTTGTTTTAAACGCCAGCACATTTTCCTGATCGGCAGCATCGCTATGTATCAGACGCCCTTCGAGTATCCCGCCCACCTGAATCTCCAGCATTTTGTAATGCACGTCGCCTGAGACACGGGCTTTGGCATGGAGTTCAAGATATTCGCTTGCAGTAACTGATCCGCGAATGACGCCGTTAACCACCAGATGCGTGACACTCACATCTCCGTGCACAGATCCCTGTTCGCTCAACACCAGGGTAGACGGTTTGCCGGCAACAGCGATCACATTGCCGTTCACTTGCCCATCGATGCGCATTCCACCGGCAAAACTCATGTTCCCGTCGATAACCGTTCCAGCACCAATCAGCGTATCAATCCGGTTTTGCGGCTTGCTGTGCTTTTTACTGAACAAACTGTTCTCCTCTTTACAAAAGATCGACGCTTTGCCGGACTTTTGGTTCATGCGCACCGGATTCGAAGAGCCGAACCTGTATGTTCTGCAATTGCGCATCAGGCGATAACCGCAAATTTTGCTCCAGACGCTGATAATACTTGAATTTAACCTGAAACTGGCCAAGGCCTGACACATCCGAGGGGAATAGCTGGCTCGTTTTCCGTCCCTTTTGCTCAAACGTTGCGACAAGCTGATAGCCACCTGAAAACTCCCTGATGCGCTGCCCACCCTGAACCAGCAGCATGCGCACACGGTATTCCCCCTGAATCTTATCGCGTTCAAGCGTCAGACGATGAATCGCCAACTCGTCTTCCTTGCCATTTACCGACGTCAAATTCTGAAATAAATTCAAATCTTCCTGCAAACGCGTATTTTCGTCATTCAGACTTTTCATCTGCCTGACCGTCTCCATACTACGCCCCTGTTCCATCTGAATCTGCTGCTGATACTGCGCAACCTTGCTATTAAGCTGCGCATTTTCATTTGTCAGCCTGGCAAGACTGGCATGCAACCCAGCCAGCTCGCGCTGCGTTTCTCCACGGTGAAAACCGGCAAATTCGAGTCCGCTGTCATAGGCAAACCAGATCAGGCCGATTGCCGCCAGCACGAAAGGCAACATCATGCTCCAGCGCAAATACCATGCGATATGCGGACGCACCGACAAACGCGGCGCAGATATGCTGAACCTGCGCCGGGCTTTGCGCCACACTTTTTTAATAGTAACCCCGCACGACGGTGATCGACACGAAAGACAGGCCGGCTGATGATTTCATCTGCACAGGTTCAGGGCAGCAATGGAACGATATTCAGCGCCATATTTTCAGGGAAGTCGAACATGATGTTCATATTCTGCACTGCCTGCCCTGCAGCACCCTTAACCAGATTGTCGATCACGGACAACACCACGACCGTATCGCCGCCTTGCGGCCGATGCACGGCGATGCGACAACGATTTGAGCCGCGCACCGAACGCGTTTCCGGGTGACTGCCGGCCGGCATTACATCGACGAAGGCTTCATTCGCGTAACGCTGCTCGAACAAGGACTGCAAGTCCACATCCTGTGTCAGTTTTCCGTAGAGGGTGGCGTGAATGCCGCGTATCATCGGTGTCAAATGGGGCACAAAGGTAAGGCCGACCTCGTTGCCGACCACGCGCGTCAGACCCTGCTTTATTTCAGGAAGATGGCGATGGCCGCCAACACCATAGGCCTTGAAGTTGTCCCCGGCTTCCGCAAACAGCGCACCGATCTCAGCCTTGCGCCCGGCACCCGACACGCCCGACTTGGCATCGGCAATCAGGCTGCCGGCCTCGATCACGCCCGCCTCGAGCAAGGGAATAAAACCCAACTGCACCGCCGTCGGATAGCAACCCGGATTGGCGATCAATCTGGCCGGTTTGATTTTTTCACGATTGATTTCCGGAAGACCATAAACCGCCTCCGCGACCAGGTCAGGACAAGCGTGTTTCATCCCATACCATTTTTCCCACGATGCGATGTCCTGCAAACGGAAATCTGCGGCGAGATCGATCACCTTCACACCGGCATTCAGCAAGGCACGGGTTTGCTGCATCGCGATGCCGTTAGGCGTGGCGAAAAACACCAGATCGCACTGCTCAAGATGAGCCTCTTCAGGATGAACAAACAGCAGATCGACCAGACCGCGCAGACTGGGAAACATCTGACTGACACCCGTTCCCGCATCGGCACGGGATGTGATCGCCTGAATTGAGACCCGAGGATGAAGCGCCAGCAGGCGCAATAACTCAACCCCGGTATAACCTGTTCCACCCACTATGCCTACTTTAATCATAACAACCCCTTTATCATCAGATAGTATGATACAACAAAGCCGCCCGAAGGCGGCTTTGTGGCACGAACCCTTTGACAGGTTTCGAAGACAATTAACGCTTGGAGAATTGCTTCCTGCGGCGAGCTTTACGCAGACCGACTTTCTTACGTTCAACTTCACGCGCATCGCGTGTCACCAAACCGGCGGCCTTCAATACAGGCTTGAAGTCTGCGTTGTAGTCGATCAATGCACGTGTGATGCCATGACGAACCGCACCAGCCTGGCCGTTTTCACCGCCGCCGGATACGTTAACCATGATATCGAACTGACCCAGAGTATCCGTCAGACCCAAAGGTTGACGCACAATCATACGGCCTGTTTCACGGGAAAAATAAATATCTACAGGCTTGTCGTTGACAACGATGTCGCCTTTACCAGCCTTGATGAAAACACGCGCCACTGAACTCTTGCGACGACCTGTTCCGTAGTTATAAGTAACAGTCATGATTACGCCTTCAACAAATTAATGAGTTTAGGTTGTTGCGCTTCATGTGGATGCGCAGAACCCGCATACACCTTCATCTTGCGCAACATCGCGTAGCCCAGAGGACCTTTAGGCAGCATACCCTTGACCGCTTTTTCCAGAACACGGGCAGGATGACGACCTTGCATCTTGGTGAAGTTAGTCGTGTACAGGCCGCCAGGATAACCTGTGTGGCGATGATACAGCTTAGCTTCAGCCTTGTTACCTGTTACTCGCAATTTATCCGCATTGATGACTACGACGAAATCGCCGGTATCCACGTATGGGGTGTAAATTGCTTTATGCTTGCCGCGCAGACGCGAAGCAATTTGTGCTGCCAGACGGCCGAGCACTTGATCAGCAGCATCAACCAGAAGCCAGTCATGCTGGACTTCGTGTGCTTTTGCGGAAAATGTTTTCATATCCACTATTCCTAAAATTCTTATATTGAAACCTCGAAGGGCGCGAATTCTATACACCCTGTCAGACTCTGTCAAACAGTATTTAACTAAAAGTGTATTATCAATCCGCGGATGTGCTGGCAAACGAAAAAACAGTATATCACGCCGACGGCTTTCTAATATTCATGCGATTTGTAATAAGATAGCCGACTCATATCTATCGAAAGCGTTTTATGTCCTGGTTTGCAACCAAAGTTATAAGTACAGCCCTGCTCCCCCCGATGAGCCTGCTGCTGCTATTGCTGTCAGGCATCGTGTTGCTCTATCGCCGCCCCAAGGCCGCGCGCGTGATCATCATCGCGTCGTTCGCCTTGCTGTGGATCGCTTCCACGCCTTTCATCGCAGAACGTGCGTTGCGTTTACTTGAGGCACAAACCTCACCGCTTAATGAGCAGACACAAAAGGCATCTGCCATTGTTATACTCGGCGGCGGCACATACTTCCATGCACCGGAATATGCAGGACAGGACACCGTCAGCGAAACGACACTGGTGCGTTTACGCTATGGTGCAAGATTGCAGCGCGAGTTCAAATTGCCGATTCTGGTGACCGGCGGCAGACCTGTCGGCCACGGCACATCCGAGGCATTGCAAATGCGCACGGCGCTGGAGCAGGATTTCCAGGTTCCGGCACGCTGGACCGAAGACAGTTCTGACAACACATTTGAGAATGCGCGAAATTCCTACCAGACCCTGCAAGGCATCAAAAAAATATATCTGGTCACACACGCCTGGCATATGCCACGCTCGGCAGCTGCTTTTCGCAGCGCAGGATTCGAGGTCATCGAAGCGCCCACCGCGTTTACCACGCGCCACAGAAGCAACCTTGTATCCTTCATGCCGCGTGCCGAATCGATGCGCGACAGTAGCATTTTTGTCCATGAGTTAATCGGCTTGCTCTGGTATCGAATAAAATCGGCAACGAACTAAACGACTAAAGGAATATTATGAAAGCACGCGTCAAATGGGTAGAACAAGTCTCCTTCCTGGGTGAAACAGAAAGCAACCACGCCATCCTTATGGACGGCGCTCCTGCTGCAGGCGGTCGCAACCTGGGACCTAGACCAATGGAATTACTGTTACTGGGCGCAGGCGGCTGCACCAGCTTCGATGTAATCAGCATTCTTAAAAAGAGCCGTCAGCAGGTTTCCGACTGTTACGTCGAACTGAATGCAGAGCGTGCCGAAACTGACCCCAAGGTATTTACCAAAATACACATGCACTTCGTCGTCAAGGGACGCGACATCAAACCCGAAGCTGTCGAAAAGGCGATCAAACTGTCCGCTGAAAAATACTGCTCGGCCTCCATCATGCTGGGCGCCACCGCACTCGTCACGCACGACTTCGAAGTGATTCAAGAAACGCACTGATCTCCGGCGCCATGAGCCAGGTCTTTCTCTACGACACCACATTGCGCGACGGCACGCAGCGCGAGGATATCTCCCTGTCGGTTGACGACAAGCTCGTCATAGCCCGCAGGCTTGCCGCCTTCGGCTTTCACTACATCGAAGGCGGCTGGCCCGGCTCCAACCCTAAGGATGCCGAGTTCTTTGCACGCGCAGCAGAACTTGATCTGGGACAAACCAAGCTCGCCGCCTTCGGCAGGACGCGACAAAAGCATATCCAGTGCGAGCAGGATGCCAATTTGCAGGCGCTGCTTCTCGCTGCCACGCCGGTGGTTACGATGGTCGGAAAGAGCTCCGACTATCACGTCAAGTTAGTGCTTTCAACCACGCCGGAAGAAAATCTCGCGATGATCAGAGACAGCGTGTCCTACATCAAATCAAAGGGGCGAGAAGTGGTGTTCGACGCCGAGCATTTTTTCGACGGCTTTCTGGCCAACCGGGAATATGCACTGGCAACCTTGCAGGCGGCGGCCGATGCGGGAGCCGACTGGCTGGTGTTGTGCGAGACCAACGGCGGCAAGCTGCCCTGGGAAGTCGAGGAAATCGTACGCGAAGTCGCGCGCCATATCCGCACCCCGCTGGGTGTGAACTGCCACAACGACACGGGTTGCGGCGTCGCCAATTCGCTGGCAGCGGTGCGAGGCGGCTGCACGCAAGTACAGGGCACCATCAACGGTTACGGCGAGCGCGTCGGCAATGCCAATCTGACCACCATCATCCCGAATCTGCAGCTCAAGATGGATAAGCCGGTGGTAACGCCGGAACAGTTGTGCGAACTGACAGCGCTTTCCCACTTCATCGCAGAGGTTGTCAATCTCAAGCACTACGCACATGCACCTTACATCGGTCATAGCGCCTTCGCACACAAAGGCGGCATCCATGTGGCCGCGATCCTGAAAGCGGCCGACACCTACCAGCATATCGACCCCGGGCTGGTTGGCAACCAGATGCGCTCGGTGGTATCGGAACTGTCTGGGCGCGGCAACATCCAGCTCCATGCAAAGGCGCTGGGCATTGATCTTGCCAACGAAGATGCCCAACGCGTGCTGGGCCACATCAAACATCTGGAGCACGAAGGCTTTACCTTTGAGGCAGCGGAGGCCAGCGTTGAACTGATGCTGCACCGCCTGCGCACCGATTATATTCAGCCTTTTGAGTTGATCGATTATTTCGTGATAACCGAACGCCGCCATGGTCGCGGGCTATTGTCCGAAGCAACGGTAAAAGTAAAAGTAAACAGTGAAGTCAAGTTCGTCGCAGCCGAAGGCAACGGGCCTGTCAATGCATTGTCCAGCGCGTTGCGCAGCGCGCTGGCAGACGTTTATCCGGTACTAAAAACGGTGCGCCTGACCGATTATAAGGTGCGCATTCTGGACAGCGCCAAAGGCACCTCGGCGCTGATACGCGTACTCATCACCTTTCAGGGCGCAGGTCTGGTATGGACGACAGTCGGTGCAAGCACCAACATCATCGATGCCAGCTGGCATGCACTCTCTGACAGCCTGGAATACGCGCTGGTGAAGCTGACTGGCGCTCCGGCAAAGACAAGCTAAACCTGTTTTTTGTAATTTCGCGTATTAAATCCGCCCGACTCTCATCGTGAACGCACTTATCGGTTTGCATCCGATAATACATGCGGTCTATCATGCACGGGTACGTAACCGCTCGAGTATCACGACTTTTGGACGAAGGAACCCGATGTTTTCCAATTTACGCATTCCCACCAAATTGATCCTGTCGTTCGGAATCGTTATTTTGCTGGCAATGTTCATGTCTGGCATTACGCTTTATAACAACCTTCAAATCAAAACCGAGTGGGATCAGTTCGAGCATGTGACGCTATCCAAACGCACGGCAGTCACATCCGCCGCCATCGGACTCGGCAATGGCGTGCATCACTTCAAAAATTACATCCTGCGCGGCGGCGATTACGATAAAAAGTTTTTAGCCGACATGGAACAGATCGACAAGATCGCCGGAGCTTATGCCGAAACAGGCAGTATCAGCACCGAGGAGTCGCAGTTACTGAACGCGATACGGGCGGGCACCAAAGATTACCGGGTATCGATGAACAAACTGATCGAGCTCAAGACCGGCAACGCTGCAATTGCCGATTTAGACAAGGCGATCAAGGGAGCAGACAAACCGCTTGGCGCAGCATTGGATCAGTTGATTGCCATCAACACCACAAAGTCTCTCGAACACTCGCAGTTGTTTACCAAAAAACTATCCGATGCACGCGAGGAGATTATCTTTGTTTCCGTGATTATCGTGCTGGTTGCCGTGCTGCTTGCCTACATCATCATCCGTCTGATCAGCAACCCGGTGAAGGAGGTCGTCAGGGCCGCCAACCAGCTGGCGGGCGGCAACCTGTCGGTATCCATCGAATCAACATCCGGGGATGAAATGGGCGAAATGTTGAATGCTGTGCGCAATACGGCGCACACATTTTCCAACGTCATGGGTGAAATCGAGTATTGCGGCAGGTATATGGGGCAGTCTGCCTATCAGGTCGCCAAAATTTCCAACGAGATTGCCGACGTCACCCGGCAGCAGGAGAATCGATCCGGGGAAGTCAACTGTGCGATGGCTGCATTGCACCAGATTTCTTCCAGCGTACTGACGCATGCAATCGATGCGGTACAGCGCTCACGGCGGGTAGAATCGCTGGCACAGGAAGGTATCGAGAGCGTACGCCAGAACATCCTGTTCATGGAAGAAACAACGCAGCAGGTCAACATCACCTCTGCCGAAATAAGCGAGCTGGAGCTGTCTGCTCAACAGATACACAGCATCACCAACACCATCAAGGAGATTGCCGGGCAAACCAACTTGCTGGCGCTCAATGCTGCCATTGAAGCCGCCCGTGCGGGAGAACAGGGGCGAGGCTTTGCGGTAGTTGCCGATGAGGTAAGAAAATTGGCCGAGCGAACTACCCGTTCCGCAACCGAGGTAAGCGATATTGTAAAACTGCTGTCAGGCAAGGTACAGCAGGTGGCGCAGACCATGAATGTTGTGGTTGAAAAAGTAAAAATCACACAACAAGAATCCGGAAAAACGGCCGCCACCATCGAAGGGATGGCCAGCAATGCCGCTGAAACCGCGCAGGCCAACGAAGGGATTTCCAATGTCAGCCAGCAGCAACTGGATCAGTTTGCATTGCTGGAATCCACGATGAAAACATTATTTTCCATTCTCAAGGAAAGCGTGGATAAAACCACGGTCTCCGCCACCATCGGCGACGACTTACGCATGGTAACTGACAGACTGGGGAACATCCTCAAGGGCTTTACATTCAACAGCGAAAAGCGCTCCGAGTCGTACTCTCACGATAAACGCCAGGCACCCCGTGCCAACAACAGCCTGCTGGTTAAAGTATTGCAGAATCGCAAAGAACAGGATGCTGTGAGCAGCGATTTTTCCATGGTAGGGCTGCGTCTGAGAGTCGCTGAAGCTGTCGATGAAAAGCAGACTCTGGCACTTTCGCTGCTGCTGCCTGACGATGATCTGAATAAATATTCAAACCAGGCTCCCGTCAGTCTTGAAGGACGCGTCGCATGGCAGCACAAGGAAGGCGACAAGTATTTATGCGGCGTGGAATTTGTCAGGATGGACAATCAAAAGCGCGCTGCGATCAAACAATGCTTCGAGTTCTTCCACCAGAATTCGGCGTTCTAGCATAACGGCAAAATTAAGCGATATACGACCATCCGACCAGTGCAAATGACCGCATTCACTTAAAGAACAGCCACTATCCAGTGCCCGATCGTCACGCTTACTGTGATTACCGCAAAAGCAACCGCCAAATGTTTGCGAGCAGCCGCTATGCGGCTTTGCCTGCTTAATCCTTTTCATGCTTTTGCGAGTTGCTGGCTTATGCCAACAACCCTGCGAGAATCGTTTCGTGGATGAAAAAAGGTTTTAAGTATTATTGACCCGGCAATTAAAAAGTTTACGCAGCATATTTGACGTTCGGGTCTTGAAAGAAGGACGCGACACGTTCAGGATTATTCTCCAGCATAGTCATATGCTCCTTGGCTGCGGCGCGTAATTTTTCCTTGGTGCGTACCGGCACTTTCGTTCCCATCGCTTGTTTCAAATTTGCATTTAACCGTTCCTCCGGGTTCAATTCCGGGCTGTAACTTGGCAAATAGAAGCACTCAATTTTTTCCTTATTTGTTTCCAGCCAAGCCTTCACAGGCTTACTGTGATGCACACGCAAATTATCCAAAATCAGGAACACTTTTTTCTTCGCGTCTTTGATTAGAAACTCAAGAAATTCGATCAGACGTTCAGAGTCGAAATTCCCGTCAATAATCTGCCAGCGCGCACAACCCTTGTTCGTTACGGTGGCAATCATCGACAACCGCTGCCTCGTGCCGGGGGCGTAAGCCACTGGCGTTTTCCCCTTGGGCGCGAAGCCTCGTCCCCGAACATCGGTATTGACCAGTGCCGTCTCGTCACCCCAGTGAATTTCACCGTTCTCAGCATGGGCGCGCTTGGCAATCACCGGATACTCATCATCCAACCACTGCTTGACCGCCTCAGGGCGCTGCTCGTACGCCTTCTTGATCGGTTTTTGCGGCGTAAATCCCCAGCGCTTTAAGTAGTGCCCTACCGTACGTTGCGGCATGGTGATACCGCACTCCTGCT